>JBAXNV010000015.1:0-23420 GCA_037133595.1 bacterium
CGATATTATCAAGCAAATCAACACAAAAAACCAACACGCTATGTCACATTACTCTTAAATAAAGAACAATTTGAAAAGCTTAGCCACGATGGGTCAACTGGAGACTCTGAGCTAGATGCGAAAATTAATATGGAAGGAGAAAAACATAGCTGGTGGGGCGGATGGGTTGGAGCGGCTAAGTTTTTGCTTGGTGGCGTAGAGGGTAGGAAATATTTTCTTAAAGACATTCAAAGTGGAACTAAACATGATCAAGATGAGTTGAAAAGTCAATATCCAGAAGAATATTGGAAATAAGGTTTTGACGATTACTGCGACTTGGGAGAATTGATTAACCTGAATAATTGAAGAGTAGGGATAATAAGTAACAAGAAGAATGATCCCTGAAGAAATGGAGTGGTATAGCTAAGAATTAGGGCAAGGATAAAATAACGAAAACCCTGTGAACGATCTAGTTGATAATGGTTTGACAAAAAATATGCAAGACCGAGATAAGCGATTGTGATCATGGGGTCGAATTGGACTTCGACGCCAGTGAAGGTAATGTTACTGCTGAGAGCTGAGAAAACTCCGACACTGAGGATTGCGGCAAAACCAGTTAGAGCAACAGCAACAACTAGTTTGAGTAGAGCAAGAAGGTTGCTGCCAATACTGCGAAGAGAAAAATTGAAACGAAGCTTGGATTTGGGCTTGGTGGTCACGAAAATTTCTGGTGCGGTGTCGTAGTTGATATTGGACATATTTCTCCTTATGTTATAACGTAAATTTTTTTATTCCGTATGTTAGCTTATCTGAGTCAGATAGATTTTGCTGGAATGCTCTCATGATTTGGGGTAATTGATCTGTTTGGGCAATTTTAATGTTTATGTCTTCGATGGTAGAATTTGCATCCCAGGTTAGTTTGGGACGAAATTGTTGGAGATATTCTAGAATAGGATCATTGGATCCAGACTCTGCAGTAAAATTGGCAAAATTTGCTTGATGAGTTATGAGAAACATGATGCTGTGAAGAGTGGTGGGTTCTGCTTGGGACCATTCTTTCGCATCTACCCCATGATTATTAAGCCAATTTTCCTGTTTAAATTGTTTTGATTCGGGGCTGTTTGTATTCATATTTATTAAATAATAACACAATTTGGTATCAATTATGGCTTGGTGGGGAAGTTATGAATGAATTGGTTTATCGAATATACCAAATATTGAAATGATAATTGAGTTGAAATAAGAGTCTGTTGGGTTAATTGTGTATTTATCAATATTGGAGAAAGTGGGACAAGGCTACTTGTAAACATATTAAACGTTTTCGGGTCAAGTGCAAGGTTGGTGGTAAAATCGTTGAAGATAAGATCGAGCCAATTGACTTGATTGGATCTCGTTAAACTAACAATAGGATCGGTAATACTCAAGAAAAGATCTCTAGTTTTGGTGAGATTATTACTATTATGGGTGATGGCTATTGTGTGGCTGCCATTTGTAATATCATTGGCTGTTGGGAGATACTTTTCCTCAAGCTGCTTTTGATTAGTTGTGTTAATACTACTTTTGTAGCTATAGGTAGTTTCCCACTGATTGGGCCCAATTTTTTTGTGATAGGTAGTATATGGAAGTTTGTTGTTTGTAGTTATGGCAATAACGCCTCCAATTGTAATTTGCGAAAGAGATGAACCATTAAAACTAAATGTATCGAGATCTAAGAAACCATAAATATTGACACCTGAATGGTGTTTTAGTTCTTGAAAATTGTTTGAGGTTGGTGCTGGTGTTAAATTTGTTTTTTCGTTGACATATTTAAGAAGGAGATTGAGACGATCTTGCTTGGTTTGTAAAATAGTGTTTTGCGAGATTTGATCGTCGGGATGTGACGCGAGATATTGAGTGAGATCATTTATCACAATGATGTCATCTCTATCGCTGGTTTGGTATGCATTAAATGCCACGTCCGAGCTAAGAAGTTGCACTAGATTGCGTTCATAATCTGTAAGCCCAGAGGTAACTTCTTGAGGATCGACAACTGCCTTGATAGAGAGTTTGTCGTTACCAAATTCAAGTTGGCCAGCTTGAATAGCTAAAATAACATCAGTCTTATTAGTGCCGGTTAGATCGGCGATAAACTTGGCGACTTGATCGAAAGCTTGTATGTTAAAAAGCTTGGTAATTTGAGTGTGAATATCTGATGTTTCGACTTTAATCTCAACCTTATTGGTATTGGGATTGTATGATATGGTGGGATTGTTGCCAAAGATGCGACCTATGTTGAAAGTGGCTTGTTCTGGGCTTAGAAGATTAACAGCTAATAACAAGGAAGCCTTATCATCTTCTCCCAAATCGTTTCGATTGCGAATGCTTTGAGCCAAATTAAATTTGATTTCGGCGATGATGCGTGCTCTTTCTGGATCATTAATATCAGTCATGAGATCACCAATGGATTTGAGAATACGCATGGCTTTGAGTGACTCTGGATAGCCATAGAGTATCTCTGGGAGTTTGGTTTCGAAGGCATGGGTGTTGTCGGCAATGTGGATGGCACTTAGAATGACATCATCTTTACTGCCTTGAAGGTTAATGAATGAATCGTCGTGCCACAAGATTCCCTTATGTATAAGATCAAGTTGGTTGGCGTTGAAAACTGTTAACAAGGGATTGGTGGGATTGGTGAGACTCTCGCGAAAATTTTTGGCAGAAAGAACATTGTGACCTACATCAATATTGCGAACAGAGGCGTTGACTCCACTACGTAAAGTATCGTTGGTATAACCAGAATCGTGCATAATCTGGATTTGCATTCCCATAAGATAATCAATGGCTTTTATAGCTACTCCATTTTGTTTGGCAAGATCCAATATCTTGAAGGTTACAGTGATGTTGTTGTCTACGAGATGTCGAAGCCCGTGATCACCAAGGAGATTTTCGGTGTCGACATAGTCTTGATAGGCAAGGACGTGGATATTATCAAACATTAGACTTGATAGATCTGAATAGCTAAGATTTTTGATATCACCATCTTTGGTGGCTTGAAGTACAAGACCTAGAAATTGATCTATATAACCGTCGAGAATTTTTTGTTTGATAGGATTGATTCTTTTGTATTTGTTGTCAAAAAGTCTGCTAGCCTCTACATGAGCATCTTTATTGATAATTGAAATTGTAGTTTGGTTGACACTATTGAGGAAGGGGACAGAAGTAATGAACCTTTGCGCTGTTGAGATTGGTTGTGTGCCAACGTAAGCTTGAGTATTGTTAACAAATGATGAGTAGTTGGAGGAAGTATCATCATATATGGTTTGGAGCTTGGGATTGTTTTTACTTCTACTTTGAATAAATTCCGCTTCGGCGGTGAGCTCTTGTTGTGTGTGCGATTGAATAGTTGCGCTGATGGAGTTGTCGATAGGTGAGCTTGGCGACGTTGGACTGATAAAATTGATAGTGCGGCCCAAGAACCGGTCGGTGAATTGTTGCCAAGGAGTACGTGTGATTGGCGTAACAACTGCTGAGACAATCTCCTCAAATAGATCTTTGGAAGTGGTGACGCCGCCATGAATAACAGTAATGGTATGGCTACCTGGCAAAATGTCTTTGACTGTTGGGAGGTACTTTTCCTCAAGCTGTTTTTGATTGGTGATATTGATCGAGTTGTTGGGATGGGTAGTCTTGAATTGTTTGACACCATTCTTGTCTGCTACCCTAGTATGGGTAGTAGTACCTGCAACTGATTGGATAGAAATAGTGTCACCTTCAGCTAGATTTTGAAGTGTAAATCCATTGATCGTTAATGTGTTGAGATCGAGATAACCATATTGACGTATACCAGCGTGGCCTGCTAGTTGTTCGGCTGGAGTGAGGGGGGTTATGGCTACACCACCCCAATAGATTACTGGAGTGGATGGAGTAACTGGCAAAGACTTGGGAAGAAGAAAATTCTTGAGCCAATTGGAGATATTGGCTGGGATGCTTGCGATCGCTTTGTTTATTTGCTGAATTATCGGAGCTTGCAATGCTGGGAAGTTGTTGAGATTGAGTGCGACTTGGGGAACTACCTGTGTTTGAAGAGGGAACATGCTGATAAGTGGAGTTGCTGGAATGAGATTGACAGTATCACTATCGGCAATGGTTATTGAGTATCCATCTTTGGTTTGTAAATCTTGGGCGGTCGGGAAGTGTTTCTCGGAAAGATTCTCTGTATTGGTGCTTTGGTAAGCTTGTCCACCTGGAGCATTGGTAATGTAAAGATCTGACTCTTTGTGATAATAGAAAGTACCATCTGGGCTATTGAGAGTAATGATGTCGCCGCGATCTAGGTGCTGTTGCAACGTGAGATTAAGGGGAGACGTAACTTTGGTAAAATCAACGCTTTGAATGTTGTTTTGCCACCGAATGGCGAGGTTTGATTGGATGTTGTTGGTGATATCAACAGTAACTGGAGGGGCGGGTGGGATGGCTGAATAGTGGGTAGCTAATCTAGCTTCGGGTTGATTGGCAGCTACAAGATCGCCAAGAGAAGTAATTGGAGTTACGTTGGTATTGTCGTTGGTTGTGATGGTAACAAAAACATCGTTTGTGTTTAATATGTCGTAATCCGGAAGATCCTTTTCCTCAATATTAGTGAGAGAAGTTCTTGTATGTACCGATTGGGCTTTGGTATCTTTATTGATAGTAGTAACTTGATAAATATTCTCTGGATTTGTGGTATTTTCGTTTGCTTTTGTAATATATATTTGATCAGTCGGAGTCTCGATGTAAATTGTGTGATTGGTATCAACTAATGCGCCAAGAGATTGTGAACCGGTGGAAGTAGTTATATTAATATTACTTAAAGCAATGTGGGTAAAGTTATTTGTGGGTGCTAGGATGTTTGTTGCTAGTGCAAGTCTTTCTGCAGTTGTGGCTTTTGGTAGAAGATTTACAACATGGGCGGCGACGTTTGGAGTTATTGCAAGCCCTTTACTCGTGACTGCGCGAGTTAGAGTATTGATACCTGAGAAAGGATTGAAGCGATTAACAACACTCGAAGGATTGAGGGAAGTGGGAAGAGCTGGTAATGTGGAAACTGAAGTAGTGGGGATTGAGACTTGTTGTTGAGTATATGTTGCTGAAGGAGCGCCGTATGCGTAGCGCTCTGGGAGGGGTTGGGTATCTACCTTGTTAAGAATGGCTACCACCTTTTCATTGAGATTAGCAGTGGTATCGCCAGCTATTCTTGTGCCAACTTTGGCGCTGGCAAAATCTGTAGCAGTGAGCGCTGGATCAACTAAGCCGTACGACTTGCGTAACGGCTCTAGGTCAAAAGATTTGACTCCAAGCTGTTCGGCGCGCTTGAGAAGATTGTCGAGTCTATTCCTACTAAGTAAATATTCGTTGAGCAAAGCCTCTTCGGAATCGACGAAGCGAGGAGTGTTGTGAATATTACTCCCAACAGTCTGTAGCTGATGATCATATGCCGTAAGCTCTTCTAATAATGGTTTGTTGTTTTTGCCTAGTTTCTGTAGATCTTTAACGAGGTTGTCGGTAGTAAATTGAGTTATGGTTTCTAGACTACGACTAAAGCTAAGATCGGCTTCAAGAACTGATGAATTGAGTTTGATTTGCGTGAGTGCTTGCTCTGGAGTTAGTGTGGTTTTACTAATAACAAAAAGATCGTAGGGAGGGGTGGCGGAGTAGCCACGCAGTCTGCCCGCAGTCTGCCTAGCAACATCTACGTTGAGAGTTTCAATGTCGCCAAGCAAGGAGATATGGGAAATAACATCTTTGGGAGGGTCTGTTGCGAGAGGTTTGAAGTTGACGCCGCGGGTACGATCTTGATTGATTGCGAGTACGCGATTTATAATATTATCAGCCTGTTCGTTTTTTAGTTTGAGTGCAGCTTCGTAGAGGTCTTCGGGAGTATTGTAACTTTTTCCTGCAATGCTTAGATCGAGCGAAGTTACACCTTTTTCCACTTTGATTAATTGGTTTTTACCATCACCATTCATGAGTGCAACATATAAAGTTTCATCTTTGCCCATTTGATTGTTGGTTTTGAGAATAAGCTCTTGAGCGGTAGTGTCGAGGGATGTTTGGGACATTTTGCCAGAACCAGCATCGGCAACAAGAGCCATTTCGTTTTTGCGCATTGTTGTAATGGCGGCATCTGATGCTTGAGTGGTAAGCTCGGTGATGCTCTGACCAGTTTTGACAGCATTTGGGAGACTCAACTCTACATCTTGGCCAAGAGTGGTAAAGCCATATTTGGCTGTAGGGATGCCAGTTGTTGCATCGGTGAGATAAGTTGCGCCAAGTGAATTGAAGATATCTTCGACTGAAACCGTGAGTGAGGTTGGGTTGACGTTGAGCTGTGCGAGTGGCAGCAGGCAGGCTGTTGCACCAAGGATGTTAAGCTTGAGATTGCTTGCTATAAGAGAAGGTGTTGTAAGACTTGCGGTACAAAGCGATAGACCAAGTTTGGCACCTCCAACATCTTGAAGTGCGAGAGCCTGCATAACGTCGGAATATTGTTGACCAGTGATGGTTTTGCTTTTTGCCAACTTAATGAGACCTGCCTCGATGGTGTAATCGTCGGCTGCTGTAAGAGCGTGGATTTGAAGCTGAGCTGATACAGCATCTCTATAGTTGCGAGCCTGTGCTGCAGCTTGGGAAAGCTCTTGGGCTAATTTTGGATTACCATTGGTTTTGGCAAGAAAATCCAAATCGGTGCTGCGAATGAAGCTGTCGAAGTCGCCAACTGAGGTTCGAATGGGACTTATGATATCTTTAGCCTCTTTGGAGAGCCCACTTTGAGCAAAATCTAAACTTTCCCCAACTAACTGAATTTGGCGTGAATCTTCGAGAGGTTCAAGGACATTTTTACCACTATTAAATATTGGCTTGAGATCTCCATTATTGGTAGCTGTTATGAGATTGCTATTTTTGCTAGCTTGGTAAATATCAATTGCTTCTTGACCATTTTTGAGCCCATTGGAAAACTCGGTAGGTAGGGTGGCTATCGTGTAGCTTTTGCCATAGCTACTCATCCAGTGGCCACCAACAGTACCTATTTCATCGACCCAGCCGGCGGGTTTGCGGCTAAAGAAATTGCTCATAAGCCCTGCGATCTCAGGCTGGCTAGTACCTAGACCCTTGGAATATTTTTGTGCCTCGTCAAAAAGAAATCCAAACGAATCGTGATCGGTAAGAATGTTGAAAGTGGGGGATTTGGAGCGCCAAACTTGCCAGCTTGGAACATTGGTTTGATCAAGAAGTGATTGAAGTTTTTCGAAAGGAATTTGGTTGCCAGCGAGATCGAAAATTTCGTATTGACCAGCTGTATTGGGCCTTAGTACCAAAGTTTCGTGATCGCCAAAGAAAGAACCGAGTGTTTGGATAATTTTGGCTTGATCGTTGAGTTGATTTTTGGCTACAGCAGAAATAAAATTGTTTCCTTGCTCAAGCTCAAAAAGAGTGGCAAGAGGAGTAAGAACCGTATTTTTGCCACCTCCCGTTGTGGGGTTAATAAGTAAACGGCGTACTGAAGCGTCTGTTGTGTTGGACATTTTGTCGAGAATGTTGAGGTAGGCGCTGACTTGCTCGTCACGCATATTCCAAGCTGGATTGGCTTTTTGATATGCAATGCTCAAATTCTCCATTTGGGCATTGAGTCGCTTTAATAATGCTTCTTCGGCGGGAGTAGATTGAAAGCCTTCGGCAAATGCAAGCTTGTTGCCCGAGGCTATAATTCCGTTATTTTTGGTTATTGCAACAATCGCTTTGGATTCTTCGTTGGAATAGCCAATGGACGTGAGACCTTTACCTTGATAATCGGTAACACTAGACCATAAAGATGCCTTTTCTGGAACAATATTATTGCGATTGGCAAGCGCCACTTCTTGGATTTTGGCAGCATTGTAGCCTTCTTTTTGAAGCGCTTTGGTTAGATCTGCCGCTGACATTTTGGCCAGATTTTCTTTGAGTAGGGGAGAGCCACTGTTTTTGAGGAAGTAGGAAAATTGATTGGCAAGACTTGGATTGTCGGTAATGAGTTTTGCGGCTTCGGCGGCGCTTTTGGCAGCTCCACCCTCTAGGGCCTTGGTGAGCTCGGCATAGGCTGTGAGGTATTTCCTGGCGCTTGCATTATTACTTAAGGCTACTGTAACACCAGACTTTTTGGCTAGTGATAATGCTTCGTTGACGCCTTTGAGGTTGCTAAGAAGCTCGGAGACTACCTTTGGGTCTGCATATTTACCATCGGTATTTGCTTTCATGATTTTGGTAACAATATCTAGAATCTCGTCGTTTGTGTAGGCATTGCCTCCATGATCGGCAATGAATTGATCGACCAATTTCTGATTTGTTTTAACTAAAAAGGCATCGGTAATTTCGCCTTTGGTGCTAGCGAGTAAACGATCGATAATTTGTTTTTGGGTAGAGGCGACAAAAGCATCGTCACTACCTTTGAACAGCGCGCGAGCATCGCCAGCTTTGGCAAGTATTTCTTCCTTGGTAAGCTTTAGAAGAAGAGCCTCTTCCCCTGGCTTGGATTGTTTGAGTAATGTATTGGCTAAGGTGGTGGGCTGAAAATCTTTGGAGAACTTGGCAGCAAAATCAAAACTGGTAGAGATTCCAGATTTTATCCCATTACCAATACCCTTACTAAGTAGATCTAAGCCAGTAACTCTGGAAATACCAGAACTAATACCACGAACGGCATTGGCAACGAGAGTAGTTGTGGGTGATTTGGCAAGAAACTTGACTCCGTCTTCTGCTAACCCACCAAGAACCACCTTATTGACAACAATATCAAAGGATTTAAGCCCTGCAGAGGCTAGTTGATTGGAGGCTGTTTTTTCGGCAGCGAGAGCTGTGGTTTTGGCGAGAATCTTTTCGCTACTTAACCCAGCGGCACTGGTAATGCCTCTTCCGATTGGAATGAGATCTGCTGCCATAACAACTGGATCAATTGCCATACCCGTTGTCGCAATAAGTCGCGAACCAATAGTGGAGTTGTTATTTGCAGAAATATTAAAATAGTTGAGAGAAGTGCTTTTAAATCGATTGCTATCGCCGTTGAGACTAGAAACCATACTACCAAGTGAAGATTGGTCTGAGCCTGGGCTAGTAGTCCAATCCTTGAAACTGGTCCACCCAGAAGCGACCAAACTAACACGATTGATGGTGTCGAAATAGATCCTATCTAATCCAGTGTTACTACCATATACCTCTTGAGTTTTGTCAATGTAGGCCGTAGTCTGCGCCGCCGCCGACATTTGAGAGATTGCAAGCTGACTAAAATTGAGATTTTGATCTTTGTTTTGAAGTGCAGTATCTGAATCAAGATTGGTTGCAAGTTGAAGAAGAGTATCTTTTTGTGTTGTAGCTGCAGAATAATAATTGGAGGTGGGGAGAATGCTGAGAGGGCCATTTAGAAGTGTTTGAATTGTGCCAATAACCTGATCAACTACGGGGAAAATTTTGACATATGTTTTGTCGCTGTTGGCCACAAGATTTTCATTGCCTAATAAACTTCCTCGCTGATATTCGGCCGAAAACGCAGCGTCTTGCTCGCTAACGCAGTGATTGTTGATACAGCTTAGGCCATTGGCACATTGGCCGGCAGTACAAGTTGCGCCAACATCGCGTGGTTGACTTGGGCCAGTGCTAGCTACGACATTTGCACCAGAAATGCATGTATTACCTCCACCACAATCATTGGATCCAGTATTGATGAATCCACTACTTGGCTTGGTACTACTGTTTGCACAATAACCGCCTCCGGTTGTACATCCATGACCAGGAATCTTGGAATCGGCGAGAGCGATCTTGGCTGGACTGTCGCAGAGAGAATTATCGAGTGCGGGAGAGGCTATTTGGGAGCTATTATCCCAGCAGATAAAACATGAGCCATTGGCTTGAAAATGACTACTGCTCTTGTTGCAACCAGATTTGGCTAGCTCTACATTGGTACTTATTTTGGCAAGCTCGGGAATTAGAGTTGTATTAAGCTTGAGCCCATCGCCGGCGTTGTAAACTGCGGCGGTTATTAACTTGGCCGTAGCTGCGTCTGGAACGCAAGCGCTTTCTTGGCAAGAAAGAAGGCTGTTGGCGCAGTGAGAGGCTGGCCCATACCAGCTGATCTTGCCACAGGGCTCATTGAGATGGCCAATTTTCTCGCCGTTGTACCCGCTAAATGTATATACAATCCAGTGAGGGTGCGAATGTTTATTTCGGTTGCAGAGGCACTTAGTTTGTTGAAATAATTGACGAAACTCCCATCGGCAATATCAACGGGAATAAAGCTATTACTCTTGTCTGAATAAACACAGTTGCCGGATGGACAGAGGTAGTTATTGCGATTGATGGCTTGTTCGATGGAAGAAGCTGTAAGATCGGGATTGAGTATTTGATTAAAAGAAATAATTTTGTTGAGCTCATCTAAGCTGATTGATCCGCCGCTTGCTTTGCTCACTGTAGAGATAACATCTACTAAAGCGATAATGTTGGGATCAGTTGGATTGGAAACTGGAACAGTGATGCCAACTTGAGAACCATTTTGGCTGACACCTTGCCCGATAAATGTGGTTGGCTGGCAGGTGGCAGATGCGTTTGCATCAATAATGCAAGCTCCTAAACAAGAAGATTTACATAAAGCCATTTCTTCGGAGAAATACTTGCGGCTTGCCTCATAACTCGAAGTTATTGCGTCTATAAGGAGGGTAGTGCCATTTGCTTTGTCGTAATTTTTGAGTGTTTGTCGTGCTTGGATTGCGTAAGTTGTGATTGTATCGTTAGGGCTTGATTTGCCAGAAGTGTCGTTGGCTGTGGGTTGAGTAATAAAGTTGTACGCATTTTGTAATTTAATGGCTGCCTCTTTTTTCTCAATTGCTGGTTGTATTAACTCAGCGATGGTTTTGGTGTCTCCACTTTGAAGAGCAATCTTGGTTTGATATGGATTGCCTGACTTTGCTAGCTCAGTAGGAGAGAGATCTTTGATTAGAGTTGCGTACTTTGTTTGCTGATCCTCTGCGATATTTTCATTCTTACTTACACCTTCACCGTGATTGATTGTTCGTTCTGCAAAACTTAGAAGAGCGGCAGCGTTGGCTTGATCGACCTGTTGCTTGACTTGAGTATCAAGATCTTTCTGAAACTTTTGAAGTGAGGCAATCTCTGTATTGAGCTGTTCTTTGTATGTAGCGTCTGTTGCTGATGCTAATTTTTTTAATAATTCTGGCAATAAAGCCTCAATAGCTTTGCTTTGAATAGCTGGCCATGAACAAAGAATATCCATGTTGGACCCACTACTCTTTATTATTGGATCACGACAGGCTTTATCTAAAGCCTTATATTGCTCCGTAGCTCGCAGCTTGGTGAGTTGATCTGCATTAAATGTGGCAATGTTGCTTGGGTCCATTGGTAATGGCTTGCTAGTGTCGATGATGTTTGGAGAAATAATTGAAAAAAGATCATTTTCTTTGGAATTTTGAGCTTGAACAGCAGTGGCAGTAGTATTAATGGCAGTTTGAGTGACGACATTTGTCTCTTGGAGTGTTTTGGTTAAAGTTTCATTGAGACCTTTAGTATCAATAATCCCATTATTATCTCTAGGGATGTAGCTTGGGAGAATAAGCTTGTCGGGGGTAACTTTGGTAATATCGGCGGGATCGAACTGGCCATTGTTGCAAGTGACTAATGCATCTCCTGGGCCAATTGCGCTGGACTTGTCTGGGATAACAATCCCATTGACGGAGCAACCTCCATTAGCTACTTTGACTGTATCTGTTGTTGCTGGAGCCGTTGGCACGTAAGCAGCAATTGCTGCTTGGTCACCACCAGAGCAACCAGAAGAAGTCATGGTGCCACCACCAATTACCTCGCAAGTATTGAGTTCTTGCTGCTTGGCCTCTTGCTTGGCTTCCTTAACAGCTTCTTCTTTGGCAGCATGTTTTTCTTGTTGGGCTACCTCGCTTGGATCTTTACTTTTGATCGGGGCAAGTAAGATAGTGGAGGAAATGCTGGATGTAATGGGGCGCAAAACCGAAGTAAATGGTAGGGCTGGGTTGATGATGGTTGCGTACCCATATAGTGCGACGCCAACCACTCCAGAAATAAGCGAAATACTGGTGATAAATAGTGCACGTTTACTCACTGGTCCACTATGACGTTTTTTATGGTGTTTGTAAAGGGGTTTCCCAGAGTAAAATATACGTTATAATACGTTTATTAAGTGATATACAAAGCGATAGATTGAGAGAGTTAAATCTACCCTACAATCATCTTTTTTTGGCGAAGCCTTCAATGGCATGTAATATTTCAACGGGAACTGCAAAAACAACAGTATTACTTTGATCACTAGAAATGTCATTGATGCTGTTGAGTGTGCGAAGATGTAAAGCTCCGGGAGAGGTGGCAAGCATCTTGGCGGCTTGAGCTAGATTTTTGCTAGCCATAAGCTCACCCTCAGAATTGATGATGGTAGCTCTTTTCTCGCGTTCGGCCTCGGCTTGCTTGGCCATGGTCCTAACCATACTTTCGGGGAGCTCGATGTCTTTGAGCTCGACCGATTGAATATCGATACCCCAACTAGAGGCGTGCTTCTCGACTAATCCCAATATTTCGGCGGCGATCTTCTCGCGATTACTGAGTAACTCATCGAGCGTGGCTTCACTTGCGACCCTGCGCATGGTAGTCTGGGCAAGTTGGGAAACGGCATAGGTAACATCTTCGACTTCATTGATTGTTTTGGCGGCATCTTCGACTTTGTAGTAGATGACGGCATTCATTTTGCAACTGACATTATCTTTGGTGATGGTATCTTGCTTGGGAACATCGGTTGCCTTGATACGAATGTCTACTTTTTTGAAGGATTGAAAGATGGGAATGATCAATTTCCACCCTGGGCCAAGAATGTAGCTAAAACGCCCCATGGTATAGACGACGCCACGCTCGTACTCGTTGACTTGTTTGAGGGAAACAAGAAACAAAATGACAACAAGACCAATTAAATAAAGCATATTTACCTCCAAGCACAGATATTTATAATGATTGTAGCATTTTGGTTGATCTTACGGTTATTTTCTCTGGTATAATGATTGGCAGATCCTCCTTCGTCGGGAGGACTACGGAAGGACACAGTGAAAGATTTAGCAAGAATTTTTGTAAAAGCAGGTGATGGAGGCAATGGTAGTGTGCATTTTCGCCATGAAAAATTTGCCCCCAAAGGTGGGCCAGATGGAGGCGATGGGGGAAAGGGTGGCGACGTAATACTTGTAGCTGATGAGAATATTGCATCTCTTGTAGAATTTAATTTTCAGAAGAAATTTGAAGCAAAAAATGGTGAGCAGGGATTTGGTAAAAAAATGCACGGCAAAGACATGCTCGACATAACAGTGCACGTGCCTGTTGGAACTGTGGTGTGGGAGATACCAGAGGAGATGGCGGAAGCTGACATGCGTGATCGAGAAGTTTTTGAAGAAGTTATTAAAACTCGCAAAATGATAATGGATATGAAAGTGCACAACGCTAAATGCGAAGTAGCTTATGGAGGTCGTGGAGGGAGAGGGAACTTTCACTTTCGATCTGCAAGCAACCAAGTACCAATGGAACATGATGATGGTAAGCCAGGCGAGGCAAAGTGGCTGGTGCTTGAGCTAAAGGTGGTTGCCGATATTGGGATTGTGGGGCTGCCAAATGCTGGGAAATCATCGATATTGAAGGCACTTACCAAGGCCAACCCCAAGATTGCTGGCTACCCATTTACAACACTCGAACCCAATCTTGGAGTAATGGATGTGAATGACAAACGCAAAATATTGGTTGATGTGCCTGGAGTTGTGGAGGAGGCGTGGGAAGGCAAGGGGATCGGACCCTGGTTCTTGAGACATTTGGAACGATGTGAAATGCTGCTACACGTATTGGCTCCACGCCCAGTGACCGAAAACGAAGAACAAGATAATGTCGATTTTGTTGCACAAATGGTAAAAGATTACCAAATTGTGCGCAAAGAACTAGAAAAATTTGGTAATAACTTGCCAGAAAAGAAAGAAGTGATTGTGGTGAATAAGCGCGAACTGATTGCGCAGGATGATTGGGGTAGAGTGAAGAAGGAGATGGCGAAGCAGACGGGGAGAGAGGTTGTGCTTGTTTCTGCTGCGATGAGTGAAGGATTGCCAGAACTGGTTGAGCTTTTGAAGTAGGGGTAGTGTTTTGTGGACCTTAGGGGGATCTCACCGCATGCTGACTACCATTTTATTACCATCGATTGCTATGTTTGACACCTAACGGACTGAGATTACTACCTGGAAGTTTGTGGAATGATTGCGGGGTTCTTATCCCCCAATGGTGGACCTTAGGGGGATCGAACCCCTTACCTCTTCTATGCCATAGAAGCGCTCTACCAACTGAGCTAAAGGCCCTTTGATAGAGGTTATTTTATCATACTAAATGCTTGGGGAAGCTACGGGAGAAGATGTTGGTGAGGTGGTTGGCGTTGGTACTGGCGAGGGCACTAGGAGGTTGTCATCGGGGAGAATAATCGGGCCACCTGTAATTGGCGATGGTAAGGGCGCGGGTTGGACAAGCTCGGTTGTAGAATCTGCTTTGGGGGCTTGTATAGCTTTGGGCGATGGAGCGGCTGATGTGGTTGGAGTGGTAGTTGATTTGGTTAAAAGATCTAACTCTTGGGTTGCAGCAGTGTAGTCGGCAGAGCTTGTATCGAGGAGGGAAATGGTTTTTTGCAAAGCCTGAATGGCTTGGTCCTTTTCACCACGAAGCTCAAGGACTTTGCTGAGATTGTAATAAGCATTGGCATAGGTTGGGCGCAGGCTAATGGCTGTCTGGAACTCGCTACTTGCACGAGCTAATAAACCAGATTTGGACTCGGCAGACATTGAGCTAGATTGGGCTGTGCCAAGCTGATAAAGAAGGCCACCATATTCGAGGCGAAGACTGGGATTGGCGGAGTCGAGAGTAACGGCTTGATTGAAATAATTGATGGCAAACTCCTCGGCACCAGAGCCCACGCCAATGAGGTTGCGATAGATTGTTGCGAGGTTGTACCAAGAAGTGCTACTACTCGGAGAGAGTGAAGCTGTAGCTTTGGCCTGGTTGATGGATTGCTGAATAAGTTGAGAAATGGTTTTCCTGTCTTGCTCGGAAAGATCTTTCTTTTGGGAGAGGGCGCTTGCGAGCCTAAGATTGACCTGTGAAAAAGCAAGATGGTAATCGGTGAGCCAGGGCATGTAGCCTAGAGCGGCAATATTCTTTTCGTAAACTTGCTGGCCATCGCCATTAGCTAGAGCAACTTGGGCACTGCGCATCGCTACCTCGCCCAACAAATATCGCCCGCCAAAGTATAGGACAACAAGAGTGGGGAGCAGTAAAAGGCCAACGGTGATAAAGCGAGGAGTTTTGGCAAGAGTTGTGTGGGATGTGGTTGTGTCTGCGGTACAAATAAGAGCACTTGTAACAAAAAAGAGGGTATAGAGAATAATGTGGCCTGGGGCAAAGATAAAAACCAGCAACTGGGTAATGTATGCAAAGATAAAAAGAGGTTTGGAATCTTGGGTTGTTGCGCTATAAAGTGAGCGAATGGTTGTGACTACAAGTAGAACAAAACTGAGGGTGGTGAGGATGCCGCCTGTTGTAAGAAGGTGTAATAGCTCGCTGCCGGAGTTGGTGGGGAGAGTGTTCCAGAATATGGTTGTGTTGAGTGAGAGGGGCTTGACGGAAGTGTAGAGAGTTGAGAAGTTGGCAAAGCCAACACCAAAAAAGAAGGAGCGAATATTTTTGAGGGCGTCGAGTGCTATTGACCAAGAAGCTTGGTACGGAAGGAAGGTTAGGGTTAGCTCTCCACCTGGTACGAGTAGAGCAAAGTATGCAATAAGGGCGATTGCGTGAAATGCTGTTACAACCGCTGCTATGATTGCAATATTTTTGTGAAAGTGGAGGCGAAGCGCAATGATTAGGCTAAGACCACCACCAAGAGCTAATAAAATAAGTGTAACGAGGAGCGAACCTGTGGGAGTAAAGGTGCGAGTGGCAAGGTAGGTTGGGAGAGCGGCAATGCGGTAGAGAACCGTGAGCTGAAGAAGGCTAAATAGAGAGAGCAAGGAAGTGCCTGAGATAGTTGCAATAAACGCAAAGCGAGTAAGCTTGCGGGGAGTTTTGGTTGTGAGGATAAAGAAAGACAAAACAGGCATTAATAGAAGTACCCCACCAGTTGAGAGGAGGCTTTCGGGGCGAGCCACCGAATTGATGATGAGGTTGAGGAGAGTAGTGGCAATAATAAGTACGAGAGGCAGGGTGAGCGCGCCTTTGGGGAGAGTGATGGTGTGGCTCTTGAGTAGGGTGACAACAAGCTGCACAATGAGCGCAACTACAATAAGCAACAATAAGAGAATCTTGGGAGTAGCAAAGAAGTTGAGGGTAAAAGGAAGCCAGAGAAGAGGGAGAAGTAAGAGTAGAGCTGGTATTAGATACTTGGTCATACCCCTAATATATGTCAGATTAGCGATGAGTACAAGAGCCGGTATGAGAGCAACCCGTTGCACAAGCCGAAGTTGGGTAGTTGGGGGTGCAGTTCCAGTTGACTGTGTCATAGGCGGCGCAGTTGCCAACATTTTGGCAGTAGTAAGTATTGACTGGTGTGGGAGTGGGAATACTTGAGGGGGCAGGTGTTTTGGGGGCAAAAATATGATTGGCAGAACCAAGACAGTAATTTTTGCTAGATTCACATAGCATAGTTTCGGTGGGATGCCTAAGATCGGTGCTTAGCTCAAACCAGCCACATCCCGTATCATCGGTAACTACGACGTATGGCATGCCGGTTATTTTGTTGCAAGAAATCTTGGCAAGATAGGGGGCAAGATTGTTGCTACCGCAATCATCCTGGGCATCGAACCAAGTTTTGGGAGGATAGCAGTTGTTGTCGTTGTAATAATCAACAAAAGCGATCCTGAGGCGATCGAGCTCGGTCCTATCCCTGGCATCTTCGGCTTTGCTGCGCTGACTAACAAGAGAAAGAGTGAGGGTGATAATAAGCAGAGTAACTATTGCTACAACAATAAGCACTTCGATGAGAGTAAAGCCTTTTTTTTGCATAAATTGATTATGACACATATTAAAATCCGCGGAACTTGATGGTGCCACGACGAACATTGAGGGTAGCTGTTGTACACCAGTCGCCGTATGTTGGGCCAACAGAATAGTAAGGGGCAATTTTGTAGCTATAGGTGTGGCCATCGGTTATTGTGGTGTCTTGGTAGGAGTTGGTGTCGGCGGCAAGATTGGCAGCAATGATTGAGTAATCGGTTCCATCGACACTTCGTTTGACAGTGTAACCATCTTCATCGGTTGAGTTATCCTTCCACTCGAGGGTAAGGGAAGAGTCGTTGCGCGACTCTTTGATAAGACAGCTACTATCGCCTGTCGGGGGATTGATTGTTGTGAGAGCGCTGATCGAATCTTGAGTATTGCTCCAGATGTTGCTACCACCTGGATCTATAGCATAGCTACGCCAGTAGTATGAGGTGCTTGCGGTAAGTGGGGTGGCAAAAGTATAAGTTGCAACAGCATCGCTTGCGTAAGAAGAGCTATTCCACCCGTTTGGATCTTGCGTTTGGTCGATGATTTGGCAGTTGTCTGTCATCCCCAAATTGGTGCAAATATTGAGTTTGAAAAGCAAATTGTCGCCATTTACATCGTGCGCTTTGGTCATAAATGATGGGAGTAGAGTAGTGCCACTAAAGTCGGCTGTGGGGAAAACGAGCATAGGAACATTGGGAGGAGTGTTGGTTGTAAATTGCTGGGTAGCACTCCAAGCTCCGACTAACCCGTTAATATCGGTAAAGCGAATCCGCCAGTAGTAAGTTGCCCCATTGAGTTGGATTGTAGTGCCGGAATAACTGACATCGGTGCTTCTGGTACCACTAGTAAGATTGCTCATGCCAACTGCACCCGAGTCCCACATAACAACTCCTGTGAAGTTGTTGCTTGTGTTGACCTCGATCTCGTATTTATTTGCTGCGTCGGCATCTGGATCGTTGTGAATTGCCGAAAACTCGGGTGTAGTATCGATTACACTATTTGGATTACTTACTCCTTCGGCGTAAGGATCTGTTGGGGCTGTTGGCAGAGCGCTTGTAGTAAAGCTGTGAGGTATTGCTTGAGTTGATGAGAGGGTGTTGCTACCACCTGGATCTATCGCGTAGCTATGCCAGTAATATGTGGTACTTGGGGATAATGGAGTTGATAAAGTGTAGATTGCCTCTTTGTTGTCGCTGTAGGCAGTGTTTGACTGTACATCTTGGCCAGTCCAACCTGAACCAGTTTGGAGAGTTATTTGGTCGAATGTTTGGCAGTTGTCGGTCATCTGAACATTGGTACAAAACTCTATGCGGTAACGTAGGTAATTGAGCTCGAAGTCGGTAGTTTTGGTAACAAGAGAGGGGGTAAGCGATTGATCCGTGGCGGCATTGGTTGGAGAGATGAGAGTGGGGGTATTGGGGGGGTAATTGGTGACATAATCGAGTGACACGGTAGAAAGAGAAGGGGAGACGGCCTCGTCGGCGGAGGAGAGGATTGCTCGATACTGGAAGTAGCGATTGCCAGTTGAGCTTGAGATTGCTGTGCCAGCGGGATTGCTCATGTAGTCGCCGGCACTGCGCAAGTCGTCGAGATAGATAGTGCGACCCTCATTGCCATCGGTGAGGCGAAGCGAGAGATTGGTAACCGCATCGAGATGAGTATCTAGTGGCTCGGTGATGTTCCAGTATTCTCTTTGCCACTTGAAGACAGTAGAATTGACAGAATAACCACTGGGAGGGAAGGTGCTACTGGCGTCCCATTGAGAGATAATGACAACTCCTGTGCTTGGCGTAATATAACTAACCGTACCTTGAGCAATATATTCGGTACCGTCGTAGTTTTCCCGAAGAATAATCTTGTCGCCAGCATAAACAGCAGAGCCTTTTTGTGGGAGGCCGTAATAGGTGGCATCCAAAGTAAATGTGAGGACGGCGCTACTGGTAACTGCACCTCCGCTGCCATCGACCTTGGCACCAAAGTCTATTGTGATAGGGTGGCTGCGTAACCCTACCTCGTATGCCTGACGGATTTCATCGGCAGTGCGGGCGACGTTGTCGACTCTAACCTCGTCGATTGCGCCATTCATATAGCCTGTACTATTAAAATTAAGGTTTCCTAAACCAAATTTGATTGCTCCTGTGCCTGGACCATTTGTTGTGACATTTGATGCTTCGAGATTGCCGTTAATATATAATTTGCAGCCACTTGCACCATATTGACTTGAAATGTAATACCATTGCCCTAATTGTAGAGTTGAGGTGGAAATTAACTGGCAAACATAACTTGTGTTAAATACATACCAATTGATCTTTCCACTTGTATCGACAAAAATTCGTGTTTCGTGTGCACCAGTACCGTCAGCTTGATACATTACGTGTTGATTGGCGCCTGCTTGCTGTGCGAAACTGTTGAACTTGACCCAAGTTGACCAAGTGGCTGTAGTGGGCTCAAACTTATTTGGAATATAAACATAATCACTACTTCCATTAAAAACTTTTGCCTTGCCAATCTTGCCATCAGTCAATGTTGTTCCTGCCGCATTACCATCGTTTGAATAGGAGGAAGAATCTTTTACGGTTGTGCCATATGTTAGAGATACGATACTAAGAGGAGTTACTTCTGCTGCCCCAGCCTCGCCCATACCTATGACAACATTGTTGTTGGCGGCAATTGAAATCGGAGCTAAGACATTTGTCCATGGGCCTGTCGCCGATGTGGTCGAATATTGGAGAGAGAGTGTATTTCCAGTTCTGTTGTGGCGTAGCCAGTAGGCTGTAGTCGCGGCACCACCACCAGCAATAGGGGCGTGGTATTGGCCGTAGAATGTGCCGCTATAACCACTGGGGAATCCAGTAGTATTGAGAGCCCCCCAATATGTACCATTACCATCGGCAGAGTAATTGTTGATTGCAGTGTGAGTAACGGTTGGCCCATACACCATGCCCATACCCCGATAGTTGTGGGCCCAATAAGTAACCAGATTGAAGTCTTGGCCACCAGCGAATGTTTTGGCAAGTGCCACGCCACCGTATGCGCTACCTGTTAAATCTGAGTTGAAAGTCTTGGTGTCGGCAGATAGAGTGCCTGCAGCAAATGTACGCATAAATCCTGTTGTAGTATCGGTGACTGTTTTGGTTGAGCCAACTAATTCGTCGAGATGCCAAAGACCGAGTGTGTTCCCGTCGGGCTGGTAGTTGGCAAAGGCACTTTCGCCAGCTGTTGCGGTTAGATATGAGCCAGGCCTGTCGGCGGCGACGTAGAAGGGGATAGATGTTTTGCCAGACAAGTCAGTGGAGCTTATTGTGCGATTGAGATAATGGTCGCGACCCATGCGGTAACTCTCCGCGATTTCCTCGGCACTGCGAGCGACGTTACTGATGCGAACTTCGTCTATGGTGCCTTTGAATCTGCAGTTCCCACATGCAGTATCTTGGGCAATTTGCAAAGCCTGAATTGATGTTCCAAATACTCCGCCACTACCATATTGCCAGCGTAATATACCATCGACATAAAGACTAATTTGTGATGATTCATAAATAACTGAAATGTAGGACCATTTGTTAAGAGTTGGTGAAATTCCCGTATCTCTTGATCCATTGCCACTTTGAATAATGTAATTATATGGAGAAGATCCACCTAATCCTACACCGCGATCATAACTTCCATCATCTCCCGCCAATATTGAGTGATAATTTGTTGTAGCTTGAGTTTGTGGGTATATCCATGCTTCCATTGTTATCGTTGTGTATGCTGCTGGGCTGATAGCCAAGCTAGTATCGATTTGATCTGTGTTCCCATTAAAACTTCTACCTTTGCCGCTAATTCCATTAACGACGGTGGTGCCTGTTGGGGTGCCATGGTTGGCATTGGCAGAACTATCTTTGAGATAAGCCCCGGTACCGCCTGTTTCGTCCAGATGCCAGAGGCCTACCGTGTTAGCGTCGACCTGGGGGATACCAGTTGTTAACTTGAGGCTACCAGCGCCTTCGGCTTTGATAATAGTACTATCGCTTTTGGTTTTGGGCATGTAGGTTGCGAGGCTATCCCAGCTCCAGTTGGCAGAATCTGTGTCGAGCGAGTTGATAATGGTCTCGCTGGTTACTGGTTTCCATGGTTCCCAACTGTATTCGTTGGTTGGGCGTGTGTAGTTGAGGGCAATGCTATCGACGAGTGGAGTGTTGGTACCATCGCCAGTGAGAACTAGCTTGTAATAAAAAGTGGTGACAGGGTAATTGGAAATAAATATCGTATTGTTGCCAATGCTAAGTGACTCGGATCCTGTCGCCATGTCTTTGTTGTACCAAGACCCGCCATCTGTTGAGAATTGGATTGTGGCAGATGTACCGGAGGGGAGGGAAGATATGTTATACGTAACTGAATCGAGAGATATGATCCCCGTAAGTCCCAAGAGAAGATCCTTGGAGATGATAGTGGCGGAAGTGGAGGCAAAAATTGGCCTGGCGGAAGTGAGGAAAACCAGAGAAAAGCTGAAAAAGATCCAGAACAATTTTTTGATCATATGACCAATCAATCATACTATGGATAAAGGGGGAGAGGGAAATGTTGATAACTTGGTACTTGAAATAGTGTATTAATTTACGGATCCAAATACCTAACAATTACAATTCCCGACCCACCATTGCCAGCTGGATCTCCCCATGAATTTCCACCTGCGCCTCCACCACCTGTATTTGGAGTTCCTGAGCCTCCAGCATAGGTATACGCACCCATGCTACCACCACCACCGGCACCACCAGAACCACCACTATTTGTTCCTCCACCACCACCACCGGCATAATAAGTGGATACTCCAGATATTGAAGAAGCCAATCCCGAGCCACCATTACCAGCCACATAATTTCCACCGGCACCACCTCCACCACCGGCACCACCTCCACCACCGGCACTATACGGTTGAGATTGATCAGGGCCAGATCCACTACCACCATTATTTCCTTGTCCTGCTGTACCTGCTCCACCTATTGTTTGTTGACGTGTGCCACCACCACCAGATCCTCCTGCCATACCCCCGGGGCCGTTTGGCCAACCAACCGATTGCCCGGTTCCACCACCTCCACCTTCAGAAGTAATTGTTCCAAATACACTATTACTTCCTTTTTCACCACGAAGACCACCGTTTGTTGAACCTAATCCTCCAGCTCCAACAGTAACAGTTACTGGAGTATTTATAGTAATAGAATATCCACTTCCAGTTCTAAATCCACCTGCACCACCACCGCCACCAATACTTACACCACCCCCACCTCCTCCAGCCACCACCAAATATTCAGTGCTAATAGCACTACTGGGGCAGCTGTATGACAGCGTTCCACTACCTGTAAAAGTATGTATTTTATACCCTCCACTTGTTGTAATATTCCCACCAGTAATATTTGTTGTTCTAATTGCTGATGATGCATCATCACAATCAGTATAAGCTCGTGCTGTCGCCTGACACGTACCAGTATGCCCAAGCGCTGCACTGAAGTAGAGATCGCTATCTGCATCTGTACCACAAATACTCCCGCAACAGTCGCCATCGACTCCACATGCTCCACCATTTGCAACGCAACAAATATTGCTGAGATTGTATTGATTGTCGTTACAATCTGAGCTGTTGCTTACGTAAGATTTGCCTGCGACTTTGCAAGCAGTGGGGGAGCTTACCCCAAAGCCATCTAAATCGTTGTCGAGATAAAGATTGGGGGCAATTGGCTCTAGGCAAATTGATAATGCGCTATTGTTGATAAAATATGAATTGGAATTGCCTGTATTGATCTTGGAGTTGTCGGCATAGGTGTCTGTTGTATCTGTGCCGCCAAAAATAACACTACCTGTGCGAGTCTGGAGTTCGATATTGCCAATGTTGTAGTTGCTGAGGATTTCGGCGGCGGAAAGGGCGCGAGAGTAGATACGGGTGGAGTCGATGGTACCTTTAAAATATTCTGTACTTTGAGTTATTTCTCGGCCAATACTTAAAGCACCGGTGTTGGTTTGAATACTACCGGTTTCTCCGGTGAAAGTACGATCAAGAATGCCATTAATGTAAATATTGATGGTGTTGGTAGCGGTGTCGTAAGTGGCGACGATATGCGTCCAAGTATTTAATGGAATGGTTTTATTACTGAGATGATCGTGCCAGGTAGATCCCTGATTGAGGCCGAGAGTAACTTTGCCAGTGGAACTAAGAATACCTAAACCATAAGCAGTGGGGCTGCCTTCTTTATAGAGAATGACGCCATTATTTGTGCCGATTCCACTCCAACTGACCCAAGTTTCAAGAGAGATTGAACCGCTAATATTTAAACTGGAGTTATTTCCAACATTTACATAGTCGTCTACTCCATCAAGCATGAGAGCCCCAGCCCCCCATT
>JBAXNV010000016.1:0-22450 GCA_037133595.1 bacterium
TATGAGCTATACTAACGAAAGGAGTTAGGTGGTGCAATTCCAGTTAGAATGTAGGTACGCCCACGAAGGATTATCTCGCAGGCGTAATCATTGAAGTTAGATTACCTAGTTGCCCCGTCCCAAAGAAGGGAGAACTGGGCGCGGAAGCTAGCAATAAGCTCTTGGTCCTCGATCATTACGACGTAAGGATTCTCTTTACTAAAAGAGACAAGAGCAGCAAAAGTGTCGCTAAGGATAAGATCGGCTTGGCCACCGGGGTAGCTCATAAAACGGACAGAGTTTTTGACCCCGTCTTTGGTCTTGCCATAAGCTCTATTTCCTGCCGTCTCGGCGATGATCTCGCGAGTCTTGGTGTTACTAGCAAAGAGCTTGGGAGCAAACTCCTGATCGTACCAGTTGCCCAAGATTTCTTCGTAGGCGGTAGCAAGGCAGACAAAGTCTACGCTTTTACAATTTAACAAACTCTCGTAAAGGGCTTTAATCTCCCCTACTCCAGTCTTGACCATAAGTGCGTTGGTCATATAACTCTCTCCTTTCGGCAGGCTCAAGACCTGCGGCTTCTGTCCTTGTATAGGACAACATGTATTTACTCGGAGTATATATCCTGTTATATTTGCTGTATATTAGTTGTCCTTTTGGTGGACATGTATATGCAAAATAGCTTAAAAGAACTCACCACATATCTACAGACCCTTGGGGTAGAGCGAGAAATGGCGGAGGTATACCTACTCCTAATAAAGACCGGGCCACAGACAGCGCTTCAGCTTTCAAGAGAAACCAAACTGAGCCGCACGAGCATGTACCGATTACTAGAACGGATGCAAAGTGCAGGACTAGTTGAGATGCGGACAGAAGAGAACACAACCAAAGCAGAGGCTGCCCCACTCTCGCAGATTGCTAGGATGGTGGAGCAAAAGAAAATGAATACGGAGGAGGTCGTTGCCAAATGGCCAGAGACAGAGAAGATCTTACAAAACCTTGCGGGAGTACAGCAGCCAGAGACCAAAGTCTTGTATTACCGAGGAGTCGACGGGATAAAGCAGATGGTATGGAACGTGCTACGCGCCAAGAGCGAGGTTGTTGGGTATACGTACCGAGATCTGGCGGAATTTATTGGGGAACCTTATATGCAGGAGTTTGCAGGTGAGTTTGTGAGGCGGAACCTGCGCATGCGCGACGTGTATGGAAGTAGTTACAAACAGAGCGAGAAGATTAAGTATGACTGGGGAGGCAATATTGAATCGAGAGCGGTGACAAACCTTACCCTCGAGATCGACCACCAGATGGATATTTATGATGATGTGGTGTCGTTTTATAACTGGTACGAGGGAGAAGTGTTTGGGATTGAGGTCTATAACCCCAAGGTGGCTAAGCTACAAAGACAGCTTTTTGAGCTTGCCTGGAAGGCGGGGAGTAAAACTTAGCTAACTAGCACTCTTTTGTCGACGTGGCACTCTGGATCAAGCACATACATACAGGTAGGCTTGAGGCGGTAAAGCTGATAAACCCCAGGCCTGAACTTGGTTTCTCCTGGAGCTAGGAATGAGGTGTGATAAATCTTAAGACCACGCGTGAGTGATTTTCCAGATAAATGATTAACCTTACCTGTACCCTGGATTCCATTCCCCTTCCCTTCCCCTGCGTGACTATCGAAGATTGCAAAAGAAACGCGATTAGTAAAGTTGAGATCTTTAATGTGACGGGAGTTTTTTTGAGAACTAAAGTAAAAACAGCCGTCTTCGCCGTGGCAGTAGAAAACTGGCGCGACCCAAGACATGTGCCCATTGGTTGTGCCAAGGGTAAGGTAGATATTTGATTTGATAATATTTTGCGCTAATGTGCCAAACATAAACGTGATTGTATTAATCTTTTACCTGGATGTATAATTGTTGTGCACAATGTGCACATTATGTGGAAAACTAGCAATACAAGAACAATCGTTACTGATTTTATTAAAGACTTAGGATACTCCGAAGAGGCGGCAAGGCTGTATTGTGTGCTATCAGAAAAAGGAGCGCTCACTGTACTTGAGGCATCGCGAGAGGCATCACTAGAGCGAACGGGTGTCTACCGAATGGTGGAAAAACTCGTTGTAGATGGCCTACTTGAGAGAGTGCTAGCTTTTAAGTCGCAAAAGATTGCAGCTGTTGGGATTGAGCAGATCCAACGCATTTTTGAGCAGAAGAAAAAACGAGTAAGCCAGATGGAGAATGCGATAACGGATTTTGCAGGAGCTATTGCTGGAATGACACATGGGAAAGATACGCAGGTGCGATATTTCCGGGGCTCAGAAGGAATTAGACAGATACTTTGGAATGAGACCAAGGCCATGGGGAAAGCTGTTGGCTATACACATCGCAACCTGGAAGAAGTGGTGGGCATTTCCTACTTTCGCGAATATGCGAGAGAGCTTGAGAGGAAGAACATCGATTTTCGCGACCTGCGGACTGATAGTTTTTTACAAAGTACTAAAACTGATGAATATGAGCCAAATCCCATTATGACTGGGTCGTGGAGGTACTTACCAGATGGTATCCTACACCTAACACACAACATGGATGTTTATAACGACGTGGTCGCGATCTACTACTGGCAAGATGGGGATGTGTTTGGAATTGAAATCCAAAACAAGCAAATTGCCGAGACACAACGTAGTATATTTGAGGCTTTGTGGGTGATGGCCAAGGATTATAGTATTCCGAAAAATTTTGAGATGCCTAAAGACATGAAAAATTTTGCACACTTTAAAGGAAAAGACTTTTGATGCCAGGGTAAAGCTCTTGTTCACACGAGGGTACAACCCTAAAGAGACAATGACGACTTAATTCCCATGAAGGTCTGTCCTCGTTCTTTGCGAGAACCCCCTTCTCGAGTTGCAGTCGGGAATTCCTTTAGAGGACAGACCTTAAATACACTATGGTTGACCCTCATTCACATGAGGATGTAGCCCTCGAATAAATTATATTGTTTCAGATTTGATCTCATGAGAGAGATTGATGGCGGCGGGGAGAACAAGGACGAGGCCAACGATCGCAAAGTAGCCAAGAGTTAGGCGTACACTCCCCTGCTCGTTGAAATAACCAATAAGAGGACCAACTCCAGCAATGAGAACGTTACTAAGGAGAGAGATAACTGAGAGGCTAGTGGCGCGATATTTACTTTCTAGCTCCACATTCTGCAACCGATCGAGAATTGGCATACGGAAGCCGTCGGACATTTTGCGAAGATACACACTACTAACGGCACCGAACTTATTTTCGATAAAGGACAAAGCTGATCCGAAAACTTGGAAAAGGGTGAGGAACAATGGAATCTTGGTATCACCAAGTTTGAGTGCTAAGGGGATAAGTTTGGTACCGAAGGCTCGCATCAAATATGTACCTGCAACGAGAAGGCTGAGCCAGCTCGCAGGAAAACCTGCCTCAGCAAGACGCGGCTCATATAGGTACCAGAGCCCGCAGTATGCTACAAAGTCGATAAGAATACTAAAAATGGAGACGGCGCGAACCTTCTTGTTGCGAAAAATGTGAAGGAAGCCTTCCCAGTTTTGCTTGAGATAAACTTTGATATTGACTTTGATTGTGTCTAACTCTGGTTCTTGTAGGCCAAAAGCTGAGAGGAAAGCCAGGAAGGCGACTGCCGCCGTTACTAGATATGGCAACTGATGGTTAATGGTGTAAAGATAACCACCCAGCGCACTTGCGATCGCCATGCCAATGGTGTTCCAAAAAAATGTGTCTGCTTGGATTTTTTGATACTCCTCTGCCCCTACTCCATTTTCCTTCATAGAATCAAAAAGCAAAGCTGAGAGAGCGCCAGACTCGAAAGCCCAATTGCTGAGGTAGAGCACATTACCCAATACAAACATCCAAAAGTTGGTGGCAAAAGCAAGAATTGCAAAGCCGATAGCGCCAATAAAACGGCCAATGAGGACGGTGTTTTTACGACCCCAAAGATCGGCCAAGGCGCCAGATGGGAGTTCGAGTAAGAGCTGGGCCGCGAGTCCGGCGGCACTGACAAGAGCTATTTGTTCCCAGCTTAAGTAACTGCGCCAGATTAGAACCCAAACACCAATGGGAAGATAAAACCACTGAAAGAATGAGGTTAGTCGAAAGTAGAAAATATTCTTCTTATAATTTGTTACCATTTGATTATTATACTAGGGTTATACTATGTGGGTGAAGAAAATTAAAATCCGATATTTTATCGAACTCGGAGTAACTGTCGTTGTTGCTGTAATTGCAGTAAGTAGTTATCTTATGCAAAGCGAAGGCGTTCTGGGAAAAAATGTAATTGAAATTGTTACTAAAGCCGGAGAACAAAATGATTATGAGCTGGCCCAGAGACTGTACGAACATAAACGAGTACTGGGGACTGCTACGAGTGCTGTCGATATCGAGACTTTGATCTATCCAGAAAGAAAGATAGCGCAGGAAATATCTAGGTTGGAAGGTCTTGCGACACAGTATCCGACATACCCTCCCCTACTGCTACAACTTGCCAAGTTGAACCGGGTTGATGGGAATGAAGATAAGGTCGAAGAGTATGAGAAAGAACTTGCAAGACTGAAAGTTACATACTAGAGTTGATCTCTCGACTGCGCTCGAGATGACGAAGAAATTATTTCTCTTCTTTTTTGTCTTCGGGCTTGGCATCAGCTTTGGCTTCGCCTTCGGCTGGCTTAGCATCGCCATCAGCGGCGACTTCACCTTCCGCTGATTCCACCGCAACTGGTTCTTCTTCCTTGGCCTGTTCGTGAACAGCAACTATCACTTCGGTTGGATCAATTTGAAGATCAATCTTACTTGCATCTATTTTGAGATCTGATGCGTGAATGGTATCGCCAACGGCGATCATGGTTGAAAGATCAACTTCAATATGCTCTGGAAGATCGGTTGGGAGAGCTTCTACTTCAACTTCATTTTTGAGAGTGTTTACAACAAATCCAGATTCGGTTGCGGGGGCTTCTCCAACAAATTTGAGTGGGATTGTGGCTGTTACTTTTTGTTTGAGGTCTACTTGGTGAAAATCAACGTGTTGAAGCGCATTACTAACTGGATCAACACTATAACCACTTACAAGTACTGGGCGAGGAGTCTTTTCGCCTTCAATTGTTAGATTGATAAGTGCCGTTTCGCCTGCTTTGCTATAGAGAGTTTTGAATGCTTTGACGTCGAATTGAATAGCTGTAGAAGTAGTTTTGTTACCAAAAACATTACCTGGAATGATCCCTGTGCGACGGAGAGACCTTACTTTGCGACCAAAAAGTTGGCGAGGTTTGACTGAGAGAGTGTAATTGCTCATTAAGGTGCTCCTTATTTGTAACTTTTTATTTGAAGTGATTATATCACAAGCCTGGATATGCCTATTTTCCAGTGAAGTTGACAAGTACTCTGCGATCAGATGAGTTGTCGAGATTAAATATGAGTTGATTGTCGCCCGTTTGACCTGCGGGAGAAATAGTTGTGGGGTTTAGAGTTGATGGATAGCTGAGCGTTATGTTTAATGGGTCTTGTGAAGTCCCTGGCTGTTTTTGCCAGTAAAAACTATATTTTGGATTGACTTGAGGAGATGCCACTCCCAACCGATATGATGCCAAAATCTGACTTTTGCCAGAAATTGGAGTGTTGACAAGATAGCCTAAGATTTTTTTGTCGTGCTCGAATGTAACATCAATGTCGCGAGAAGCAACCTCGATCCCATCTCTTTTGAGTGAAATTAGCTCCGCATCCTTGGGTAGATAGAGTCGTTGATAGTTTTTATATGGGCCAGCTGGCCAAGAACTGCTAGGAGCAGTGTTTTCTTGATCAACCTTTAATGTGTGCAGAGCGTTAAAATTTGAGTCAAAATCGATTGACAATGATATCTTTCTTTTTAAGAAATAATTGGCCTTATTTACGCCCACGTTGGCATCAACAATATTTAGGTAATCGCTGAGACAGCCTACTTGATCGCAAACCCCAGACTGAATTTGACCATCCCATCCCAGGCGATGAATTACTGCCTGAGAACTTGTTGAGTCAAGTGAAATCGAAATGTCTTTACTTGTGGTCGACTCAAGAAGAGAGCTGCCAAGAGCCAAAATAGTTTTGGTGTCGAGAGTTTTGATACGCGCCATTAGCACACTAACGAGTGAAGAAAGAAACTCTTTTTTTTGGGTACTTCCTGGGAAAAATCCAACCTCGGCGTGATATTGTGTGCGAGCATAGAGATTGTCGGCTGATATTTCTTCATTATATTCTGGGACTTGAATTGGCCCCAGTTGGCGCAATAAACGCTCAATAACACTTATGTTAATCCCAATAACTCCATCAACGTCCTGATTGAGAGTTTTTTTGAGGTACCAATCGACTCGAGCCCCAGTTGTTGGGAAGTCTGGATCCCAATTGCTGTCGCGTAAATACCAATTGGCCTCGCCAAGATATTTGCGGATCGGAACCGGAGGTTCAACGTGCCCCTTTAGTTGGCCATCTGCTTGATAAACGTCATAAACTGGAAGATCATATAGTCGGCCTTTGTCAAAAGAAGGTAGGGCGAAAGATCCGATAAAACCACCTGTTGGCCGTAGCTCCATATTGTTTTGAAGTAGTAAGGCATAGCTGCGACGGCCATCTAAACCAATTAGATCTGGAAGAATTGATAATATTGCTTTAATCGTAAGAGTTGATTGTTTGATTTCTACCAGTTTGCTAAGAAAGGCTTTGTACGTTGGGATTAAACGAGAAGGCGTTATGGAGGGTAAGGATTGAGGCAAAATGCCTTGAATTAGAGAAAGTTGGTTGTAAATTCCTTCTATTAACAAGCGAGATTGGTTAAGATTGGCAACTGGATCTTGACCACCAGTATTCTCACTAAAAATGTAAGTTGTGATAGCCTCCCCGTTTTGACGAAGTGAAAAAACGTCTTCAATCAATGGGAAGCTTTGGTTGATTGCATCAATAAGCCTGACTAGATCAGAGGTTGAATCGGCGGCAAAAGGGAGTGTGTTCCAGGCAACAATGTTCATTTGAAGGTATCTAGCTGATACCTTTCCTGCCGCAAAATTTGGAGTAGCGGTACCAAAAAATGTACTTCGTAAAGAATTGAAGCTGACCGCCGTGCACAGCAAGGCGACTATGATCGACGATATATACAAAAAACAAGATATCCCTAGGACGGCAAGAATGTTTGCCAAACGCGAAGGTAAATGAAACTTTGGAATAAAATTGAAGGTTTTGGGTGTTCTAGCCTGCATTGCTGGTTTAGCTGGGGGGGTAATCGGCTCAAATTTGATTTGCTTAGGTTTATGAGTTATGGAAAAAATAGATGTAAATTTCGGTTTTTTTAGCTGACTAGGAACAGCTACTGAGGGTAAAAATTTGGTTAACTTCACTGCATTTACCGGTTTTAATGTTTGGGTTTGGGTTTGAGTTTGAGTTTGGATTTGTATTGGTGTCTGAGAAATGATTTCCAAAGAAGTAGTAAACAGCCAGTTAAGATATTGATCAAGATCTCGATCCGTCTGTGTAGATTTGATGTTGAGAGACTCTAATCCCTCTCCGATTTGATCCCAATTAAGTTCTGGTTCGACTACAGGTGGCGCCTCTGAAAAAACCACGTTAACGTGACCAGATATGTGTTGACGCACATGGTATGCCAAAGAAAGACTCGAGTATTCTATCCCCAATAGATAAATTTTACTATTGGCACGAGGATGGATTGCTGCGGCAACAATTCCCAAAACCGCATCTGCAACCGACAATAAATATTGTTTTTCAACTCCGTCTCCACTTAGCGTTATCTCTCCCCTACCCTGGGCCTCCCGCCTATATTTGGATAAAGTTGGCTCAATTATTGTTGTGCCAAACAGTGATCCCAAAAATATATGCCTTGAGTTTGGGGTTTCTGTGTAGTTTGTAGACCAATTCCCAAATGTATGGATGTAGATTGAGCGAGAGCTTGAACGTTCGACTTGAGTTGGATTATCCCAATAAATACAATAGTCGGCACCCTGATTATTTAGACTAAAATCAATATTTTTGGCGGAAAAAGCCTTGATTAATTCTGTTTTGATAGGACAGTTTCCAAGAATTACCACAACTGAGGTTTCTCGCTCTACGCTTAGTGTTTGAGACAGTGCCATGTTTGTAGCTTACAACATCTGGCCGTGAACGTATAGCGTATTTATTTTTTTATTTCTACCCTATATTATTTCCACCATACTCCCCCTCTTTGTTCTTACTGTTTTATTGCGGTTTGTCGCGCCTTGTTCTTACTATCTTTCTCCCATTCTTTCGTTCTTACCTTTTTTTCATATTCCTCCATGGCTGGTTTTACCATGTTCTTACCTATAACTTAGTCACATATCTTTATTACCCTATAATTCGCCGTAATGACCCTACAAAAATACCAGACAGTTCGTATGAAAAAAGAAATTATTATTTATTAGGAAAGAACTTGGCCGCGAATATCAATCGCCCTATTCACCAACTCGTCTGCACTGCTATTACCAGAACGATATGTGTGAGAAATGCTCCATTTGCTAAAATTTTGTAAAAGTGATTTCACCTCTTGATGGCGCTTGGCCAATTCTGGGTGTTTAACTTTGTACAAACCCTTGACTTGATTCACAATCAAAAGAGAATCCATTACTATCTCCAAATCATCAACCGCTTGGCAGTTTTTTGATATCCAGACGAGACCATTGATTAATCCGTAGTATTCGGCCTGATTGTTGGTTGTCTCACCACAATAATTACCGCATTTTCTCAGAATTATTGCCGCACCAGAGGAATTGTCCGATACAACATACCCATATCCTGCGGGGCCTGGGTTCCCTCGAGAGCCCCCATCTGTGTGTAAACGCAATTTCATAGGTTATAGAATAACAGGATAAGCGCTATTAGTCGAGCTGGGTTAGAAGATAGCTAGATCGAAATGCCAACACAACGATTAACATACCAGAGAAACTCGTAAGAAGATAATGATCCAGAAGAAATATGGGAAGTAGGGGAAAGAGAGTTTTTAATAATATGTGAGCTTTGTTGAAATATCTACTTACGATAATTAACTGTATTATCCCAACAAACCCAAGCCACGAAAGTAACAAGGTGGGAGAGAAGTGATCTGGCTGGAGGTAGCGAATAGCTGGAGATATGAATTGATATACCGAAAGACTTCCTAGAGCGCCAACCCCAAAAACGGGATACTTTTGGACAATTCCAAAAGATATAGAAATAAGGTTTAACCTTGGAATAATTACTGATTCGGATCGAACAAGGACTAAGTATGAAATAGATGCTACTCCCAGTATGAAATATATTAAATTTTGAGAGATTTTCTGTGTTGGCTTTCTGAATGTCATCATAAATAAAATTGCCAGAAGGCCCAAGGCGCCTGAGCGACTTGCAGTAAGAAATATGATTACAACACCCAGTAAACAACTAAATACTTTAATTATTTTCGATTTGTCGAAAAAAGAAATAATTAGAACTGAAAAAACTGCCCAACCGGCGAAAATATTGGGGTGAGAAAAAAGCGAATAGGCCCGAAGATATCGGACTCCAAATAATTCCTGAAGGGCTATTCCTGGCTGACTAATATTAATTCGCCGTTCTCCAAGCCAATAGAATATGCCCTGGAAGCTACCACCATGAATAATTTGAGCTAGACCAAGGCAAGATAGAGAGGCAAGGGGTATCAGTAGCCATTTGACGTGATCTTGCAGCCATTTTAATGAGATGGTACTGGCCCAACACAAGTACAGCCCTAGATGCAGCCACCATAAGAGAGATTGTAGTGGGGTTTGCGAAAAAATTAGATTACTTGCGGCTATTAAATAAAATAGGGAAAGTGGATAATTGCTTCTAATTATATTGTGATTTTGTAAATATGCGAGAAATAGAGAGATTATGATCCCGATATCAAGAGCGTATAAGGTAGGGGAGAGATAGTCGACTCTGATGCCATAAATAAGGCTAGAGGCGGGCCAAAAATGCAGACCTAACTGAACCGCTGTGCCCAATAAAAGAAAAAGGTTAAGCGGAGATAGTATCTTTGAGAGCCAGATAAAGCCGGCGCGATTCTCCGTATCCTTCGGAGTAGGTGGTGAGTGTTTCATCATTGCTAAACAACAAGTGAATTTGGCGCCTCTCAGTGGCTGAGAGACCACTTGGGAAAGCAAGTGCCGTACCGTATTCTTTTACTTCGGCTGCCAAGTGCGAGGCGATATCTGTAAGTTTGGCGTAACGACGATCGCGGTATCCAGCTATGTCGACTAACACTGGTTGATGTACTTCTCGGCCATTGTTGATTATTGCAGAGACAACGCGCTGAACGCCGTCGAGAGTCTCGGCATAGCGTCCAATAAAGATGCCAGCGTCGCTTTCTGGGATATGAAGATTTATCTTGATGGTGTCTCCATCATCGATAAACTCAACCTGCGTATCTGGAATACCAAGATATGAAAATAATTCGAGAATTTTGCCTTGGATTATTGATTCGATCATATTTACCTTCCTATTCCGAGGCGCTTAAGATAACCTCCCAAGGCGCCGGGGCCGGAAATAATTATTTGTTGAACAAAGGAAAAGGCGGTTGTAACCACCCAATATAGAGCTAAGCCCGAAGGAAATTGAAGGGCGAAAACTACAGTCATAATTGGCATCATAAATACCATTTGCTGTTGCATTGTTTGGGCCATTTCTGCAACGTCTTCTTTGGCTTCCTTTTTTAATTCTTTACGACCTTCTGGGTTATCTTCTACTGCTGGAAGAATTGCTAGTGAGGTGAGAAGTTGGAGGGCACCAGACAAAAGTGGGAGAGCATAAGTTGTATCCTTGAGCTTAAGATCCCACCAATAGAACATTGTGTTGACTGTCTGACCGTTGAGATTGCCATTTTGGAGAGAGTTGGCAAAGACTCGATACAAGGCAATAAGAAAAACAAATTGGACAATATAGGGCAAGCATCCTGCTGTAGGGTTGATACCATGTTCTTTGTAAAGTGATAACTGGGCTTCAGATAAGGCCTTTTGATCTTTGCCGTGCTTGGTTTTGAGCTCGTCTAGCTTGGGTTTTAGTTTGGCCATTTTGGCAGCACTCTTAAGAGAGGGTAGAACAAAGGGGATCATAACCGTGCGGATAATGAGAGTGAGTAGAATAATGGCAAGACCCAAATTGTTGCCACCAATTTGATATAGCCAAACCAAAAGGTTAAGAATGGGTTGATAGATATATGTGTTATACATAAAGATTTGTTATTGTGGAACGGGGTCGTAACCACCCTTACTCCATGGATGACATTGTAGCAGACGCCAAGCGGCATACCAACCGCCAAGAAATAACCCATGCTTCTGGATTGCTTCTTTGGCATAAAGCGAACAAGTTGGAGTAAAGCGACAAGAACCATTCAATAAACCCAGGTTCTTGGAAATTGACTTTAAATATGGGGAAAATAGTCGATAAATCTTATACATGCGCTGCTTGGACTAATTGATTGAGTTCGGAAAATAGCACGTCGACTGGAGCCATGGATTTTACGAAAAGGATAAGATCAATGTTGTTAGACTTAGCAAGGGGGAACATGGCATCTATCAATTGACGACGAAGGGTGTTGCGACTGGTGGCTAGTTTACTCACTTTTTTGGGGATTACTACCCCACTTCGCCCAGTGAGCTTTGCTTGGGGCGCGACTGCATAATAAAGAAGAAGGTGGAGCGAATGAGCAATTTGAGCGCGCTTGCGGAAGGTAAAAAATTCGGTGCGCATCGGGAATTTGCTTGATTTGGAAATCATAGTACCAAGTTTAGCAGGTTAGACAGCAAGACGAGTCCGTCCAGCTGCGCGACGGCGTTTGAGAACAAGGCGACCAGTGTGAGTAGCCATGCGGGCCATGAAGCCATGGACTCGACGTCTTTTCATTTTTTTGGGTTGGAAAGTTCTCTTTGTCATAGTTGCTGAATTGTAACACATATTTTGATGTAGTACAGATACATTGTTGAATGTGGATAACTTGTGTATATTCGCCTTGGATTAACTTGTATTCGCGAACTGCCCCACGAGAATATATTTGCTAGGTTAAGATGGATACAAAAGAGTTGTGGAATGGAATCAAGGCAGATCTTCAGCTGGGGATTTCTGGTGCTCATTTTAGTACTTGGATTGAGCCACTATCTATAGAAGGTTATGCCGAGACTGAGGGTGGCGAAGCCAAACTAGGGTTAAAGTGCCCCTCAACATATGTGAGAGCAATGGTAACCGATAAATATGTGGATCAAATTGTCGCCGCAGCAGAACGTATTACCGGTAGACGAGTTGCCCTAGATATCGCAATTGGTAAAACCACAAAACAAGCTACCATTACACAAGACAAAGAAGTTGATGGATCTCTTTTTGAACAGCAGACACAGACTCCCAGACAAGAACCTCAGCACAATCTCAACCCCAGACTGACTCTTGATACCTACGTGGTTGGATCCTCTAATAATTTTGCACACGCAGCAGCTCTGGGGGTGATTAAGAATCCTGGAAGAAAATATAATCCTTTGTTTATTTACGGAGGGGTAGGCCTTGGGAAAACCCACTTGATGCATGCTATCGGACACGCCATACTCGAGAATAATCCGCGAGCAAAAATTCTTTATATTTCGGCCGAAACTTTTGGCAATGATCTAATAGCAAGCTTACAGAGCAAAAAGACGGCTAATTTTAAAAAACGATACCGGTCTTGCGACGTATTAATGGTAGACGATATCCAGTTTATATCTGGCAAAGAATATACTCAAGAAGAATTTTTTCATACTTTTAACGAGCTATACATGTCTGAACGACAGATTATCTTAACCTCCGATCGCCCACCTCAAGAAATTCCCAAAATTGAAGAAAGGCTTTCGTCTAGATTTTTGGGTGGACTCACCGTAGATATTCAACCGCCAGATTATGAGATGAGGGCTGCGATTTTGACCCAAAAAGCAAAAGAGATGGAAATTGACGTTTCGGCACAATCTTTGTCTTTAATTGCCGAACATTCCGCCACCAATGCGAGGGAGCTTGAGGGAATATTTCGAAGAATTGTGGCACTCGCAGACTCAAAAAATTCACCCATAACCCCAGAGCTAGTAAGCACATTTTATGGCGTGGTACAGGAGGGGAGACGCTCTAGGTTGAGACCAAATATTATTATTTCTAGAACTGCAAAGTATTTTGGCTATAAAGCTCAAGATCTTATTAGCAATAGTCGAAAAGCACCCCTGGTAGCCGCTAGACATGTCGCAATGTTTTTGATTAAGACAGAACTTGACGTTCCGCATGAGCAAATAGGAGAGTTATTTGGTGGGAGAGACCATACAACGATTATGCATGCTGTAGACAAAATTACTGCTGAGATTAGTGTTAACCAACAAGTGGGAAGGGCAATTTCTGACATCAAACATGAGCTGTCCACTTCTGGAAACCAGGAAAGTTAATAACAGCTTATACACAATGCTCTCAAACTTATTGTGGATAACTTGCTAAATGGTTGTGGATAAGGGGATATCTTGAGGAGGGTTATCCACAATAAATAGTTGTGCACGTAGTTATCCACAATAATCGAATGTTTATCCACCCCTTTGTACACCCAAATGAAATACGATTGACCAGACAGACGCCAAGCTTACACACATTTACACGCACGATAATAATGACTAATACTACCTATATATATAATTAATATTATTCTTTATAATACGGTCTTAATGAAAATAGAAATTGGGCTCAAGCAACTTTGTGACGCAGTAACGACAGTAGCAAGAGTTGTTGCCAGCAAGCCCCAGTTGCCAGTCTTGTCCAACATATTGTTGACAGCAGAACCAGCTGGCATTCGCCTTTCGGCAACTGATCTAGAAATAGGGATGTCTATATTCTTACCAGCAAAGGTTGAAGAAGTTGGGAAAACAACAGTGCCCGCGAGGGTGTTTTTGGACTATATAACCTCAATTTCTGGAGAAAAGGTTTTGATTTCTGAAGAGAGTGGTAAATTGCAAATAAACGCTGGGACTTACAAAGGGCAAATTCAGACAATCGGCGCGGATGAGTTCCCAATACTCCCGAATGGCGATGGCGATGGGGTTGAGCTATTAGCGGAAAAACTGTCTAGCACCTTAGGGAAAGTAATCTACGCTAGTGCAAAAGATTCTCTACGCCCAGTACTTACGGGAATCTTGTTTGAAATGGGTGAAAATAAACTAAAGGTGGTAGGAACTGACGGATTTAGGCTTGCGCTTTGTGAAATGAAGATTAAGGGAGGGGAAAAGCGCAATATTATTGTACCCGCTAGGGCCGTTTTGGAAATGATGAAGCTCTCAAAAAATGAAAAAGTAAAACTTTTGTATCTAGAGGAATCGAAGCAAATCGTCCTAAAAACGGAAGACTCTGTTTTGATGGCTCAGGTTTTGGAGGGCAATTTTCCAGACTACACAAGAATTTTACCCAAGAATTTTGCTTTGACTTTCTCGGTAAACAGAGAAGAGCTTTTGCAAGTGGTGAAGTCGGTGCAGATTTTCGCACGAGATAATTCAAATGTAATGAGATGGAGCGTTGGTGATGGCGAAGTGTCGGCTATTGGGGAGGCTGGGGATAAGGGGCAAGGTAAGGCTAGCTGCCCCGCAGCAATAGACCAGGGAGAGAGCTCTAGCGTTGTGTTTAATGCAAAATATGTGATGGATTTTTTAACAACATCAAGTTGCGAAAACGTAAAAATTGGGCTTGGCGAGGCGCTTGCGCCAGGATCTTTTCAAGAAGAGGGTGATGAAGAATATCTGTATGTGGTGATGCCGATCAATGCTTGAGCTTTAATTTGCTGGCTCCGGGGATCTTTCGACTTGAAATATCACTTTGTTGGTTGGCGGCTGTGGATTTGCTGGAGCTGAAACTGGTGCTACTAGTGGAACCGCCGAGGGAACTGCTTGCGTTGCAGCGGGGGGCTGTGGCGGCGCCTCTACCTTGGTGGCTACTACTGGAGCTATGGGTGCTAGCGAAACCGGGACAGCGACTGGAAGAACTGGTCTGGCGAGCGCTGCGGCCCTTTGCCTTTGTAATAGTTCTTCGGGGTTGGTGGTAATAAGCTCGTGTTCTTCGGGTGAAGCGACAACTCGCATCGCGACGTGATTTTGGCCCGCAAAAAACAAACTTTCCCCAACTTCGGCGCTTAGTAGTAGGTGTTTTTCGCCTTCGCTTAAATAAAACACTTCCTTGAGCCTGTCGACTGCGCTTGTGCTTTGTTTCATTAAAATTTGTAAGCTGCTGTTGGTAACGATGGCTTTGCCATAATCGCTTTTGAGAAAGTCTTCAACATCTTGGGTAATTGTGCTAAGCCCTAGGTAATATTTGCGCGCGCGCTTGGCAACCGCATAGAGAAAGCTCGCAGAGTCTTCATTTTTCATCAGATACCAGGCTTCATCAACGATGAGTAACCTGCGTCTAAGGTCTCTTTTTACCTTGGTCCAGATGTAATCGAGAATAATGAAGATGGCGGTTGGGCGAAGTTCGTCCTGGAGGTTTTTGATACCAAAGACGGTAAGTGTTTTGTGGAAATCGACATTACTTCTTTGACTAAAAATCCCCTGGAAGCTACCTTTGACATATTTCTCGAGGCGGTCGGCTAGTCCACGAGCGACATCCTCTTCCATCCCGACCAAGATTTTGTAAAGGTCCTCCATGAGTGGGGGCTCGTTCTTGTGGGTACTTGGATCTCTGGTTATACCCTTCATCTGATAGGTGGCAACTAGAGCTCGGTCGAGAATGGCATCTTCTTGGGGGGAGATGTCGATCATCATGACCTTGAGAAGGGAGTGAAGCGAGATAATTTTCATACTTAGTTCATTGGCGTCGGGTTCTTTGCTTTCGGGTAAATCAAAGGGGTTGATACGAGCTGGCGAGGTGAAGCTAAAATCAATATAACTACCACCAATTGCTGTAACCATTTTCCTGTATTCATCTTCTGGGTCGATAACGATTACTTCTGTCTCAAAAAGAAGAGATCTTAGAATTTCGAGTTTGACCATGTAACTTTTACCGGCACCAGATTTGGCAAAAACAACCATGTTGGCGTTTTCGAGAGAAAAGCGATCAAAAACTACGAGACTGTCGTTGTGCTCGTTGATGCCATACACAATTCCTTCGTTGGCGGTAAGTTCGCTACTTGTGAAAGGGAAGGTGGTTGCTAGGCTTGTCGTGTCCATATTGCGATTGATGTTGAGCTTGTCTTGGCCCAGGGGGAGAGTTGTCTTGAAGCCGTCTTCGATCTGAAGGGTTGCTGTTTTGGCAACAATCATTAACGATCCCAAGGTCGATTTGACTTTGCTGGTCACTCGATCTAACTCGTCTTTTTTGTCGGCGCGAATTGTTACATATAGCCCGAACTGAAAAAACCTTTCCGCGCCCTTGGCCAACTGCTCTTGAAGCGACCTGGCGTCTTCGAGCTTGACCTGCGTGTCAATATTTACGATGCGGCCTCTTTGAATATCTCCCTGAAGTTCGGCTTCCATTTCGGCGATTTTTCTTCTTAGGTCATCAATAACACCCTTACCATCGATTGGATAAATAAACATTGAGATTGTGAGGCTGTGATTGAAATTGATGAGAGGTGAAAGCCAGTTGGCATTGACGAAGCGCGGGTATCCAGCAACAAAAAGAGTGCGAAAGTAGGTATCGTTGATTTTGACATCGGAAAAATCCACCTCAATAGCTTCTGGCGCGATAACATCTTTGACAGAGCCGCTGCCGTCGGCAAGCTTGTTGATGGGCGTACTTACTGATGCAATCTCGGCAGATTTTCCAGTTTTGGAACCGAAAAAGTTGGGTAGGTTTAGCTTGGGCATACAGCGTTAGTATAGCAGGATTATGCGACGGCTGGGGCGACTATTGGCTTTTCGTAGTTGGCAACAATATCGAACTTTTGACCCTTGACGCTGCTATTGTAAAAATTATGAAAAAGGCGAAGTAGGTTGGCATTATTGAGAGTTTGTGCAGTTAGGCCAATCCTTGAGAGCTGTTTGATCATGTGCTCTGTTTTGGGCTCAAGATCTGTTTTGGCTCTAATTAGCAAATCTTGGTCTATAACAACCTTGCCCGACATGGTAACTGGCTGATAGGTGACTACAACGTAGAATTTTTTATCTAAGACGTTTTGCTCGGTAATAGTGGTTTCCACCCACTGTCTGTAGTGAGACATGCGAGTTTTTAGGATGTCGTCTTTGAGTTTTTTTTCTTGTGTGGCAAGAAGCTCTAAGTAGGCGGAAATATCTTTTTTGTCAGACTTTATTACTATTTGAATGGGAAAGCTAAGCGAGTTGAGCAACCCAGCATAAGCATAGATAGTTGCATCTTGCTCGCTCTCTGAAAGTAGGCCAAAATTGATGGCAGATGCTTGAATTATGACAGAACAACCACCATTCTTGGTGATAACGATATCGTCTTGAATGGCTTCAATTTCGAGATGATCTTGGGTGGTTGCAATGATAATATCTGGATTCATACATTTAGTTTAACACGTTAACTAGTGGCTTGAACTTTGATGGGAGAAAGAACCTTGCCTTCGAGAATAAGGGAGGTTTTGGGGAACGTAGCTACGTCGGATTCTACCTCTAGATAATAGGTCCCATTGTTGAGCGGGGTACTAATTGCAAATTGGCCAAGAATATTGGTTCGAACAGCTCTTTCGGTAATCCCTCCAGGATTACTAATTTGAACAATGGCGTTTTCGATGAGCTTGTTTTTTTGATCTAATACAAGGCCGGAAATGATGTTGGGGGTTGTTGGAGTTGCTGGGAGGGAGATGTTGGCAGCTGCTACAGCCTTTTGGGGACTAGCCTCTTTGGATGAGAAGACGGAGTTGAGGCGAGACGCCTCTAGGTTTGGTTCTGCTGTTGATATCGCTTTGGATTCTTCTGTAGTTTGCTCTGGCTTTGCGGCAACAGTTAGAGATTCTGGAGAAATTGATGGTGGGTTTTGGGGAGGGGCGTTTTGGGTGGTGCTAAGCTTGCGAATAGTAACACTTGGCTTAGAATTGTCGACAACTGGGGTTAGCGATGTTGGAGTAACATAGAGAGAATTGAGGCGATCAATTTGAGTAACTTCTTGCGACGATAAGTCGCTTTTGACAGGGATAACAACGGCTTTGCCGGGAGCCTTTATTGTTTTTGTTGAGGTGTTGTTTGCTATTACAGCTGGCTTCTCATACAAGAAGAGCGACGGGATGACGTGAGACTTTTCCCAGATAAATCGAGTTGGCCCATAGATGGCTTTGATAAAATTAATAATCCAAAGATCTAACGGCCTATCCTCGATTGGAATAAAAGCTAGGGCGACGCCAAAAAAAACAGAGGCGAGAGCAAGTGGATATTTGAAAAGAAAAATAAGATTACTACTGTAAAAAAGATAAGCAAGTAAAAGGCCTGCGGCAAGCTCGAGAAATTGTTTGAGAGTCATGTCCCCTACAAGGCGAAATTGATATTGGGTGACGTTCTGGGGGATAGCGTGATTGCTTTGCATACATTTAGTATACCCTACGAAAGGACTTACCTCATGGTGGTGGGAGAGGGATGTGTTGGCAATTTGAAAACGAGAGTGTGGGTTGATGGATCTACCCCCTCACTGCCGATCCAATTATTTATCTCTTTGGTAATCTTTGGTTGATCAAGAGTTTCGTCGTATAACTCAACCTGAAGAGTTAGGGCAGAGATATAAACTACCTGATAAGTAGGGGTTGTAAATGGTAGCTTGTCTGCTAGAGGGTAATCTCTATCGACCCCTTCTTGGATTTTTTGTAGATCGCGCGGATTGCTTTGGGATTGTTGAGTGGTGAATGAAATAGTCGAAATCTTTTGTTTGTTGTAATAAACATCGACGGCATATTGGGTTGCCTGATAAAAAGATTTGGTGTGAGAAAGCGTGACAGTATTGGAATTATCTTTAGATGCTATGAAGGTTTCTTCGGGGGTGGAGCGAAATTCAAAATTGGTAGGTTGTACCTTTTTATTAAAAGTTAGAATAACATCGCTATTTAGATCAACTTCAATTTGCCCATTTGTTGGATTGGCGCTTGTAAGCTTGGGGGGTGAATTGAATAATGTAGATGAGGCGACGATGAGTAGCAGCCCTAAAGCTAGATACTTCCAATATTTTGTGATGATTTTAATTATCTTATTCATATCTTATTTTTTTCTCAAAAATCCACTAATGCTTGATAGAGGTATCTGACCGTTAGTTCTCGTCATCCCTTTGCCGTTCCAGTTGGCATCGGCAACCATTACCATATTACCAGCAACACCAATCACAATGCCAACGTGACCAGTACCAGATACTTGATCGTATCCCATCAAGAAAACATCTCCAGCAATTGGAGTTCCACCTTTGAAAAGTGTGTATGCGCTTGGTGGCGATGTGAGATATCCAGCAGCATTGCCGTCGGGGTTGCCTCCAAGAGAAGGGTATCCAGCAGCGGATAGAACGGCTTCCGTAAAGCCAACGCACTGAAGGTACTCGTAACTATTGGCCGAACCCACGAGAGTCGAAATTATGCTGGATATCTGGGGATCATTTAAGGATTTGAGACATGCTCCACCATCTGACATGGTAACAATGTTTCCATAGCAACCAGAGATAACTGCTGCCAAGCGAACTGCAAATGTGCCGGTGGGGAGTATTGGTGGGGTTCCGATAATTATCCCAAGAGAGTAGCTTTTGGTTTCGGATCCATTTTGACTGCTAGCAGTTACAGTTACGCTGTTATTTAGATAACTATCCCGAAAAGACGAATCTAGTTTTTGAGTATATTCAATGGTTGTGCTTTCGCCTGCAGCTAGAGCTGGAATTGTTTGCTTTTGCGGTGTGCCAACGGGGTTACTACCACCCTTGGTTGTAAGGGTTGACGTGTCTTCTAGCGTCACATCCGCAAGGGGAATATCTGTTGCTGTGATGGTTACGGTGTACGCGAGAGTTTGATCTACATTACTATTGTCTATTTTTTTATCACCATTAAAACTTCCTTTTACAGACTTATCAATATTAATGTGAGTTGAGCCACTGCTGCCTGCTGGGCCACTACTATTTGCTAGGCCTCCGCCACTACCTGGATCAACGTTGGGGACTGTAAAGATGCTTGCAAAGGCAATTAGCCCAAAAATAATAACCCCACCTATTATCCAGGGCAAACTTGCAACAAGCCCAGCAAAACCACCGAGAGCAGCCCCAAGCCCCCCAACAACGGCTGCAACCACAGAGCCTGCAACGGCAGGTATTGCTGCTGCCCCTGCTGCCAAACCGCTAAATAGGGCAAAGACAGGGTCGGAGACGAATTTTTTAACAAACCCGAATAGGGGTTTAATTACGAAGTCTACAGCCATGGAGAGTAAGCCGAGGGCACTAAATATAGTCCCAATGACTGAAGCGAAACCAGCAAGTATCACTATCAATTTGGCACTAAACTTGGCAACTAGTGGAGCTAACTTGGTAAGAAGTGAGCCAAAAGCTTTGGCCCCCCAAGACGCGGCTTTTTGATAAAGAGATCTTTTTTTGGCTGCTGTAATCGCCCATTTGTATCCCTTACTAATGAGCTCGTGAGAAGCCGAAGACCAAGCGCCTGAGGAGTCTAACCCACCTTTAATATAGTGACGAATACTAAACTGGATAGCTTTGCCCCATGGAGTTGTTGTGCCGCGAAGAGATTTAAGCCAACTAATAGAAGTGCTTTTTTTGAATCCATGCCACTTTTCCATTGCCCAATCAACAAATCCAAAAATGGGAATTTGGGGTAAACCCAGCTTGTCGGTGACCTTCCAGATAGCATGATTGGCCGCCTTGCCCCATTTTTCGGAATTTTCAAAGAAGTAACGGCTAGCTTTGTTCCAGGGAAGACTATCTTCGAAGTTAAACCACTTGTCCATGAAGGCATCTTCGGCATCGCCGATTTTGGTGCGCCAAGCCAATAGCTTGTGATTGGCTTTGGAGAGATTAACCAACCCCTTTTCACTATTGGTTGCAAGGTGGTCGTACAAATTATTGGTGATCAGACGGCTGTATTCTTCTAACACGCTAGGAGATGCCCCATCAAGGCGAGCTTTATTGAGCCGTGCGATGAGAGCGTCGTGATTTTCTTTTTGAGTCCCTGGGGTTATACCGAGCTTGCGAAGTTCCACATCAAAATTACTATTTACAAGAGTTGGGTCTATGCCAGCAGACTGGAGCTGCGAATCCAAAATGGAGCGAAGCTTGCCATGAGTTTGGGTTGATTTGGAGAATTCGTATTCGAGACTTGCAAGGATGGGAGTGCCTTTGAGGGCATCGGTAATTTGTGAGATTTGGCTTGGATCAACGCCGGATAACTTTGCAGCTTGTGCAATTAAACCCTCTGGAGTAATCACTTCTTTGCCAGCACTTCGGCTAAGCTGTCGAACGATCTGATCAGCAACTTGTCTAGCCTGATCTAGCCCCATTTTGGGAGCTAAGCTATTGATCAATTGATAGTGTGCTTCACCACGAGAGGGTAAAAGGAGTGGAATTGCCATTGCAGCTTGGGCGTGGCTAGCAGCGAATGATTCTAAACTACCGCCGTTTTGTTCCCAGCCGTTGAGAATTGAGGTAACTGTAACTCCCAAGTTGATATAATCTTGGCCATTATTACTATAGTATGAATAACTCGAAAGAGCAGGAGAGCTTGTTTGTATAATATTTGAGATATAACCATGAAGCTCTTCTCCGATATATTGAGCACGTTTTTGATCGTCGGCAATGTTTTCGTAGCGACGAAGTGACTCTTGATGCAAAAATCCAATATCGGAAAAGTTGTTCTTGATGATTTGTTCAATACTATCTGGAGTGACTAGCCCACCGGTGCTGGCAGTTAGACCTTGAGGAACGAGAGCATTGAGCCTTATCTTATTTCCGGCAAATGCTTGATCTAACCCCATTAGTTGACGGTTGTAGGCACGATAGGCATCGAGTGGATTGCCAGACTGGCTGGGAGCAACTTGAGTTAATTGATTGTTGTGATCCATTTCCGCCATGTTGGCGACGAGGCGGCTAGTAAGAAGGTGCTCTGGCTCGACAACTCTTTTTTGGATTGCCGTAAAAAGCTTGCTAATCGTGGCGGTGGGAGATTTAAAAGCATTATTTTGAAATGATGAATATTCGGCACTTGAGATAACGTTGTTGTTGTTGCACCACTCCAATACAAAAGATACGGCGTCTGTTGCTGTCATATATTCTTCGGGCTGACCATCGATCCCCGGCAACTCGATAGAAGTTTGACCACTCAAATGGCCACTTTGGTTGTAAAGACCAGATAGAATTATTTCGACAGTGTGGCGATTTTGGCCGAATCGTGCGAGGTATGGATACTTTTGATATTTTGCGTCTAATGCCATGTGGTTATTTTAGCATCTGATTAGGCTGAGATACATCGGTAACACTTTTGAGGTACCATATGGTCCTCG
>JBAXNV010000017.1:0-20471 GCA_037133595.1 bacterium
TTTAGTTCAACTAGGAGAAGATATATGTCATTGCCAAACTTTGACGGTGAAGATCCGATAAAAATAGCTTTTGGTAGAGCTTATACCTCGCTAGAGACAAAAGGTATTAATCCTAACTCACTTGAAGGTAAGAAAGCTTTAACTGAAGTGATATCTTTGGCTGGTCAGTTGTTTGAGGGATTCCCTCCACTTCCTGGGACTGAGAAAATATCTGTCAATGTCGAAGACGCCCTAAAAATGATTTTGTGGTCTAAACCACCTCAAAAACCAGAGTAACTTGAAACTTTGCTCATAAAGAATACGTGATTTATTAAACAATATATGTCTTCTCCATGTTCTCAAGCAAAAATACTTTGTGGTACAAAGCTGGTATAATTATAATTTGTTCGGGGAGTAGCTCAGATGGCTAGAGCGCTGCGTTTGGGACGCAGAGGCCGGAGGTTCGAGTCCTCTTTCCCCGACAATGTTATTTTGATAGAATAGAAAAGTAAATACTGCGGGTATAGTTCAGTGGTAGAACGGGTGCTTGCCAAGTACCAGATACGGGTCCGATTCCCGTTACCCGCTCCAGATCTATTTATCGAGTTTGCTTGTTGTGATATATAATGTTTGTTCTTATTATACGAGAATACTTTCATGCCAGGCCCCGAATCTTCTAACGAATGTATATTTAATATCCCAATAGCTCTAGTTGGAATTTCTTCGAGTGGTAAAAATTGTGATCCCTCGACAGAATTGGCTTACCCGGGAGATCCCGTGTTATTTTGGTACTCTGGTGCTCATGGCGTGCTTGGAATCGTTTCACCTTATACAATTTGTGATTCTTTGGATAATACCGCTGATAAAGCAAGCTGCATTGGTACATCTCCCATCGATGTGGGTGGAAGAATGTCCTTGCCACTTGTAATGCGCGACTTTCGTGCTACGGGAATGATTGCAGGTGCAAAGGCAGATAATGGGACTGAATGGAACATCTCTATGGCAGAAGCTAGTAATATTAAACTGACTCCAAAAGCTAATTGGGATATGTATTTGTATGATCATTCATTTGATATCTCAGTTTGTATTATTGTGGCAGTGAGTGCGATCATAGGTATCTCAGCTGCTTTAAAATGGATGTCTGGAAAAAGTGAGAAGGATATTTCTACGGAAACTGTAACAACACCTGCTAGGCCTATGGATAAATATATCGTACCTGCGCGAGTCTTTGTGCCATCGCGTAAAGCTTTTGCTCGTGAGGTTGGCGTTAGGCTCGGACGAAGTACAACTTTAACATCGCGAAATGAATTTGATAACGATTCAAGTTGATCATTTAAATATTGGTTTGCGCGAGACGGTGGAACTGTTGGTCTCAAAAAGAAATATGGCGGGTGAATCTTCTAGCAAGAACCTCTGAAAGTCTTGGTATATTTCGATCCTAAGCTTGGAGTCTAGAGTGCGCCTGCCGTCTTCGAGAAGCTTGTCTACCTTGAGATTGGTGTAGTGGGTAAAGTTGGTACTTTGGGTGGAGTGCCAGATCGAATATTGATCTGGATCAAGAGGTGGTGCGTAATCTGCTAGAAGTACCTGGTAGTCGTTGGTAATGCCATTTATGACTTTGACATCAACTGTGATCCCAAGAGTATTATTCCAGTTCTCGGCGATCTTTTCGGCTATGTCTAAATATTGCAACATTGTCTTAAGTTCTATCTTTAGATTGGCTGGATTTTGAATATCTGTTTTGAGTAAAGTTTTGGCCTTTTCTTGATCAAAGTCATAGGTTTTGACACTATCGTTGTAAGCCCAAGAAGTGCTACTAACTGGGCTAATGGCTCTTTTGTTGCCAAAGCTTTTGTCCGATATTGCATAGGCTAGTGCCTGGCGGGTTGGTTTGCTTGAAAGAACTGAATCATTGTTATTTAGGAATAATACGGCAATTTTTTGATCTTCTAAAAATGGAGCAATTATATTTTGAGGCTCCTCTTTGAGTTCTTTGGGAATATAGCTTAGGTTTTCTATTTGATCTACTTCTCCCAGCTTGAATGCCGTTATAGCTGAATTCTCGGTGGGATAAAACTTGTATATTAGTTGTTTTGTTTTGGAATTTAAACTTATCTTTTGAATATTGCCACCGTATTCTTCGATATTGCCTATGCGATATTCCCCTACCCCCAGCTTGTTATTGCGAAGGATGGGTTTGGTAAGAGCCGACAAAAAAGGACTGAATGGTTCTTGAAGCGTGTAAATTAATTGGTTGTCTTTGATACTCTGTGTAACTTCTTTGAAGCTGTAGCCTATATCGCTTGGTTCTAGGGATTTGCCATCGTGCCAAGAAAGATTTTTGTTGATAATAAATGTGTACTGCTTGCCATCGTTATCGATTTTCCAGGATTCTGCAAGACCTTTTTCGTAAGCCCCACTAGAATTTGTTGTAACTAAGCCTACAGATATTTTTTTGAGGATATTGTCTGGCAAGGAGGTGGTAGTATATTTGCCAATCTTGGCGATTCTTGTGGCGTGTTTGTAGGTTGGGATGTATTGAAGTAAAAATACCACTAATCCTAATAGGATTGTCCCACACAATGTTGCCGAAAGAACTGTCTTGTAGTGCCTTTTGGTAAAAGCTTCGGATACCCAGTAGTACTTGCGTAACGTTTTGGTAATGCTCACTTTGGGACCTAGTTATAGTGAATTAATGGCACTTGTTGCAACGAAAGCTATTGCTAGGATGATGGTGATGGCAAAGAGCGACTTTTCGATACCTCTTTTGGAATGATACATGCCGCTACCACCCCACGCACTGCCTAGACCAGTGCCCTTGGCTTGAAGAACTATGACTGTAATAAGACCTAAGGCGATAATAATCTGAAGTATGTATTGCATATCGTATTATTGTATCACTCTAGTCAGTGTGAAATAACATGGTAAAGATTGTATATGTGAGACTCATGATAAGAGACGAAAGAGTGAGAGTCCAGAAGAGTGAAAGATCGGCGCTTGGCAATGAAACTAGAGCACTGCTATACCCTGAATAATGGTAGGCAGAAATTGTTATGCCTGCATACAAAATATCGAAGAGGTATAACACGAAGACGTTGATTAGCCAGCGGAATAAACCAAGAGTAATGAGATTGATGGGAAACAAGATAAGTCTAAGAACGGGAGATGCAATAAGGTTGACTAGTAGAAATAAAACTGCCGTGAGTAAATAATTGCTAAGTGAATTATCAAGCGCGAAGCCCGCTATTAAATACCTGGTAACTGCAAATGAAATGGCTGTTCCTACAATTTTGATTACTAAATTTTTCATGATTTAGTTAATGTTCTTACGCTTATGTCTTTTTGTCAAATATGCTGTTATTGCAATAATGAGGCCCAGAGATGCAATTGTTGCGATAATTATTATTAGGTTGAGTGTGTTTGTTGATTTTGCTCCCAAAGTTGATTGGGTGGTCTGCTCTCCATATGGAGGAAGATAGGTGACAGTATAGTCTGATCCGTCTGGAAGTTTGATGGCCTGCTTGATAAGAGCTGAATTTCCCGTATTTCTTATCCTGTAGGTATTTTGTTCTTGAGTAACAGTATAGTTTTTGGTACTTGGAGTGACTGCATCTGCTATTTTAACTTTGATTGTTTTTTGATTAACCGATTTCTTGTAAACGCCTGCTGGATATGGGTATGTAGGCTCGAGCCCCCTTCTAACGAATGCAATATGGTTGTAATCGAGTTTGTTAAAATAATCGAGTCCCCCTGTTGTGTTGCCCCAGGTGGGATCGACTTGAGTCCAGACCTTGGTTGTGGCGTTGTAATACTCGGGCCAGGCGTGAAGCACGTCGGTTTCGAGGTCGAGAGGTCTTAGTTTGGTGTTGTTGCTTAGCGCGTAACCATTGATCTCTCGCGATGGAATGCGAGAACTTCGCGAAAGAGCAACAAACGTGTCGGTAAATTCGGTACAGAGCGCTTGTGATGGCGATTCAATTGCACTCGATGCCCCTAGCCTATCGGCACCTGGGGTGATGCGTGAACTATTGTATATAAATGTAGAAACTAAATAGTCGTATATATTTTTGGATGTTTTGAGTCTAGCTGCAGTATCTTTGACCAGAGAATTGTCAATGTTCCAATATTGATTTCCGGTAAGATATTCTGGCAAATCAACTGAACTTGGATCTGGAAATAATGGGATTGGGCTAACTTGAACAAATAGTTGGGCATGAACTTGTGTCGTAAAATTTTCGTTATATGGATATCTAGCGAGCCAGTTGCCATCGACATCGGCAACAACAATACTTGGCGCTGGATTAATGGAAGCTAGTATAACCTGTTGATACGGAGTATCTGGTGGCAAACTAATCTCAGTAAGAGAATTTTTGGACAGAGGTGGGGTGAGCTCATAATCTAGGTCGACTTGGTACCACTGGCCTTTGCCAAATAATAGACTGATTGCCTCCTGGCGATTGCCACGATAGGTTACTTGAGTTTGGCCTTGATCCGTCTTGGTCTCATCTGGACTTGGGTAGGAAGCAGTTGGAGAACCGAGAGTCTCAGGGAACTGAACAATGCGCTCAACGTTGGCCATCTCCCCTCCTTGCTTAAGCCTGGGAATGTTGATTTCCCAAACCTGCCCGTTGTGAATAACGACCTCCGTTGTTGAATAACTAATTTTTATCGTGTTTTTTTGGTTGTAGCCAATGTTGGGATTGTTGAGCGATACATGAATATTGTTTTGATTCGTGTTTATAGTGCTAGTTACTGGTAGAGAAATGTTGTTGGCATCTATTGCCAAAATATTGGTCAAATTAGTGGTCCCAACAGATAATGTGTATTCTTTGGGAAAAATGTTGGCAAGATTATTGTTGATGGTAATAGTGTGAATGACATTTGTTGTACCATCGCCTGATATAGTATAGATGCTTTGATAGTCTGTAGAAAACTCCTGGACTGCGCGTACTGGAGACGAACAGAATAATTGAAATGTAATTATCAATAATATAATTTGGCAATATTTAGTGAACTTCATTATCTTTATAAGATAACATATCTTGTCGAAAGAAGGTATTGACACTTTGGTATTAATTCGGGTAAGCTAATATGTGATACATGTAATTAGGAGGCTATATGCCGATAACATTATATAAAAGACAACGTCAGATTGTAGATTTTATTGCTCAGTATATTTCCAAATTTGGATACTCTCCTACCCTGCAGGACATAGCTGATGCGCTTGGCGTGTCGTCGCTTGCTACAGTACATGAACATTTGCAAACCCTGGCAAAAAAAGGCGTCATTCGAAGATTCGAAGGAGCAGTACGAGGCTTAGAGCTTATCGACAAAACTACGGCCAATTTGATAGATGGAGTCGAGTTACCTATCTTAGGATTTATTGCTGCCGGGAGCCCGATTGAGCCGATTACTGATCCCAACGCCACCATCAAGGTAGCCTCATCAATGCTTTCGGGTAAGAAGAGGTCTTATGTGCTTCAGGTAAGAGGCGACTCAATGATTGAGGAAGGAATTTTGGACGGAGACTTCGTTGTGATTGAAGAAAATGAAAATGTACATGACGGCGAGATTGTTGTTGCGCTACTTGAGAATGGGCTAGCGACTTTGAAAAAGTTTTTCCGAGAGGCAACTAGAATTCGCCTAGAACCCGCCAACTCTACCATGAAACCAATTTTTGCACGAAATGTAAAGGTGCAGGGAAAGGTTGTCGGGCTTGTGCGAAGGTTTGGGAACTGATATATATTACCAATATGGAAATACTTAAATACCTTATAGATTTTATATTGCATATCGATGTACATCTGGGCTCGATGATATCTAGTTACGGCGTGATCACTTATGTTATTTTGTTTGGGGTGATTTTTGTTGAAACTGGCCTCGTTTTTGTGCCATTTTTGCCTGGTGACTCACTGCTTTTTGCAGCTGGCGCATTCGCGGCACTAGGTTCATTAAATATTTGGATATTGCTCGGACTATTGGTTGTGGCGGCTGTGCTTGGTGATACTGTCAATTATTGGATAGGCCATTTCTTTGGGGCAGCACTTGTTGCCAATCCGAAAGTGCCAATAAAAAAAGAGCACATTGAAGAGACTCAGAAGTTTTTTGAGAAACATGGGGGCAAAACGATAGTACTTGCAAGATTTATACCTATTGTGCGTACTTTTGCTCCATTTGTTGCTGGAATAGGAAATATGAGCTATGGACAGTTTTTGTCTTACAATCTTATTGGAGGTACTGCTTGGGTACTCGTTGCAACTATTGCTGGATACTTTTTTGGCAACATCCCTTTTGTGAAAGAAAACTTTTCACTTGTGGTACTTGGGATTGTTGTTGTTTCGATCGTGCCAATGCTCATACCTGTCGTTAAAAACAAATTGCAGAAACAAAGTTAAAGTAAACTGCGTCCACTCATACTACTTGGCTTGCTGATTCCCATGAGCTTGAGAATGGTTGGTGCAATATCTCCAAGAATGCCTCGATAAATTGCTTTGTGACTACCAATGAGTGATTGATCCACAACAAACAAGGGTACTGGGAACTTGGAGTGCTCTGTATCGATTCCGCCATGATCGAGACTAATGAGTTCTTCGGCATTGCCATGATCGGCAGTAATAAGCATTACAATATTGTCATAATTTCTTAGAACATTATAAATTTCTCCAATCCAGCCGTCGACATATTCGATGGCCTTGATGGTTGCTGCAAGATTGCCGGTGTGGGCAACCATATCTGGGTTGGCGTAGTTGATGACGATTAGATCGTAGATCTCACTCCTAATTGCTCTAATTAATTTTTCGGTTTGCTTGGCGCCAGACATCTCTGGCATAAGATCATAAGTAGCAACCTTCGGTGACGGGGTAATGTCGATATCTTCGCCGGGGAATCTGAGCTCTCTTTGACCGTTGAAATAATATGTAACAAAGCGTTCCTTTTCGCTTTCAGATAGCTTAAGTTGGCGCTTACCAGACATAGCGACAACTCTTGAAAGCGGCATATCGACAAATTCGGGTAAATAGGCTATTTCGCAGGGCAAGTTCTTTTCGTATTCGGTCATTGTTACAAAACACAAGTTTTTAAGTAGTGCTTTGCGTGGGAATATTGCTACTGATGGTGCTTTCGCTGCAATGTGGCTAGGAGCGTATTTGATGGTATAGGGGTCAAAAGACTCTTTATTATGCGTGATCTGTTCATCGGTTAATACAAATGCTTTGGTAAGTTCGCGAGGTCTATCGATACGGTAGTTGTAAAAGATGATGGCGTCATTATCTTTGATGCGTGGTGAGATTTGACCATTATGTTTGGGGAACATTGGAGTAAGGAATTCGTCGGTAATATTTTTTTGAAAAGCCTCATTTATCGATGTTGAAATATCGTCGACAGTTGTACCTACTCCATTGACCAAGCCATCATATGCCACCTGAATGCGTTCCCAACGATGGTCTCGATCCATTGCGTAATAGCGGCCAACAACAGTTGCAATTTCGCCAATACCGATCTGATTAATTTCGGCCTCGACTTGCTGGAGATACGTTGTGGCTGAGGTGGGAGATGAATCTCTACCATCTGTGATTAGATGAAGATAAACTTGTTTGATACCTTCTTGTTTGGCTAGACGCATCAATGCATACAAATGATCATTGCTTGAATGTACTCCACCTTGGCCAATAAGACCTATTAGGTGCAGGTTGGAAAGATTTGTTTTGCTATGCGAAATCGCTTTTAAAAATGCTTTATTTTGGAAAAATGCACCACTAGCTATGCTCATATTTATGCGTGGGAGATCTTGGTAGACGATCTTCCCTGCTCCTATATTGAGGTGGCCAGTTTCTGTGTTACCATCTTCCCCTTTGGGAAGCCCTACAGCCTCGCCACTAGCTTCTAGCTCGGTGTGTGGATAACTAGTAAGGAGATGATTGAGATTGGGTGCTTTGGCGAGCTTGACAGCATTACCCTCGTATGTGGGACCAATTCCATAACCATCGAGAATAATGAGAACGACTCGTTTGTTTGCCATTATTTTTTACCAGTTAAATATGTCTCGATTTCGAGTAATCGATTGTACTTGGCGACCCTTTCGCCTCTAATTGGGGCACCAAATTTGGTATAACTGGCGCCTATCCCCACAGCCAAATCGGCGATAAAGGTATCGTTTGTCTCCCCAGACCTATGAGAAACGATAGTGTGAAGTCCATTTGCCTTGGCGAGCTTGATAAACTCAATAACATTGGTGATAGTGGCGCTTTGATTGGGTTTGACGATTACGGCATTAATTGCCTTTTTTTCGATAGCTTTTCTTAATAATATAGGATTGGTCATAACAAGGTCATCCCCTACAAGGAGTGTGCTTGTGGGGAGCTGAGTCCTTAGCTTGGTCCAGCCATCCCAATCGCTCCCAACAATTGCGTCTTCGAGTGAGAATAGATTGTATGTTTTGACAATGTCTTGATATAGATCAAACATCCCCGCTTGGTCAAGTGGGCGCGGCGAATCTTTGATATTGTATTTGCCATTTTGATAAAATGAATCTGCGGCTACATCGAGTCCAAGAAATATATCTTGATTGAGTCGGTAAGGCGAATTTTTGATAACCATGCTAAGGAGTTCTAGCGCATCGCTATTGGTAAAAAGGTTTGGGGCAAACCCACCCTCATCTCCAACCGAGTGGATCGCACCCCTATGGATCAACTCATTCTTGAGACTAGAATATATTTCGACTGCGATCTGAAGTGCCTGTGAAAATTGATAGCGAGTCGAGGGAATAATGTGAAACTCTTGAAAGTCTAGATTGCCTGCTCCATGCTTGCCGCCGTTTATTATATTGAAGGTGGGGCCTGGGATTGCGAGTGGAAGGTCTTTGGCGAATTTTTCATGGAGGTAGAGAAATAAGGGCTTACGATTTTCTGAGGCTGCGGCTTTGATTACTGCTGTAGAAACAGAGAAAAGTGTATTACTTCCTAGTTTGGAATAATTGGTAGTACCATCCAAATCTTTTAATATATGATCGATTCCCTCTTGATCGGTAATATCGTGTCCCTGCAGCTTGGGTGAAATAACGGAGGCGACGATGTCTACTGCCTTAAGAACACCCATGCCGTTGTAGCGAGTTGGATCCTCGTCTCTTTTGTCTATTGAATCCATTTCTCCGGATTGCGATCCAGATGGAACAGATGCAGTAGCAAATATCCCAGTGTCTGTAAGAATCGATGTCTCGATTGTTGGGATACCTCGCGAATCTAGAATTTCTCTTGCAACAATACGAGCTATTTTAGACATATTTTACTTATTTCTAATTAAACGCGCCTCAGTGTCGTGTAACACCTGGCGAGTTTTGTCGATTACGTCTGGTGTTACTGAGACACTAGTAACGCCCTGTTTGCACAAGAACTCTGCAACGTCTGGGTAGGTACTTGGAGCTTGTCCACAGACAGATACTGTAATATCGTGTTTGTGGCAAGTTTTGATAATATGTTCGAGTGCCCAGAGAACAGCGGGATTACGTTCGTCGTAATCGTCTCTTACTGTCTCATTGTCTCGATCGGTCCCGAGTAAAAGCATTGTAAGATCGTTGGTGCCAACAGATACACCATCTATGCCAACTTCGATAAACTGATCTAGCAATATGACATTGACTGGGATCTCGACCATCATCCAAAGTTTGAAGTTGCTGGTGCGAGGAAGGCCTCTGGCAACCACAATTTTTTTGACGGCCTGCATCTCTTTGACATTACGAACAAATGGAATCATGAGATGAAGGTTTTTGAGCCCCATTTCGTTGCGAACTTTTTTGATCGCATCAAGCTCAAGCTCAAAGACTGAGGCATCGCTAATGTATCTAAACGCTCCTCGATAGCCCATAAGTGGATTGGGCTCTTCTGGTTCGTAAGCTGCACCTCCCTTGAGACTTCGATATTCATTGGTCTTGAAGTCTGTAGCTCGGTAAACGACTGGGCGATCGCCAAAGGCTCGACAAATTGTTGCCATGCCTTCTGCTAACTTGTCGATAAAAACTTGGCTTTTGCCATCTTCCATTAATTTCTTGGGATGAGTGCCAATGCCTGCGATCATAAACTCGGCGCGAAGTAGCCCTACGCCATCGACATTTTGCTGCGCTACTCTTTCGGCTAGCTCTGGTTCGCCGAGATTGACATAAACTTTAGTAGCGGTTTTGAGATGATTGTTCTCAACTGGCAGTTCGACCTTGGGAACATAATTGACTGAGCTTGGCTTGAGATTGGTTTCATAAACTATACCCGTGCTACCGTCGACTGTTACGACATGGCCTTGCTTGAGTGTGGTGGTGGCAACCTTTGTTCCAACAACGCAAGGTACTCCGAGCTCGCGGCTAACGATTGCGGCGTGGCTGGTCTGGCCACCTTTGTTTGTAACTATAGCAACTGCCTTTTTCATAGCTGGGACAAAATCTGGCGTTGTCATGTCGGTAACAAGAATGTCGCCAGGTTTGACGTGGCTAATATCGCGCGAACTCTTGAGAATATTGACGATACCAGTGGCCATGCCTGGGCTTGCTGGATCTCCTGTTACTAGGATTCTACCCGTTGGCTTGGGAGCCTCGGCTTTTTTGGTAATTTGCTTTTCGGTGGCTGTAATTGTTGTGATTGGGCGAGTTTGTACGATGAAGAATTTACCATTTTCGATTGCCCATTCTGAATCCTGAGGGAAGAAATAATGCTGCTGAAGTTTTTTGCCGTATTTGGCAATCTCAAGTATCATCTCATCGGTCAATTTTCTTTTACTGATACGGCTTTTAGGTACTTCTGCATCATATGTTTTGCCGTCTTTTTTGACCATTTCGACTGTTTGATCAACTACCGAAACATCATGTATTGTCATGTCTAGTTTGTTGACTTCGTAGTGATCAGGTGTGATTGCACCTTGCACAATGTTTTCACCCAAGCCCCAGATTGCTTCGATAATGATCCGATTTTTGTCGTTTGTTACTGGGTTAATGGTAAACATGATGCCTGCAACGTCGGCTTGCACCATCTTTTGAACTGGGATTGCAAGCGCGACTTTGAAGTGGTCGAAGTGCTGTTGAACGCGGTAGTAAATTGCGCGAGGCTCAAAAAGACTGGCCCAGGCTTTGCGAACATGCACAATGAGTGAAGCGTCACCTTTGATATTAAGGTATGTTTCTTGTTGACCAGCAAAACTGGCCTCAGGGAGATCTTCGGCTGTCGCGCTGCTTCGAACTGCCACAAAACTGTCTGCCCCAAGTTTGTCGTAGGCGGTAAAAATCTCTTGTTCCAACTCACTTGGTACACGCGCCTTCACGATCATATCTTCGATCATTTTACTGGCGTGGTTAAGGGCGCGGCTATCTTCTACATCGATATCTTTAAGAACGTCTTTAATTTTGTCTTGGAGATGGTTTTCTTCAATCATCAGTCGATATGCATCGGCGGTAATTACAAATCCTGGTGGTACTGGGAAACCGGCTTGGGTCATTTCTCCTAGGTTAGCGCCTTTGCCACCCACGACCTCGACATCATCTTTGTCGATCTCTTTAAACCAGCGAACGTATTTCTGGGTATTGGACATGGGCAGTGCTCCTATATGTGATTTAATGGTTGATTCTAGTATCAACTATTATTCCCAGTTGTGCAAGTATTTTTTGTTCTTCAATCGCCCTCAGGGTCAGGCCATGAGGGCTTCTATAATAGGTGTAAGATAGTATTATGCCGCCCAAAAATAGCGTGAAGGAATATGAAGAAGGTGGGTTTTATCATATCTATAATCGTGGAGTGGAAAAGCGAGAAATCTTTGTCGATTCCCAGGATTATCACAAGTTTATTGGGTATCTAAAAATGTACCTTTCACCTCCTGACCCTCAAGGTCTGACCCTGAGGGATGATAGTGGTCATTCGATTTGCCCTTCACATCAAAATAATAATTTTAATGAGGAAATATCCCTTCTGGCATACTGTTTAATGCCAAACCATTTTCACTTGTTGATTAAACAGAATACTGAAAGAGGAATGGCCGACTTTATGCATTCGATTATTACCAAGTATGTAATGTATTTTAACCGACGGTATCAGAGAGTGGGAGGGTTATTTCAAGGAAGGTATAAGACGGTGCGAATTGAAAGTGAAAACCAGTTTATCGGAATTAGTAAGTATATTCACAGCAATCCATTGCCTGATCACCCCTCAGGGTCAGACCTTGAGGGCCTGTGTGACTATAAATACTCGTCATATGGGAATTATTTGAAGCTGTTTAATCAGAAATAGGTTAACACCGAAGATATTCTTTGTTATTACCCTGCCTTGCAAGGCCCAAATTCTTACAGATCATTTGTTGAAGAGACGGGAGATATCGCGCGAGTGTACTACGAGATGATAGACCTTGATTTATAGCCCTCAAGGTCTGACCCTGAGGGCTAACCGAGGGCGGTCTTGAAGGTTTCGACGTTGGGGATTGCGGATGGGTCGATGCCGTATAGCATGGGGAGGTAAAATGAGGCATATTCACCAAGAGCGATAATCTCAAATACCTGCTCTAGGGCAGTTGGGGCTGTTGCTTGGATGAGCTCAACCTCGTAACCTGCATTGGATATAACAGTCTCTGTTAGTGGGAACCTTTTGACCATACGATCTTGATACAACCCGCTATTAAATAGCAAAAACAGCGTTGTGTCGCGACTTAGCTTGGGGAAGCTGAGCGCTTCCATATAGTGGTGATTAAACTCGGACAAAGGCCACTCGGAGGTGAGAGTTTTGGCGTTTTCGTTGAGCTGATTATTGAATACGTGAACTGCGCCAATGAGGTGCTCGGCGCCAGACAATACGAGCATTTTGTCATATGATTTGAACGCAAGATCTTTGGCTAGATTTTTGTCTGTTTCTTCGGGCGATAACTTGAGCATTAGCTTGGTGAGTCCGGAGACGAGCGTGACAATCTGCTCATCTGAGACTTGAATGAGCCCTAGTTTGTTAAAGAGTGCAAGTTGACCTACTATTGCGTAGCCTATTGCGAGCCTCGGTTGGCCACATGGATTAAACTTGGGATCGATTTGATAGATTGGGTAGTTGTTGGCGCTAGCGAAGTCGGTGAGTGGACCACCTGCTGCAATAACCATGACTTTGGCACCCCTACTCTTTGCATCCTGTGCGGCGGATAAAGTTTCTTCGGTTGTGCCGGAGTAACTAGAAAGAAGAACGAGCGAGTTTTCGTTTACATATTCGGGAAGCTCGTAATGCGAGACAATTTCGAATGGGACGGTGAGTGATTTTTTATAGAGATTTTTGATTACATAGCTACCGAGAGCGGACCCGCCCATGCCCGAAACAACAACGTTTGATATTTTTTTGTATGTGTCTGGAAACTCGACCTTGTTTGCCTGCATCCAAGCGTCGGCAATTTGTTGTGGGAGAGCCTCGATACTTTTTAGCATGTTTTTGCTATCGAGTTTTTTGATTTCGTCACGTGAATCGAAAATTGTCATACTTTGTTACCTCTGATAATTGATAATACTTCGTCGCGTTTTTGCTCCATCATTGTCTTGGTAGTTGCTTCGAGATTGAGGCGAAGTTTGGGCTCGGTATTACTTGGGCGAACATTAAACCAATATTCTGGATAGGTTATGGTAATACCATCTAGATCGTTTTGGTCACCATCATGATAGTGAGTTTTGAGTTCATATATTTTTGCTTTAGTATCCTCGACAACGGAATTTATTTCACCTGAATGAAAATATCTTTTTAGTGGTTTGATAATTTCGGATACTGGTTTATTGGCTTCGGAAATATATTGTAGGAATTTGAGCACCAATAACGTTGGAGCTTCGAATGTGCCAAAATCAAATTTGTAAAAGTAGTGACCTGATGATTCTCCGCCAAATATTGCATTGTTTTTGATCATTGATTCTTTGATAAGTGAATGGCCGACGCGCGTTACGATTGGTTTGCCTCCAGCTTCGAGAATCATGTCAAGCGTAATCTTGCCTGGTCGAATATCATATCCAACAGTCGAACCTGGATAATCCTTGAGACTTATCTGAGCCATTATTCCGCGAAGTATTTCTTGTCTAATGATTTCGCCTTTTTCATCCACAAAAAAATATCGATCTCCATCACCATCTGGAGCTATACCCAAGTCTGCCTGGTGTTTTATAACGGATTTTTGTAATTGTACTAAATTGGCATCGACCAAAAGATCGGGTTGATGCACTGGAAAGCTACCATCCAACTCAAAATTTAGAGGAATTAACTCGCAATTGGTAGTTTTGAGAATCTCTGCAACATCGACTGCTCCCATAGCATTGCCTGCATCGACCACAATCTTGAGTGGTTTGATGTTAGCAATGTTTAATTTGTGTGTTTGAGTTTCCGTGGCGACTACTTCTTGGGTAATATTTTCGTGAATGGTTAATGTTCCCTTTTGAGTTGCTGGAGTGTAAGTTGTGTTAATCATAGCGTCGCGAAGTAAATATATGCCAGTGTCCTCTGAAACTGGGACACCATTTTTGCGAACTAGTTTGAATCCATTATCATCTTTGGGGTTATGTGAGGCCGAAACTTGAATCCCACCATCTAGATTTAGATATCCAACTGCAAAATACATAGTAGGTGTTGAGACTATGCCAATATCAACTACATTGACTCCACTATCTAACAATCCATTAATTAGACTTGAAGAAAGCTCGGGACTTGAAAGACGCATATCTCGACTTACAACTACAGTAAGATCTTCCCTACTCTCTTCTTTTTGACGTAAATCTGCATATGCAAACCCGAGTTTGTAGGCAAATTCGGAGTTAATTTGTGTTGGATATATTCCCCGAACATCATATGCTTTGAAAACTTTGGGATCAAACATACTACTTCCTCCACTTTGTATTTAGATCTTCATCCTAGAGTTGCAAGAGTAATAAGTCAAGTTGACTTGTTAGGTCCAATTTGGTATTGCCGGTTTTTACCGCAAGATCAATATCTAGTAATTGCTGGTGAAGCAATAAAAGCTGGGGGAGAGTCCATGACTTACTTTGATTAATTGTCTGCTTCACACCCCAGGGTGAACCCGTAAGAAGGCTGGGATCGTCCTGGGCGATAATAAGATCGGTAATGCGCCTGACAATCATCCCAAATACTAAGAATATGTCGTTTTGTTTGAGTGCGCTGTGCAATAGTACGATAGATTTGGCCGAATTATCTGGTATAAGTGAATCGACAAATGGGAAAAGGCTATGCGACTCTTTGAATATCTCAACTTTGGCATTTGGAATTGGCTTAAGCATTGTGGCGGTTAGCTCTCTTTTGTCCCACATGATAATCGGCTTGTCGAGAGAGCTTTTGGAAAAAACTTGCAAACAAGCATCTTTTTCTTTGGATTTGAGCCTACCTAGCAAGTTGTCGATCAAAATGACATCGGGCTCAAACATATTGACTGTAGTAATAATACTTTCGAGCTCGGCGTGAGTTGTTTTGTCGCCCTCAATAAACCGAGGTTCATAACCCTTGTTGCGATACTCTTGCAGAAGAGATTGTCTTTTGTTTCGCGAGGTAACAATGTTGTCTCCATGAAGAATGTGAATGGTCATAATTATTCGGTGATCAGTGTTACATTATCGCCAATTTGCAGATCATGTGATTCGATGTATCCAGTTGGTACTTCCAATACTCGATTAACTGGAGAGCGTGGCGAATACGTAGGCTTGTTGGCGCCGGTTGGGACGGGAGCATTGAGTGTAAAATCGACAATTTGCTGATCCTTGATCCAGATAATGTCGATTGGGAAAGTCATGTCCTTCATCCAAAACAATGGAATATGTTCGTATGGAAAAATAAAAAACATCCCTGTACCATCGGCTAGTTGTTGCCTACCCGAAAGACCCTTTTCCCATGATTTGGAATTATTGGCAACCTCAACTGTAAGGTATGAATTGCCAATTGTTAGATAATTTTTGGTTGAAATTCCAAGAAGTTGACGGAATAGATTTTCTAGTTTGAGCAAGGCTTTGTTGAGTCGAAAAGTTGGGAGTTGGGCATTGTCTGTATCTTGATTTACAATTATTGTGTTGGATTTGGGTGAATTGTTGGTGACTGTTGGTTTGCCTGGTATTTTTACGAAATTTTGAAGAGTTTTATATGTAGCCGTTGTTTCGCCTGAGTTTGTAGTAAATGAAAAAGGCACAAAGTCCCCTGCTCCCGCTGTTAGTAAAAATGGAGTAACAGCAACTACGTTTGAATCTGAGGCCCAGATGTTTAATGCAGTTTCTAGATAGCTAGCTCGTTTATCTTCGGTAAGCTTGGTAGTGGTCCAACCAGTTTCGGTAATAAATACTGGTTTTTGAGCTATTTTGATATATGCTAGCTCGGTTTTGTAACTTGTAATACTGGTCCAGCCCTTTTGAGTGGGAGGCGCAGAAAAACCTGGATTGGGGTAACTATGACTATTCCAACCATCTATATAGCTCCAGATAGCTGGATCTTCGACCATCATGGCGCGAAGATACTCTTGAGCACGCATACTGGTGCTACTTGTTGGGAGAGCGTTGTCCAACCCAGCTGGCATGATAAAAAAGTTGTCGCTACGCTCCTTGAATATTGTGCGAGCATTCTTGAGAATGCGTGCGTACTTGGCTGGATCGACTTTGTCGCCCCATTCAGTGCTCCTATTGACCTCGTTAAAGATGATTACGTAGCGATTTTGGACGGGCCATTCTAGGTCGTTGAGAAAATTGGCAAAATCGACTAGATCGGTATCTTTGCCCTCTTGCCATGTTCCACCTTGAGGAATGGTTGTGATGCGAAGGATTGGGATAATGTGTTTGTCTTTGGATTCCTGCATAAACGCCTGCCATTTGGGTTTGTCGCGGTCGGTTGCTTGGATAGGAATAGTCACATAACCCCAATCGCCACCAGTACTATTGACGAGTTCTTGTGCTTTGGCAAGCTCGCTGGTATCAAGAATATGGATGCCAAATTTGTTGTTTGTTTGAGCTAAGGGATTCTCAATAGCTTGAGCCGTAGTAGCGTAGCAACACAATGACGTGGTGATAAAAGTAATTATTGCTAATATGAATCTTTTCATTTGGATAGTCCCAGGTGTTTATATGCAAGATCGGTGACTACCCTGCCCTGCTTGGTGCGTGTAAGTAGCCCTTGCTGAATTAGATATGGCTCATAGACCTCTTCGATTGTACCAATATCCTCGGATAAAGCACTTGCTAGAGTCTCTATCCCAACTGGCCCGCCCTTGTGCCTTTTTATAATGTGAGTTAATAAATCTCGATCGGAAGCATCTAATCCTAGCTCATCAATTTCGAGTAGTGCAGTGGTTGTGTTGACCGCTGCCACAGTAAGATTGCCATCAAATTCGAGCTCTGCAGTATCTCTGGCGCGGCGCAATAGACGATTGGCTATACGTGGGGTACCACGGGAGCGAAGCGAAAGTAATTGAGTTGCATTATCCTCGACAGCGATGTTGAGAATACGAGCTGAGCGGGAAATAACTTGCGATAAATCGTTGTTGTTGTAGTATTCGAGCTTGCCAATAATCCCAAAGCGACTGCGAATAGGAGCAGATAAAGCGCCATAACGAGTAGTTGCGCCAACAAGAGTAAAGGGCTTGAGCTCGAGACTCACGGTACGTGCGGCTGGCCCTTTACCTAGGATTAAATCTAGCCTACCATCTTCCATTGCGCTATAGAGTGTTTCTTCGACGGCTCTGGGGAGCCTATGGATCTCATCGACAAATAATACGTCACCATTTTCGAGATTGGTAAGAAGAGCAGCGAGATCGCCAGAACGTGTGATAGCGGGGCCTGTGGTGAGGTGGAGATGGCCTCCTTGTTCGACTGCGATAATATGAGCCAGAGTGGTTTTGCCGAGTCCCGGTGGTCCGTATAAAAGAATGTGGTCGACAGGCTCCTCCCTTTTTTTGGCAGCATCTATTGCAATTGAAAGGCTTTTTTTAAGTCTTGGTTGACCAATAAACTCGGATAAGTGCTTGGGGCGAAGAGTTTGATCGAGCGTGAGCTCTTCGACTGTTTCTTGGGTGTCTAATATAGGGTTGTTTGTCACCTTGACCTCCCGAGGTTTTTGAGAACGGCGGAGATACATTCATTTTCGGACAAACCATCAAGATTGGATTTGGTTATGGCCTGATCAATTTCAATTTTGGAAAAGCCTAGCTCTTGAAGTGCTTGGTATACTGTAGTATTGCCTGATGTTTCTTCGCTAACAAGTTTTTTACCAAGTTCGAGGATTATTTTTTGGGCAGTTTTGAGTCCTAGGCCTTTTACACCCCTAAGAGTATTGATATCTCCCTCAGTAATGGCTTTTTTGAGCCTGGTAATATCTGCTGAATCAAGAATTCGACTTGCCATTTTGGGTCCTACACCCTGCACTGTCATAAGCTCCATAAGAAATTCGCGCGCGATCTTTGTTGGGGTGCCGATTAACCTCGGAATACTTTCGTTTTCGTAATATTGATAGGTAAAGATGTCGAGCTTGGTGCCAACTGGCTCTCTCCCGAGCCAAGTACCGATTACCTCATAACCTAGATCGCCTACGCGAACGATCGCGCCGTCTTTGGTGTGAGTAAGTATTGTTGCAGAAAGAAATGCTAGCATAACTTGATTATATCCTATGGTTTGTTGAGGCAGTGAGAGCTACGGCAAGAGCATCGCAAGTATCGTCGAGCATTGTGCTGGTATCGCACTTGAGAATTAGGCTTACCATGCGAATGACAGCTTTTTTGTTGGCTGCCCCATCTCCTGCTACTGCTGACTTGATGGTATTGGGCGAGTAGTCGACGTATGGGATGTTGGATTGGGCAACGGCCAATAGAATAACTCCCCGACCCTCGGCTACCGTAATTGCGGTTTTGACATTGGTTTGGAAAAAAAGTTTTTCGATCGCAACTATGTCTGGATGGTGCAGCTTTAGTAAATTGCTGAGTTGGGAGTAGAGTTCTTGAAGATAGATTGATTCGACTGTAAAACGCGGGAGCTCGATTACTCCGCAGGCGATGAGCGTGCTTTGACTACCACTTTTTTCGATAACCCCCCAGCCGATACGATGAGTGCCTGGATCGATTCCCAATATGCGCATGAATTAATACTAACATAAACCGAAGTGAAGACAAGCTAGCCGTTTATGACTTCGCGAATGCGACCATCTTGCCCGTGAATATACAATTCGGAGTTGCTATTTTTGCTAACTTCTCGCCCATGTGAGATTGCTAGTGATTGAGTTGGGAAAACACCGCTAGCCCGTGAGCTACCAGCGCGCTTCACTATCCACTCTCCATCGCGAGGAAGAACATGGTGACTTGACAGCCCTTTTTCCACCGCTTCTTTATAGGCTTTGATCTGAGGGTGGTTTTGGTCTGTTTTGAAGAATACTTTGTTCATATATTTCACAGCTCTCTGCTAACAAGATCGATTATAGCATTCTCGCTAACCTGAATAGTCTCTAGATACTTGATAAATTGATCATGATTATCGAAGGTAACTTGCGCAAATCTCATGTGCTTGTCCTCAGTATAGCTGCTTTCAATGATATATATGGGAATATCAGGATGATTGATTGCGATATTCAGTAGTGTTGATCTAGAGCCAGAATGAGTCTGGTAAAAATGTGCATCGCTAAATTTGCGATCACGATGCAAAAAAGCTATAAAAGCACGACTAAGATCATCAGGAATAACAGCGTAGACTTCTAATTTTCGTCCTGATTTCCTAATATTTTTTATTTTGATTCTGGCACCTTCGCCTGTTGAGAGCGTTGTGTCAAAAATGATTGCATCTCTTTGCACAAGCTGTGTAAGCATAAACTCTGTCTTGCCTGATGCAGAGCCACCGCTCATAAGAATAACTTTTCGATTTGGATTATCTTTGAGTGCTCTCTTTAACTCTATATCGGCGAGCTGAGCTGACTCGTGGTGATACTCTTCGGCAAGTTTGGGGTCATATCCAGGGAGGTCTTTTTTGATTTTGTCGGCGGAAATTATTTGCGCGTCCATTATTCTATGCTAGCACATACCGAAGCAAAGACAAATAGCTAGGTGACAAAGTATTTGAGATATGGTTTTGGCGCGATATTTGACTTGAAATCTGTTTCAAGTTGGCGGTACTTGATTACTCGAGCCGGATACCACTCTTGCCCCATTAGGAGTAGATCGTTTTTGTGTTTCTGATAAATATATTCAAATGCATTTGCCCAGTCGAGGTAGTTTGCGTTCGAAACTAGTCCATCGGTGCCAAACCTCTGATGATAATTGAATAGTATTTTTGCAATATAGAAAAAATTATCTGGATATTTTTTGGCGATTGTCATTACAAAGTCCCAGTCTTCCAGGAGTGATAGATTTTCATCCCATCTAACTCCTTCCTCTATGATTTTGGATGTGTGCATGAATCCATTGCAATCAAAGTGAAAATTGCGAAGGAAAATATCTTTGACAGTAATGTTTGGAAAGAAGTCAGAAGAGTCATCAATGCTTTTCGTCATAGTATCATTTTC
>JBAXNV010000018.1:0-19305 GCA_037133595.1 bacterium
TTGGAAACAGGTAGTTTCTGCCGGACAATCAACGCAAAATGCTACTTAAGCTTATAATGTAAGTATTATGTGTGTATGAATGGATAATATGTTAGCAACATTAGAACAATATAAAAATCAACAACAAAATGAAAAATCTCAAGAGACTGCGGAGCCAGTTTCTGTCTGGAAGTTATTAGCTCAAGCTTATTTGAAAGGGGAAGTTCTTGAAGGCGTTAGAACAACCTTACCACTTAGTATGGCGCCTCACACATCTGCCAAAATATCAAAATAGCATTTATCTCCCGTATTCTTCTATTTTGGCGGCGAGCTGGGCGCTGTAGGTAGCAAGATTCTCCTTGGCAAGCTGAAGTAGTGTTGGGATCTTATCTTTTTGATTGTTTTCCTCATAGATTAAGGTAAGCGCGTAATATGGCTCGGCATATATTGTGCGGATCGCAATCGCTTTTTGTAAACTCTCTATCGCTTTGTCATTTTGGCCGAGACGATTGTAGATAAGGCCAAGGTTGTACAAACCTTTGGGATCAGTTGGGGCTAGCGAGCTTGCTAGCTCAAGATCCTGAGCAGCAAGCTGATAATACTTGGGATCAAGTGAGGCTAGAGTAAGATTGACTTTGGCTGCCGATTTGAGATTGTTTTGATGAATTGGGTTTTCTCGAAGAAGGAGCTGGCTGTAGCCGCTTGCTTTGGCAATATATGGATCTTTGGCTAAAGTTGCAGCAACAGAAAGAGTTGCATAGCTCTCGGAGAGAGTTGTGAGATAGAGGTCAAAGTTGGGGAAGGATTGGTGAGCTAATTCGAGTAACGGGATTGCGGAGGTTATCTTGCCGGCTTCGGCAAATGCCTTGCCTTTGGCATAGTTACTGTCTGCAATATAAAGCCTTAGTGGCAGAATGAGAGTGGAGAGAGCAAATATGATCGCGATAGACGAGAGCAATGTATCGGATTCAATCTGGACGACTGAGGGCTGGCGAGTGAGAGTGGTTGCTAAACCAGCGAGAAGAGTGAGTGCAAAATAAACTGGGATAACTGAGAATCCAAAGAAATTGGTGATAAAAAAGCTAGCAATCGAGGCAACAAGAACTGGAGCATAACCTAGATTGTGAACGAGTAAATCATCTTGATTTTTGTGATTTTTGGAAGGTTTTACGAACCCTGCAATTAGGATTGCTAAATGATAAAAAAGATAGCCGGCAAGGCCTATGATGCCGGTATTGGCAGCAATATTGAGGTATTCGTTGTGTGCTTTGTTGTAAAGAAAATCCCATTCTGAAACATAATTGTGGCTTACTGGTCGAACTTGATAGTAGGTGTAAGCAAAAGTTTCTGGGCCAGTACCAAGGATAGGGTGTTGTTTGAAGAGTTGTAGTGCCCCAGACCAAACTATCTTGCGGATCTCGCCACTTTCGGTGCCACCAGTTTCGAGTGCTGGGCCAATGATTGGTTTGGCGATTGCGATTGGTGGTGCTTTGACAAGAATATTTTGAATTGTTGGGGTGAGGGGAGTACCAATAAAAATGATAAATAAGAAACAAGAAAGAGAAATAAATCTAAAAGTTGGCTTTACTTTGTGCCAACCAAAATTGCGTAGCATTAGCGCCCAATACAAAACGTAACTTACGCCAAATGCCAACAGACCACTACGTGATTTGGTGAATAAAAGGGCAACAAAAAGCACGATAAAAATAATGTCGTGTAAAAGAGATAATTTGTACCCCTGATGCTTTTTGATATGGTTGTAGTAAAGAGTTAAAAAGAGATTGGGGAGTAGGTATGCGGCCAACCAGTTGGGCTGACCAAGGGTGCTAAACACGCGATTTTGAACGTCTTGCACCCACATGTTTTTATCGATCCCATAGTGCTCTGCGATGGCATAAAAGCTAATAACAATTGATGTTGCAATGGATACTTTTATAATATTTTGGGTACTCTTTTTGTTCAGATACAAAACGATTGCAAAGTAGACAACCGTATAACAAAAAGTGGCAATTAGTCCCTGGTGAAAGCGGCTGTAATACCCCCAAAGAGAGGTGTTGAGCTGCACGCTAAAAATGGTTGAAAGAGCTTGGGTAACAAGCACAACCAAAACACTAGAGTGAAGTATTTTTTCTGTTTTGGAAGCGTTATACCACAATAAATTGAGTGGGTTTTTACGAGTAAGAATATGATCGCTTAACATTAGAATGCCAATGAAAAAAGAGCCTGCAATTAGGGCAACAAACTTGGGGAATTCGAAAAGTTCGTAGTTCCAGGTTGTGAATACCAGTGGGATAGTTGCCGTGAGGAGATAGAGGGTGTAGGTAATGAGATTTGCAAGCATGGAAATAGTATAGCAGGAACACTTGACATGTCCTATAGCATTGGAGTAGGATATCCGTCTTATATATTTAAAGTGTAGGAGAGTATATGCCCGGACATAATGAAACTAAACCATTAACTTTTATACAACTGGCAGAAAAACTTGGAGTAGAGGTAGATATAAATAATGGCGTATCTTCAATTAACTTAAAAGGTGATGGTAGTGCAAATTTTGATAATATACCTATAACTACAAGTAAAGAAAATGGTGAAGCTGCTGAGTAATTGATCTAATTTGTATCTTTTTGATCTACACCGCTCCGAAAGGAGCGGTGTTTTATGGTATACTCGCCTCGATATTTACTCTTGAGCTAATGGTACATAAATCACATGCTAAATGCACTTTTGGGATTATTTTCACAAGATATGGGGATCGATCTTGGCACGGCTAATACTCTAGTCTACATCAAGGGTAAGGGGATTGTCATCCGCGAGCCATCATATATTGCACGCCACAAGCGTACAGGGGCAATATTAGCAATTGGTCGTGAAGCCAAGCTAATGAGCGGCAAAACCCCCGAATCCATCGAAGCCGTAAGGCCATTGAAGGATGGGGTAATTGCCGATTTTGATGCGGCAGAGGCTATGCTTGATTACTATATCAAACTAGTACATAAGAATAGTCCATGGATTTCGAGGATCCCAAGACCCCGTGTAATTATTGGCATCCCATCTGGAGTAACTGAGGTAGAGCGAAGAGCAGTGGCTGAGGCTGCAACGCAAGCTGGAGCGCGTGAGGCATACCTTATTGAAGAGCCAATGGCTGCCGCAATTGGAGCAGGTTTACCCATAGAAGAACCTAATGGGCAGATGATTGTGGATATTGGAGGCGGAACAACAGAAATCGCAGTGCTTTCTTTGGGAGGAATAGTTTTAAACAAATCTTTGAGAATCGCGGGAGATGAAATTACCGAAACAATTATTCATTTTGCCAAAATGAAGTATGGACTTTTGCTTGGTGATGCGACCGGCGAAGAAGTAAAAATTAATATTGGATCGGCTATGCAGCTTAAGGACAAAATGGAGCTGCAAACTGTCGTGAGAGGCCGCGATATCGAAAGTGGGTTACCTAAATCAATGAAATTTACAGCAACCGAAATCCGTGAGGCAATTGCCCCAGTGATCCAAAGTATTGTAAGAGCGATAATGGATGTACTTGAAGAAACGCCACCCGAACTTGTGGGGGATATTATGCAAAGAGGTATTACCATGGCGGGTGGGGGGTCGATGATCCGCGGGATCGACCAGATGATATCTGAAGCAACAAAGATGCCAGTGTGGATTACGGAAGAGCCTATGGCTGCAGTAGTGCGTGGGTGTGGAAAGCTCTTAATGGATGAAAGACTATTAAAGAAAGTTAAAGTAGGCGCTAGACTACGATACTAAATATGAAGACTTTTCAAAAATTAAAAGAAAATCCAGAGCTTTGGAAGAGATATTTTGTTCGCGAAATTGTGAATGATGCTATACGAAGTTTCTTTAAATATGAAGGATTCCATGAGGTTGAGACGCCACTACTTTTGCCAACTCCATCGACTGAGCCAAACCTTGAAGTTTTTGAAACAAAAATGATCGATGATCAAAATAATAAGTGGCGGGCTTTCTTACCTAGCTCGCCTGAATTTGCGATGAAGAAACTCCTTTCGGCGGGAAGTGGCTCGATTTTTACTATTACCAAATCTTTTCGTAATGGCGAAGGCCATAGTAGTAGGCATAACCCAGAATTTTCGATACTTGAATGGTACCGAACACCAGGTGATTATATGGACGTGGCAAGTGATTTTGAAAGATTAATGAGAGAGATTTCGAAGCGGTTGAAGCCCTCAGGGTCAGACCTTGAGGGCCAGGATGGTGGTGCCACACAAGATCTGTCCCTAAAATACCAAGGGAAAGAATACGACCTAAGAACACCATGGGAACGAATTGGTATGGCGGAAGCTTTCCAAAAGTACGCGGGGATTGATACAAAGACAATGCTTGATGAAAAACTCCTCCTAGTAGCCGGGAAAAAGAAAGGGTACGTCGTAAACGATGGGACAACGTGGGAAGAAATGTGGAATCAGATAATTGCCAATGAAATCGAACCCAAATTGGGGGTAAGTGGGCCAACAATTCTTTATGACTATCCAGTCGCTCAGGCGGCGCTTGCCAAGCGCGCCAAAGATCCTCGATTTGCGGAAAGATTTGAGGTGTTTATGGCAGGGGTGGAGCTTGGCAACTGCTTTTCGGAGCTAACCGACCCTCTTGAACAAGAAGCTAGGTGCAAGGCCGACTTGTTGGAGCGGCAAAAACTGGGCAAAACAGAATACCAAATGGACGCCGACTTTATCGAAGCTTTAAAGTTGGGGATGCCAAAAACGGGTGGGATTGCAGTTGGAATTGATCGACTAGTAATGCTTTTTGCCGATGCAAAAAGCGTTGCAGATGTTTTGTTTTTTCCAGGCGAAGAAATGTTTGATTAGTTGGCGCGACTAACGTACTCGCCGCTATCAGTATCGACGATTATTGTTTCACCTTGCTTGATAAAGATTGGAACCATGACTTTGGCGCCAGTCTCAACGGTAACTTCTTTTTTGGGAGCATTTACCGTGTTGCCTGCAACTGCATCTGCCGACTCGGTTACCAGCAACTTGACCTTGGGAGGGAAGCGAACACCAACAGCCTCGTCTTCGTAAAAGATGATAAACATCTTTTCTTCTGGTAAAAGATAAATTTCTTTGCCGTCGAGTACGCCTTTTTTGACTGTAACTTGATCGTAGGTACGAGGATTCATAAAAAAGTAATCGTCGCCATCGCAATAGAGATATTGGAGCTCGACTGTGTCTACATCGACCGTCTCGACACTTTCGCTACTTTTGTAGGTGTATTCATAAACGTTGCCAGTTTTGACATTCTTGAGTTTGGTGCGAGCAAAAGCACTGCCTTTGCCAGGGAAATAGAACTCACACTTTTGAACCTGGTGAGGTTGATCCTTATAAAGAACAAACATGTCTCTTTTCATTTGATTGGCTTTAATGCTTCCCATAGGCTGCAATTATACTTCATGTCTATGATAAAGTGAAAGTATGCGCAAATTTCTGAAGAAAAACTGGAAAAATCTAGCGGTTGTTCTTGGGCTGTTGGTAACAATCCCCTTGACTTTGCCACTTGCTATAAACGCCTGGAAATATCTTACGGGAGCAAGTTACAAGCCAGCTGCTCTTGTTGTGCAAACAGATCGAACTGGAGACCAGCTAAATAGAATATGGGAAGGAGTTTCGCAAGGTCACGAACAAAAAGATTTGCGACTAGATACGGCTGTTGGTTTGATGAAGGGAGTTGGAATAAAGTACGTGAGAATTGATCATATATTAAATGGATTTGATGTTGTGTCAAAGAATAGTGATGGCAAACTTAAGTACGATTTTGCCAAATTGGATCTTTTGGTCTCAGACATTCTTGCTATGGGAGCAATACCGTATTTTTCGGTTTCGTACATGCCAGCTGCAATCTCTACTGGGGATGTTACTGAGTTGCCAAAAGATTGGGGAGAGTATGGCCAGGTAGTTGCTTCTTATGTTGGCCACTATAGTAGGGATTACCGCGGAGGACTTTCAAATGTGGTATATGAAATATGGAATGAACCCGACCTATTTGGGGGATTTAAAACCTATGGAGATAAGAATTACATTACTTTGTATAGAACCGCCGCGCAGGCTGCAACTGGTGTCAAAAATACTAAACCGTTTTTGATTGGAGGGCCAGCAACGACTGGATTTTATCCAGCGTGGGCAAATGATTTTTATACCAAGCTAACTGATGTGCGTAAGGACTTTTTCTCGTGGCATAGATATAGTCATAACGTAGAGGATTTTGTGATAGATGCAACACTTGCAACCAAAACAATTGCTCCAATTCTTACCACTCCCCAGAAATTGTTTATCTCGGAATGGGGTATAGCGGCAGATAGAGGAAATGTATACGATACCAAGCTTGCTGCAGCACACTTTTTGGCAGTTTCGCGAGCTCTGGTAGATACCAATGTTGATCTTGCACTTGCATTTGAGATTCAGGATGGCGCAAATAGTGGCGAGGCACAGTTTCATGGTGGATGGGGAATGCTAACCAACCCTAAATTTGGTCCTGTTGTCAAAAAACCTCGATTCCATGCTCTGGAATTTATCCAAAAAATACGTGGCAATCGTGTGCCAATTGCTGGTGAGGGGAGTTATATAACTGCACTAGCCGCCAAAGATGATGGGGGAGTTTTGAGGGTGCTTGCGATTAATTATGATCCCAAAGGCAGTCATGAAGAGATTTTCCCTGTGACTTTTGCTGGACTTGTAACAGGAACGTATACAGTAACAGAAGAGTATTTTTCTGGACGTAGACTTACGGTGGATATTGCAATCCCTGGAGGAATGTTAAAGCGAGATATCGTGCTACCTCCATCTGAATCGGTAATTGTGTCTGTTGTTGCAAAACCCTGATATACTCATCAACATATGCGACCAACAAATAAAGACTTTGAACTAGCAAAGGTTCTCCTAAATCACTCGGTAAATATTAAGCCAAAAGAAAAGGTGCTTATTACCACATCTGATCTTGGGCTCGCACTTGCCAAAGCTGTTTACGCTGAGACTCTCAAAATGGGAGCATACCCAATGCTTGATGTTGCCACCTCGGGGATGGACTATACCTTTTATAATCTAGCTAACGACTGGCAACTTTCACATGTTCCTGAAGAAATAGTAAAAGCAAAGATTGCGTGGGCTGATGCTTATGTGCGGATAGTTGCCGATGATAATCTGCGAGAGTTGTCGGAGATTGCGCCAACCAAAATGACCAATCGTGCCAAGCTTGTACGCCCACTTATGGACCCAATGATCGACTCGGATCGCTGGATACTGACTTATTACCCAACAAATGCGATGGCGCAAGAAGCAGGGATGAGCCTTGAGGCATTGCTCGATTTTTATTACGACGCGTGTCTTGTGAATTACACGGATATGAAAAATGAACTCAAGGGGCTTGAGAAAGTGATGGATCTTGGTAGTGAGATACATGTTGTGGGTAAGATGACTGATCTCTTGGTTGGGATCTCGGGGAGGCTTTCGCAGGCTTGCTACGGGGAGCGAAATATCCCAGATGGCGAGTGCTTTTTGGCGCCTGTGACAACAGCGGTGAATGGAGAAGTTTACTTTGAACTGCCCACCTTGGCTTATGGACATGTCGTGTCTGGGATACACCTTGAGTTTGTGGATGGTAAGGTTGTAAATGCAAGAGCTGAAGTTGGGGATGATGCTCTACAAAAAATGCTTGAGACCGATCCTGGTGCGCGTTATCTTGGTGAATTTGCAATAGGTGCCAATTACCACATTACCAAAGGCATGATGAATACACTTTTTGATGAAAAAATTGGAGGCACTATCCACATGGCTTTGGGGCGAGCATATAAGGATAAACGAGGTGGGGGAGAGAACGAGAGTGCGATTCACTGGGATCTGGTTAAGGATATGCGAAGCGATGGATCTGTACTTACGATTGATGAAAGAGTGATTTTGGAAAATGGCAAGCTACTAATATAGATCTCTCGACTCCTTTGGCTACGCTCAGGACAGGTCCGCTCGAGATGACGCAAGTACATCCTTGGCGTGGGTGAGAGGATTGACCTTTTCGTAAACCCGAACAATCATCCCCTTGGGATCAATGAGGTAGCTAACACGATTGGTGCCAATGTATGTTTTGCCCATAAAGTTTTTCTGTGACAAAGTATCGTACGCCATCATGATGATTTTGTCTGGATCGGAGAGGAGTGTGAAGGGGAGTGAAAAGCGATCGGCAAACTTGCCGTGGCTGCCTGAGCTATCCTTGCTAACACCAACAATTTCAATATTTTGGTTGTGGTAAACATCGTATCTATCGCGGAAAGAACAGGCCTCAGCGGTGCAGCCGGGGGTGTTGTCGCGAGGGTAGAAGTAAAGAAGAAGATACTTGTCAGCGTAGTCGGCGAGAGTGTGCAACTGACCGTTTTGATCTTTTGCAGAAAAGTCAGGTGCTTTAATACCAATATTTAGCATGAAGTAAGTTTAACATGGTATAGAATATCTGTATGCAACAAATTCTTGCTGAATATATTTCCAAGTACAAACCCCTTATAGACAAAGGTATTGCCGACGAGCTAGACAGAAGAATGCGCGAGGTAGGTAATCTTTCTCCTCTACTTATTCCAGTTATTTCGGCAATGAAAGAACTTTCTGTAGGTGGCAAGCGCTTGCGGGCGATCCTTACCATTATTGGGTATGAGAAAGCAGGAGGAGTTGTGGATAATGAGATTATCCATGCTGGGGTTGCTATGGAGATTTTTCATCTTGCGCTACTTATTCAGGATGATGTGATGGATCGCGACAATCTTCGTCGGGAAGTAACGACTATCCATGCAAGATATTCTGATCTTCACCTTGGCGAGGCTGTTGCTGTATTGGCTTCTGATTCTTGCAATGGATATGTTATTGAGATTTTGACTGGGCTCAAATTAGATCCACAACGTGTTATTGCTGCGATATCTTTGTGGGGCAAATACTTTTGTAGAGTTAGTTATGGTCAGACGCTTGACGTAATGACTGAGGCAAGGGGTGACGTATCGGAAAGTGAGATTTTGCAAGTATTGTCACTTAAGTCTGGAGAATATACTTGTGTGATGCCACTGTTACTGGGTGCTACGCTTGCTACAGCCAGTGGGCAACAATTGTCACAGCTAGAGAAATATGGGATGGAGCTTGGATGGGTATTTCAACTGCGCGACGACTACCTGGCAGAATATGGAGAAAGTAAAAAAACTGGCAAGCCAGTAGGAAACGATAGTCGAGAAGGCAAGAAAACTATTGTAACCATGTATGGCAAGAAAAAGGCCCAAGCACTACTTTTAGAACACATGCAAAAGAGCAAAGAACTAATAGGCGACAACGAGCTTTTGGAGGCAATTATCGAATATGTGGGCACGAGAGATAATTGATATATTTCGATATATTGATTTGAAATGTTATTTTTGTAAAATTATCTACGTATGTTAGCAATGTTTAAAAACACTATTGTCGTCCGTCACCTCCTTATTTGGGGTTTGGCGGGGAATGTGTAAATAAACAGCTAAAATTAGCAAAAAACACAAACCCGCACCAAATAGGCGGGTTTTTCTTTGCCCGCCGAAGCCCAATTCGGGCGAAGGTGGGTTATGTCCCAAAACGGGACGGAAAGGATTATATGGGATACGCTGGTGAGAGAATGCAGATACCCGGTATGAGAGCATTATCATATAACGGATATGATGAGCTGGATCAGGATGTGGATGGGGCGACAGCTGCAAGAAATGAAGGGAGAGGTAGGGGATCAGCTTTGAAGACTTTAGAAGTTGTGGTCTATGATGCGAATGCAAAGTCTGGTGAGGTTAGAACAATGCCAGCATAAATTCTGTACAATTGATCTATGGATTCGTTCATAGAGTTAAAAGATGCAAGCTACCCCGAAGCTTTAAGAGAGAGCAAATATCCCCCTGAGAGACTTTTCTTTCAGGGGGATATTTCTTTGCTAAGAGGAGATAGATCTCTCGACTACGCTCGAGATGACGGGCTTACTGGCAAAGGTAGATTGATTGCTGTTATTGGTACACGAGCAATGAGTGAATATGGAAGAATGGTTACAGAAAGCTTTGTCCGAGAGCTCGTTAAGCACAACTATGTAATAGTATCGGGGCTTGCGCGCGGGGTAGATCGAGTGGCGCACGAATCGGCCTTGAAGTATGGTGGCCAAACTATTGCTGTACTCGCACATGGGCTACAAATGACATATCCACCAGAACATAATATTTTGCGAGCCAAAATCGTAGCTTTTGGTGGACTAATATTGTCTGAGCAAGAGTGGGGAGTGGGGCTTACCAAACAACAGTTGATACTACGCAATCGGATTGTAACTGGAATAAGCCATGCTGTGCTTGTTACCGAGTCGCCCAAAAGCAGTGGAACTAAGATAACGGTAAGCTGGGCAGCTGATCAAGGTCGCGATGTGTACGTGGTACCTGGGCCGGTGACAGATCCTACGTATACTGGGAGTGTGGAGATGATCCGCGAAGGGTGTATACCAGTGTCTTCGCCATCTGATTTGATAGAGCAAATAAAGGGTGTAGTATCATAAGCTGTATGAAACTAATTGTTGGGCTTGGGAATCCAGGCGAAAAATATGCAAAAAATCGGCACAATGCGGGATTTGTAGTAGTGTCGACACTAGCTTTTAAACTTGAGATGGACAAGTGGGAAGTAGACAACAAAGCCAATTCATTAATCAGCAAAAATAGCACTTTGGTACTAGCCAAGCCCTCCACCTTTATGAACGACAGCGGCCATGCCGTGTCGCAAATTGCCAACTTTTACAAAATAAAGAGTGATGATATTTATATTATTTACGACGACTTGGATATTGCCCTTGGTGAATACAAAATCCAGCATGATAAAGGTCCCAAAGTACATAATGGCCTATCTTCTGTGCGAGAATGCCTTGGTGTAAACAACTTTTGGCATGTGCGAATTGGGGTTGAAAATAGACCAGTAAAAGGTAATGCGGGGATACCGGGAGTTGAATATAGCCTGCAAAACTTTACAGTCGAAGAGAAAGTGGTATTTGATACAGTGGTGTCCAAAATCGTTGACGAGTTATTTAGTGTGGTATCCTAGAAAATATGCAACTTGTTATTGTTGAGTCTCCAACCAAAGCAAAAACACTGGCCAAATTTTTGGGCAAGGAGTTTCGGATCGAAGCATCGATGGGTCATGTGCGCGACCTCCCTGAAAAAGGTGGAGGAATGGCGATTGATGTTGAGCACGACTTTAAACCGCAATATGATATTCTTTCCAAAAAAAGATCGAAGGTTGCCGAGCTACGCGCCGCTGCCAAAAATGCGGATGTCATATATCTTGCGCCCGATCCTGACCGTGAAGGGGAGGCGATTGCGTACCACGTGGCATATCTTTTGCAAAACAACAAAAAAGAAGAAATTACAGATCCAAGATTTCGTAGGGTAACATTCCATGAAATTACCGAAACTGCGATCAAAGAATCTCTCAAACACCCAGGAACTATTAATATGGAGCTTGTTAATGCCCAGCAAGCAAGGCGAGTTCTAGATCGACTTGTTGGATATACACTGTCACCTGTGTTGTGGCGTAAGGTACGTCGTGGGCTTTCGGCTGGTCGCGTACAGTCGGTTGCTGTACGACTAATTGTAGAACGAGAGCTTGAGATCGAGGCATTTATACCTGTTGAATATTGGCAAATATTTGTCGATCTTACTGCAAAGGGCGGTGAATGTGTGCAAGTTGAGCTTGTAAAAAAGAACAAAAAAACAATCGCGATAAATAACGCAAATGAGGCTAAGGCTGTCGTAGCTGATCTAGAAACTGCAAATTATTTGATATCCGACGTGATTAGCGAAAAACAGAAAAGTTCACCCAACCCACCTTTTACAACATCTTTACTTCAACGCGCTGGATCAAATTTATGGGGATGGAGCGCCAAACAAACAATGAGCGCAGCCCAGTCTTTGTACGAACATGGATTTATTACCTATCATCGTACTGATTCTTATAACTTGGCTAATGAGGCAGTTATTGCCGCCCGCGAATATTTGAAAAATATACTTGGGGTTGAGTACGTTCCCGATAAGCCAAGAATTTACAAGACTAAAGCCGCTAGCGCACAAGAAGCGCATGAAGCTATTCGCCCAACCGATGTTAACCGTGTGGGATCGGCAGTTGTTGGAGATAAATTGTCGACCAACCACCAAAAACTTTATGAACTTATTCGAACTAGATTTTTACAATGTCAGATGAATGATGCGATTTTTGACAAAACGACTTTGCTGGTAAATACGAACCCCACTAATTCGGGAAAGGCTGTTTATACTTTGACGGCGAGTGGAAAAAGAATAATATTTGATGGATATCTCAAACTTGGCAAACCGACAGAAGAAACTTTCTTGCCAGCACTTGTGGCTGGCGAAGCACTTTCTTTGGTGAAAGTGAATCATGAACAAAAATTTACTAAACCATCAGCACGCTTTAGTGAGGCAGGGCTTATCAAAGAACTTGAAAAAAGAGGGATTGGGAGGCCTAGTACATACGCTGCAATTATCTCGACGATCCAGGATCGTAATTATGTCGTCAAAGAAGAAAAACACTTTGTCCCAACATCGATAGGCCGCGCAGTGATTGAATATTTGCTCAAGTACTTTGGTAATGTAATTGCTTATGAGTTTACGGCAAACATGGAAAATGATCTCGATAGCGTGGCTGAGGGTAAGAAAGAGTGGGTAAGCGTTGTTAAAGAATTTTGGGAACCATTTAACAAGGCGGTGATTGCAGCTGAAGGTGGGTCGGAGAGAGTTAAGGTACCAGTTGAATCGACAGGAGAGAAATGCCCTGAATGTAAAGATGGCGAGATTGTGATCCGCACGGGCAAGTATGGCAAATTCTTATCTTGCTCTCTCTTTCCGGAATGCAAATATACCAAACAATACAAAGAAATTGTAAAAGATGTTGTATGCCCAGAATGTGGTGGTGAGGTAATGATGCGCAAGAGTAAGAAGGGAGCCAAATTTTTTGGTTGCGGCAATTATCCTACCTGCAAATGGGCGGCATGGAAGTTGCCGATGAAGAAAGCGCAATAGAGATTGTTATACTTTGTATGATTGCCATCCCAAGCTAATTCTTGCTAGGATGATAGGACGATGAAGACAATACTTAAAGTACTCAAAAGAAGCGAAAAAGAAGAAGACCTCTTGGTAGAGAAAATTGCCGACTCAATATTTCTTGCCGCGCAAGATGTGGGAGGAACAGATCAAAAACTTTCAATAGATATTGCAAACGCGGTTGTGGATAGAGTGAAGAAACAATATGGCAGAATGAGTAGAATCTCGACCGCTGAGATTGGGGACATGGTTGAGCGAATACTTCTGGAAATGTCGCATTACAAAACAGCCAAAGCCTACATTCTCAACCGCGAAAAGAAAAGGCAAGTAGAGGCTAGCAAGCGAGCTCTCGGAGTGAATGATGATGTCGGGCTCTCATACAACGCGCTTGTGGTTGCCAAGGAAAAGTATTTATTGAGAGGTGAAGATGGAGAGGCGAAAGAAACCGTAAAAGGCATGTTCTCTCGGGCGGCCAAGTTTTTGTCCGGTACTGAGCCCAAGGCTACTCGCAAAGAATGGGAAACCAAATTTACCAATGTGATGGTCGAACAGAGATTTATCCCAGGTGGGAGAACTCTCGCCAATTCTGGAACCGCCAACAACCAACTTGCCAATTGCTTTGTGATGCCAATGCCAGACGATATCGAAGGGATTTTTGATAGCCTAAAAGAAAGTTCTATTTTGAAAAAATATGGTGGAGCTGTTGGATTTACGTTTGGGCACGTTCGACCCAAAGGAGATCGTGTTAGTACTACCTCGGGTGCTGCGTGTGGGCCTGTTGCGCTTATGCAACTAGTAAACGATGCTTCAGATATTTATCTACAAGCTGGCAAGCGAAGAAGTGGCAACATGGTAACTCTGCCGGTGAATCATCCTGATATTCTCGATTTTATTCATTGCAAAGAGTCTGGATACAACTTGCCACACATCAATTACTCGGTTGCTATTACAGATAAGTTTATGAAAGCGGTCAAAAATAATGAGGAATGGGAGCTGGTAAATCCACGTAACGGTCAGGTGGTGTCTAGAGTATCTGCGGCAGGACTTTGGGATGAGATGGCGCGGCTCGCCTGGAAGGGTGGAGATCCTGGACTAATCTTTATCGATCGAATTGAAGAGGGGAACACAACGCCTAATATTGGACCACTAGAAACTGTTAACTTGTGTGGAGAACAACCTCTTTTGGCTTATGAAGCATGTAATCTTGGATCGATAAACTTGGCCAAGCACGTCACTGGGACAAATGGTGATAGTCATGTAGATTATAAAAAACTTGAAGAGACAGTACGGCTTGGCGTGAGAATACTCGATGATGTCGTTTCGGTTTGTAAGTATCCGCTTGAGAAGGTTGCAGCAATGGTACATGGCAACAGAAAGATTGGGCTGGGTGTAATGGGCTGGGCAGATATGCTTGTCAAATTACATATTCCATATGATAGCGAAGAGGCTCTAAAGTTGGCGAATAACGTCATGGGATTTGTGCAAAAAATTGGCTGGGAAGAATCGGCGCTTTTGGGCAAAGAGAAAGGTAACTTCCCAAACTTTAAGGGATCTTTGTGGCAAAAGCGAGGCTATAAATATTTTCGTAATGCAACAATTACCACGATTGCGCCGACTGGTAGTATCTCAATGATGGCTGGAGCCTCGTCTGGGATTGAGCCGCACTTTGCACTTGCTTACTATCGCAAGAGTATGGGGCAGTACAATCTCCCTGAGGTAAATGGAGATCTTGTACGCGCGATCAAACATGTAAATGGGCTTTACTCAATTGATTTGATGGATGAAATAGCCCAGAAGGGAAGTATTTGCAATATTAATACTATCCCCGAGGATATAAGGCGCGTATTTGTGACGGCGATGGATATTTCTCCTGAAGTACATGTGCGAATGCTTGCTGCTTTTCAAAAATATACTGACAATGCAGTAAGCAAAACTGTAAATCTACCATCAGAATCTAGTGTTGAGGATGTGAAAGCAGTGTATTTGATGGCAGCAGAAATGGGTTGCAAAGGGATTACGGTGTATCGAGATAAGAGCAGGGGGGAACAAGTTTTGAATATCGGAATATCGGATCCCACAAAGCGGGATCATAGTGTCACTGTAACAAAGACAAATAATGTCACGGATAAATGCCCCAACTGCGATGGGAAGCTTGCGATCGAAGAAGGCTGTAAGAAATGCTATGGGTGTGGATATTCGGTTTGCGGATAACAATGGTATTATTATGAGCATGAAACCAATCGCCAACTGGCCCAAACTTTACCATGATATTCTCAAAGTAAAAGATCCAAGTAACCATGTGGGGATCTGCACGCTTTGGACAGAGCGCGAAATTGTCGAAAAACTCGTTGGAGATTTGCCGTACAACGTGATTGGAAATCTATATAGCGCGCAAGGAATTAACGCCATAATCCGAAATGTGATGGCCAATCCCAATATTCGTACAATTGTAATCTGGGGGAGCGAGATGTCTCTTTCGGGACATTCGTTAATTAGTTTTGTAAAAAATGGGATTGATGAAAACCGTAAAGTTATTAAGGGTAGGGGTGAGATTGAGAGTGAAATTCCAGACGGAGTGATCAAGCTTTTTCGCGATAGTATCGAAATTGTGGATTTGCGTGGCCGTACCAAAGGCGAGCTCGTCAAAAAACTTGAGGAGCTAGGCAAAATCAAAAAAAAGCCTTTTGCCAAAGAGGCTAGAGAGTTCCCTAAGAGCGAACCCAAGATTGAGGTGTTGCCAAGTGAACAGACGGGGTTTTATGTGCACGGCAAGACTGTTGCCCAAACCTGGCTTAAACTTTTGAACGAAATTTACAAATATGGTCGCCCCAAACACACGAGATATAGCAAAAATAATGAGCTCAAGGAGATTCTCAACCTTACAGCTGTTGTCGAAGAAGAAGATCCAACCAATGTCTACTTTCCTGAATATTTGCCTTTTGAGCGCGGTGAGCTTGAAGCATATTATGCCGAGATTATGACTGATCGAGAAGTGCCAGGAGTTGCCTACAACTATGGCAGACGTATGCGCAAGCACTTTGAAGTTGACCAGATCCAGATGATGAAAGAGTTATTGAAGAGCCGCCCAGATAGTAAAAAAATGCTTTCAATAACCACAGATCCCAATCTTGACTGGAGCCGCGCTGCCAACGGCGATACACCGTGCCTTGTTATGATTCTTGGCTCGGTACAAGATGATAAGTTTTACCTAACTGCGCACTTTCGCTCACAAGACATGGTACATGGTTGGCCACGTAACACTTTTGCAATAAGAAAACTGCAGAAGGATATTGCTGATTACGGCGGTTATGCTATGGGGAGCCTTACGATGATTACCCACTCGGCTCACATGTACGGTGACGACTTTGGTCTCGTCGAGAATTTATTGATGGATCACTATGCTAAGGAGCTTGGATATACACCGGCGGTACATTTTGACTTTGATAAAAGAGGGAATGTGGTAGTTGATATTTGTGAGGAAGGTGTTGTACCCGATGGATTGTGGAAAACTGGGGTACCAATGGCAATTATGCACGAGTTGAAATCATTGCCGAAAACAAATAGAAAACTGTTGCGTGCAACTTTGTATGAACCAAATGGCGGCCCAATGGCCAAACAGTGGGTTGGGAGGACTCCGCATGAGGTAATGTGGCAAATAACCGATCCTGGCTATATCAAGTCACCTGACCACGCGATGTACGTTGGAATTGAGCTGCAAAAAGCTTACCAATGCCTTGTGGATGAAATCCAGTATCATCAAGATCCTGCATAATAATCCTAGGGGACGGACCTCTAGGGTCATATGTCTCCCAATCCAGAGTTAATTCACCCATAGTCGTAATTTCGGTTGCCAACTCATTGGTTTCTTCAACAAATGATTTGTACTGATTATTGGTATTTTTTGGAGAATAGCGGTATGTGATGTTTTGTGGATCTACCCAAGATTGATCGATTAAATTCAAGTAGTTTGGATAGCTGGAGTATGGATAAACCACTAGATTATTTGGGTTGTTACCAATAAGCTTTAATGGATTGCGATGGATATATTTGGTTAAATATAGGAACTGCATTTCGTTGTTTATGAGTACTGCTTTATAACGGCCTTGGAATAGTGAGCCTACTCGACTATATCGCTTGTTAAAATATATGGAGTATCTGGTCGATATCGCCCTAAGAAATCTAGTCATGCTATTTGCATTCACTTGTTTTATTAGTAGATGGAAATGATTGGGCATTAAGCAATATGCAATAAGAGATATTGAATCGTGGTGGTTGGTTAATTGTTGCGCCGGAGAAAGCCTAGGGGACGGACCTCTAGGATCAGATGCGGGTGACAGGTAGAATTTAAGATAGGAGAGAAAAACCTTATAGTCTTGATCGTCTTGGAAAATAATTCTTTTCTCTACGCCACGGTTATAGCAATGATAGTAAGTATTTTCCACATATGTTTTATATCGATTTTTTGCTGTCATATATACCCTAGGGGATGGACCTCTAAGTAAGGTATAGAGGAAAGTATGTTGTATGTCAAACAGTATGTGAATTAATAACTGAATGGTTTAGTTTGATATAGATAGTGGGGGATGGGAATAATAACAAAATAGTCATAACATGGAGAGATTGATATTATTGGAGTAAATGAATATGGATGACAATCAAAAAGGAACATTTATTAGTTTTGAGGGTGGGGAAGGTGGTGGCAAGAGCGTGCAGATTGTGAGACTGCGCGAAAAACTAGAGGAACTAGGGAAAAAGATCGTTATGACAAGAGAACCTGGTGGAACAGCGATCTCCGAGCAGATCCGCGAAATAGTATTGGGCAAAAAGAACATTGGTATGGCGTATACAACCGAGGTGTTACTTTTTCAAGCAGCACGGGCGCAGGTGTATCGCGAGCTTATTATCCCGGCACTCGAAATGGGGAAATGGGTACTAGCCGACCGCACAAGTGACTCGTCGGTAGTGTATCAAGGCATGGTGCGCGAATTTGGAGTGGATGAGATCCGCCACCTTAACGATCTTTCGACCAAAAGTACTTATCCTGACTTAACTATTCTTCTTGATGTGCCAGTAGAGATTGGGCTCGCCAGACGTAATGGTACGGATAAAATGGATAGACTGGATCTGGAGAGCAAGGATTTTCATGAAAAAGTGAGACAGGGATATCTGACACTTGCCAAAGCAGATCAAGCGCGATGGGTGGTGGTTGATGCTAGCCGTACAATCGATGAGATTGCGGTTGACATATGGGATATTGTGGGACAAAGAGGGCTCGTTGAAACTGCTCAATCAAAATTGATATAGTGTGGTATTTTGTGAGGTCATGTGTAGCGCTTGTTGTGTTGTATTGACGCTATGTATAGTGGATGGGTATGTTAGCCGTTGATGCGATTCACCCAAAGTTGGTTCGGCCATATGATAGCCTGATCAATATTGCAGACAAGAAGCCAGATTTACTGACCGATCATCCATTGCTATCCATTTATTTGGCTACACAATTAAACACACTAAGATATCGCGATGTAATGTTTGCGCATGATTTTAGTGGAAATCCGAAACGACTTATTACATACGCTGAAGGAGAAATGCGTGAAGTAGCAGAGGTAATTCCTTGGTTAAATCATAATTATAGTGTGAGTGATTTTGATCCAGCTGTCGCATCGAGAGAGGGTGGAGATGTTGCATGGTTTCTGGCAATGAGGGTTGGGCTTCATCATCTTCATGAGGATTATCGAATGAACTCAGAAGAGATGGGTTTTGTTGTTGGAATGATTGGTATTTTGGAAAATATTTCCAAAGTTCACCCAGATTTTGATCCTGCTTCGGTTGCTGTAGAAGTTGCGCAAAAAAATGAGCAGAACTATCCAAGTAGAGTATTGCGAGCAGATCCTGCGTGGAGTATCGATGAGATGTCAGAAGATTTCGCGGAACATCGATTGCGAAAACTTAAAGCATTTCGAAGTAAATTGAGAGATAGAAAAATCCCCACTACAATATATTCCGCACTTGAAAATGGAGTAAAACAAATGCCTCGAGTTCCAGAAGCAAAAAGAGGGGCAATCAAACTTTATACTTCGGTTGCTCAGTACGCTCATGAAGCCGCTACCCACTATAATTATGATGGGATGTATTACGATGGATTGGGTTGGCAAGCGTTATAAGGCGAATATAATCAATGATGAATAAGTCACGATACATTCCGGACTCAGGAGGAGTCAGGAATGAAGGAAGAT
>JBAXNV010000019.1:0-19147 GCA_037133595.1 bacterium
CGGATGTACACGGCCAAAGCACACACCAAATCAACTCTTTTTGCTACTTAAGCCTTGATATTCGATCCACGAAAAGAAGAACTTCGACAGCTTGTGATTCAGCAACTCACTGATTCTTTGACCGAATCTAGAAAATTTATCAAAGCAGAATACAAACCTGAAGATGACAAGCTGCAGGAGCAAATTACACAAATACTGTACGAAACAATTCGGCGAAAGTTGTATGTAAAGATGGCTGAGAAGGCAGATCTACCTCTTGTGAAGGAGCGATTAGTTGAAAGATACGACGAAATGTCATCGTTTTTTCAGATGTTGGTCGATATGCATAAGCGGAAAATGCTTGTTGGTAAAGAAGTGTATGAGAAAGAGATTGTCCAAAAATATGGGTCGAATCTATCTGAGACGATCCCCAAAATATATGGTGATTTGGCTTTGGATGCTGGAGTGGAAAATATTGATACTGATGTTGTTTGGAAACACAGATGGAAGGATTTTGAAAATGGAGATGAAGCAATTATGCCAATTGCTTTGTGCCTGAGGCCTGGGCAAGCAATTACAAATCTTGCAAACGAATTTAGTGGGAATGTAAGTATATTGGCACAAGGTGACTTGCCAAAACTAAAGAAAGAGAAAGACGATAAGCCAAGTGAGGTGAAAGTGATCAACTTTGATCCAGAAGTAGCAAAATTGATTATGCAAGATCTAAAAAGACTTGGAGTAGAACGATCAATAACTCAGCTGGAATATATAAAATTTGATCATATGGACGGTTTTACCTATAATGCGACCGCTAAAACTGGGAATGTCGTGTTGCGTGCATTTCCTGAACAAGTGACTGTTGAGGGTTTTCAAAAGACTAAGGCTTCGATAATCTCGATATTTTTACACGAGGATTTTCATTCTCTCATGAATCGTGTGAGGCTACTTTCTGATGTGGATAAGCTCAGAGTGGCGGAGCAGGTTGCCAAAATTAAAGAGTTAATCGATCCTATCCGAGATTTGAGTCGTGTGTTTCCTGTGGTTGATTCGGAAGATCTTGGAGGCTACTATAAAATAAATGATACATCTTTGACAGACTATTACTTGAGAGGTTTTGTAATAGATCCCTTTGCACCTTTAAAAGATAAGTCAAATATGGTCCAAAATTTGTATGGGGAATTTAATGTAATAATGAAAAAGTTGTTAAATGTAAAAATTGACGACTTCTTTGAGGGCGATTTTTTTGAGTTGAACAAGATAATGAAAGTTGCACTAGAGGACAAGGGAGTTGCAGGATTATTCGCACTGCAAGTATTGAAAAATTACAAAGGAATTATGAGCGCAAAAAGGTGGACTACGGACAAAATAGATAAAGCATACTTTGTGAACTATGTGTTGCCCATGGTTATGACAAACATGGTTGTCTATGAGAATACAGAATTGAATAGAGCGATAGATTTTGATGATAATGACGAGATTACGCGGAAGATGGCAAAAAGTTACTGTGCGACGATTCGGAAACGTATTAGGGAAAGCTTGGATGAAATCTCCAGCGAAGAGCTTCTTGCTGATTGGTATGCAGCGTCTTTATATGAAGACGAGGAGATTCCTAGGTCGACTGCACTACTAGAGATCGTCCGACCAATGTTTTTGGAGATTTTGGGGTTTATGAAGACGAAAGGTTTGGCTTTTGAGGATACGAAAAACACCCTAGTATCATAAGTTACTGGGGTGTTTAAAATTCTATTTTTAGCTGATCTGTAACTTGACGCCTGGGCTCATCGAAGACACTAGCGTAGCTTTGGCAATATTTTTGGTTTTTACTGCTTCGACTACTGCTTGGATATTTGCCAAAATTTCTTCTGCGGGCTGTTTGGTTTTGCCAACCGTAATGTGCATAAGAGGGAATTTGGCTTCGGCTTTGACCACAGTCTTGCCAGCCTCGAATTCTTTCTTTTTACTTTCTGGGTTTGGTGTAACTGTGCCATTCTTGGGGTTGGGCATAAGACCTTTGGGTCCAAGAACTTTGGCAAATTTGGCGAGTTTGGGCATCATTGCTGGAGTGGTAATGAGAATGTCAAATTCGATTTTACCAGCCTCAATATCCTTGAGAATATCGTCGGTTGCAATGACTACTCTTTTGGCTGTGCCTGCAAGGTGAGGGAAGGTGAGCTCGGCGCGATTGATCTGCTCTTTGCCACCAACCAGGTTGATGTGAAGAGTGATAGTTGCATCAAACTTGGCAATTGTGTTGTCGACGACTAGCTTGATAGCCTCGGCGATTGGGTATGTTTGATCGCGGTTAATCTTGGCACGTGCCTGAGAAATGGCTTTGCCATTTTGGAATAAGTGGCGTTTGTTGGCTGGTTTTGGCCCTACAACTTCTTCGGATTCTACGACTTCAATTTGCTCTTCGGTTTCGTTGTTGGTGGTAGAAGATTTTGCTGTCTCAACTTTTGCATCTTCGGCAGCTTTAATATCTGCAGTGTATTGAGATCTAATTTCCTCTAGACCAGCATCAGAAATACCTGGGATTGCCATAATCTCATCGTCGGACATAATGGGGAGCTTATTGGGCTTGACGCGAGCGTCTCGTAGAGCTTGGGCAACGGGAGTGTTTAAGTCGGTGTATAGATCTTCCCAAATTATCTTGGTTGTTCCTCCTGAGGCGGATTTCGTGCTATTCTTATTCTTTTCTTTTGTACTCAACATAATAATTCTCCTTCTTATCCTTCGGCAAGCTCAGGACAAGTAATAATGGATAATTGATTTACTTTTCGATATCTATGCCCATAGATTTGGCTGTACCAGCTACTGTGCGCATGGCGGCTTCGATGGTTGTTGCCGAGAGGTCTGGCATTTTCTCAGTTGCAATTTTTTTGAGTTGTTCTTGAGTAAGCTTGCCAACTTTTACTTTGTTGGGAGTGCCACTACCAAGTTTGAGTTTGAGCTCACTCTTGATCATTTCTGAAACGGGAGGAAGCTTGATAACAAAGGTAAAAGAGCGATCTTCGTAGATTGTGATCTCGGCTGGGATTTTTTGACCCTTTTTGTCGGCAGTAGCTTTGTTGTACTGATTAACAAATTCCATGATGTTGACACCATGTTGTCCAAGAGCTGGACCGATTGGGGGGGCTGGAGTAGCTGCGCCACCCATTGGATTAACTTTGATGACTGTCTTTATTTTTTTGGCCATAGCATTCCTTTTCGAGCGTTATTATACCTTAAGAATTAGATTTTAGCGACCTGACTAAATTCGAGCTCTACAGGGGTCTCGCGGCCGAAGATAGAAACAAGAACTGCAACCTTGCCTTTGGCTTCGTCGATATGATCGACAGTACCCAAGAATTCGGTGAAGGGGCCTTCAGTAATCTTAACTGCTTCTCCGAGCGAGAATGAACTTTTGTATTTGGGCTGTTCGGTAGCCATAAACTTCATAATCGCCTGTACTTCTTTGTCGGAAATTGGGGTGGGCCTTCTGCCAATGCTGCCGATAAAAGCTGTTACACCTTGAGTGGTGCGAACAGCAAGCCAACTTTGGTCATCGACAATCATTTTGATCATGATGTAGCCTGGGAGAATCTTTTCTTTAATCGTTTTTTTCTGACCTTTTTTAACCTGAATTTTCTCTTGAACGGGGATTAAACATTCAAAAATCTTGCCTTTAATACCCATACTCTCGATACGAATCTTGAGCTGCTCGGCGACTTTGAGCTCATGACCACTGTAGGTATGGACAACATACCACTTGGCTTTTTCGGCGGCTGTTGCATTGTCGTCGTAGATGACGTGATATGGATCGCTTTTGACGACTTCAGAGACGACGGCACCATCTTCGGCGGCTAAAATATCTTGCGTTGGTGTTGTGGTCATGTTTAATTTTCCTTTAACTAACTACTAAATTTCTGGGAACGTGTCAAGTATAGCATTATTTTAGGATTATGCCAAGAAGATTGGTAAACCCATAGTCTAAACTACCAATATATATACCAACAAAAAGAGAAATACCCATAACAGCTAAAGTCATATTCCATGCTTGCTTCCTGGTGGGCCAAGTAACCTTGGTCAATTCTACTCGTACTTCTTTTAGATAGTTGAGAATATTCATAAAGTTATAATAGCATATATGCTACACTAGCCACTAGGAGGAATATTATGGGAGAAGACATACTCAAATCTTTGGTTACTAGACTTACGGGAGCCATTGAGGCGGTCAAAAAAGACCTTTCCTCGATTCGAACGGGACGGGCCAAACCCTCGATGGTTGAGAATGTAAAGGTCGAAGCTTATGGGGCGTATATGGAGCTTCGTGAGCTTGCTAGCATTACTGCGCCAGATACAACCCTAATAGTAATTAGCCCATGGGACAAGTCTTTGATCAATGCCATTGCCAATGGAATCCGCAAAGCTGATCTTAATGTCAACCCAATAGTTGATGGAGAAACAGTTAAAATTGCCATTGCATCTTTGACCGAAGAGAGGCGACAGGAACTAGTTAAGATGACTCATCAGAAATTAGAGACAGGTCGCGTAATGATAAGGCAAGTGAGAGCCGAGATTAAGGAAGAGATCGAAAAACTAGAGGATGAAAGTGGAGTTTCGGAAGATGATGTTAAGAGATGGTTATCTGAGATGCAAAAGACAGTCGAAGAATATATGGGCAAAATTGATTTATTAGGTAAAGAAAAGCAAATAGAACTTTTGACTCTATAAAGGAGGATTTATGCAAAAGGTGAGAAAAGCCGTATTAGCCGCCGCCGGGTTTGGGACAAGATTTTTACCTGCGACCAAGTCGATCCCCAAGGAAATGCTTCCGATTGTTGATAAACCAGTTATCCAATATGTGGTTGAAGAGTTGGTTGAAGCGGGGATTACCGATATTATTATGGTAACTGGATATCATAAGAGAACAATCGAGGATCACTTTGACACACCATCTATTGATTTGATCGAAAACTTGAAGATGGGCGGAGAGAAAAAGAAACCTTTACTTGATGCAATAACTAAGATTAGTGAGATGGCCAACTTTGTGTATGTACGCCAGAAGGGCCCATATGGCAATGGAACGCCACTTATGAATGTGCGCCACCTTATTGGCGATGAACCATTTATCTACACCTGGAGTGATGACTTTATTTCTGCTGAACCTTCGCGTTTTAAACAACTTATAGCTAGTTACGAAAAATTTGGTTATAGCTGTATGGCCTCGGTGCGTGCCAAGACAGATGCCGACTATGATCGCTATGGATTTGCGGCTGGTAAAGAAATTGAGCCAGGAGTAATCGACTGTACAACAATTATCGAAAAGCCAGGTAAGGCCAATGCGCCATCGGACCTTGCTAATGTTTCGGGATTTTTGCTTACCCCCGATGTGTTTCAGTACTTGGACAAAGTGCTTGCCAATTTGCAACCAGGACAAGAGTTTTACTACAACGATGCGCTCAAACTTATGCTTGCAGATGGCAAGCACGTGCTGGCGACTGAGATCAAAAATGGCAAGTTTTATGACACCGGCAACAAACTTGAATATATGAAAACTCAGGTTGAATTTGCGCTCAAAAACAAGAGTATGGGGGCGGAATTTCGCGAGTTTTTGAAAACGCTAGAGTTATAGATTTGTGTTGTGCTGAGGGGGGGATTTGCCCGAGTACGGGTATAAACTTCGAATCCCAACAGGCTTTGTAGGATTGCGTAGTGCTGAGGGGGGGATTCGAACCCTCGAAGGCTTGCGCCGCGAGATTTACAGTCTCGACCATTTGACCGCTCTGGTACCTCAGCATTTTACTTGATCCAAATCTTGCATTAGTTGTTTGAACAGTCTTTTGTCGCTGTATCTAATGTGGATCAGTCCATGTGGCATTTTATCATGTTTTTGCTGGCTTGTGGTCTTGATATATGGTTTTGAAAATTGACTAGGTGGTATTTGCGTAAGATTGGACCAATAAGTAATTTGCTCAGAAATGTTGGTTAAATGATATGTATATAGAAGTACCCGAAACTTGTCTTCTTGGGGCTGGTAAATTGTACGAAAAAATTGAATAAAATATGCGATCATCTCTGGATCGGAATTGGCGAAATCGATCGTTCTGGTATTCTTTTTGGCGCCTTCTCCCCAGTACAGCATGAGACCGCCTGTTTTTAATAATTGATCCTCAAGGGTTAGTATTGTTTTGAGGTGATAGGAGAGGGGTGAGTTAACGTAACGCAGGTGATTGGTTTGATTCGATGGGCGGCGAATAATATTTTGACGAAGCATTAAGCTGCGGATACTCCACACAGAAACACCAAGTTGGGAACCTACTTCGTTCATGCTAATCCCAGATTTATAGAGGTTTTTTACCTGGGCGATCTTGTCCAAATCCCACTTTACCATGATTAAAGTATGGCCGAATCATTACCGAATGTCAATATGAAATGTGAGCCGATGCACGGAATCGGACCGTGGACCCCGGTCTTACCAAGACCGTGCTCTGCCAACTGAGCTACATCGGCAATGAAATTCAACTGGATAATCGCAAAACTACACCCAGAAGAAATGAATGCATTAGCATTATCTCTGACACAAGGGAAATATGCAACATAGGAAGGTAGTTTTGATGCCCCACAGCAATCGGTTTAGCGAAAGAGCCTTCCCCGGATTAACCAGGTGGGTTAACTGACTATAAGATCGAAGATCAGATAGTACTCGTTATCCCGTAAAGCTACCAATATGTTGAGGAAAAACTTCCTCGTAAACTGACGTGCTGCAGGGCACCTTTAACGTACCAAAAAGGTTGAACTTTGTCAATCAAAAAATGATTTGATCTAACGTTATACAATGAATGCGTGATGTATCAAATATACAAATCAGAGGTACTTGGAATTTGGAAAAGTTGGATAGTGGTTACTGTACTATTCTTCTTGTTAGACTCTATTGGATGGATGGGGTGGTTTCGACGGAGCGTAATTTGGATAATGAATCCAGCAAAAAATGCATCTGGATACCTAATGAGTAACATCGATCGCACTTTGCGATATACCCAGCAAGTCCATCAGGCAGCCAGGCAAAACCTTGATTTGAAGAGACAAGTTGCAGAGCTTATAGTCTCTGCGGATGAAGCAAAAATATTGATAGGAGAGAATCAAAAATTGCGAAAAATGCTCGCTCTTCAACCCAAAATTACGAATGCCAATGTAATGGGAAAAGTTGTTTTAGGTGATCGGTCACAATGGCGGGTATGGTTTGAAAATGTAGTTTTGTTGGGTAGTATGGTGACGGATGAAAATCGTTTGGTGGGAATAGTAACGAGAGTTGAAGGTCGGGTAGCTATTGTGTCGCCGGTGGGCACTGGTAAATTGGCGCAAGTTGCTGTGCGAAAAATTGATGGCAAGCAACCACTTGGAAACGTAATAATGACTGGAAATGAACTTGCGATACAAAAAATTTCCAAAGAAATTGATGTTGGTGTTGGTGAGTTGCTGGTAACTGTTGGTGATGGGTTGGGTATAGATCCAGACCTTCCGGTCGCAAGTATTTCTGATGTAATAACTTTACCCGAATCAGTTTATCAAACACTTAAACTAAAAAGCGAGGTGCAACTAGAAATTGGAGAAATAGTTTTTGCAATTGGAGAACATAAATGATTGTAAGTGTTGTGCTCGTTGTGATAATGATACTTGTAGAAACTTTAATGTTGCCTGTTGCAGGATTTTTGATCACCTGTTGGTGGATATATTTATCTAGAGGTTTTATAAATGCAATTTGGGCGGCAGGAATTGGAGGAATCTTATTGGATATCCTTGCACCTAGGAATTTGGGGTTATCTTCATTTGTTGTGCTAGGTGTTTTACTTGTTGCCGAGCTTACTTTAGGAAAAAGTAGAAACAAAGAAGAACAACTCGTAGCTATAGGAATTATATTGATCATTGTTGAAGGACTTGTGCTTGGAAGAAGTATGTTGATGATAATGATTGGAGTTGGTGTACTTTGCACCTTGCTAATTGGACGTAGGATATTGCAAGGTAGTCGAGGTGGAATTGTAGTGAGAAGAGAGATATGAGACATAGAGAGATGGGTTGGCAAGAGGGTTTATTGATGTTTGGTCAAACAAAACGCAAAGGATTTGAAGAGAAGGACGATTTTGGGAAACGTCAGGAAAGATTGAGAATACGATTTTTGATGTTTTGTGCGACTTTGATAATTTTTGGACTTATGACGAGGCTGCTTTATCTTCAGATTTGGGAAGGTAAGCGACAGTTATTGTTTGCACAAACCAACCATGTTGATCTGGTGCGAGAGGTGGCGCCGCGTGGAATTATCTTCGACAAAAATATGCAACCGTTGGTTAAAAATATCCTTGTGACAAACCCTGATGGCAAGGAGGAGATTGTACGCGAATATGAATATGGCCAAGCCTTTGCGCCTATTGTTGGGTACTTATCCCAAGTTAGGGAAAATGAATTGGGGTGTAAAGATGGGCTTTGCTATGGACTTTCGGCTGTTGTAGGGAGAGCTGGAGTCGAAAAGCTTTTCGACAGTAAATTAAGGGGGAAGGATGGAGGGAGAGTGGTTGAGTATGAAGCTAGTGGTAAAGAGGTGAGATCGGTTGGTGATGTTGATTCGCAGGTTGGAGGCTCTGTTGTACTATCGATCGATAGTCGCTTGCAGAACATGGCATATGAGGCGCTTAAAGGCCGCAAGGGGGCGGTTATAGCCCTTGATATGCAGGGGAAGGTATTGGCCCTTGTATCTTCGCCCACGTTTGACCCCAACTGGTTTACCCTAAAAAGCGAACCAGAAAAATTGTCGAAAGCGCTGAGTGACACCAAAGAACAGTATTTTTTGAACCGCGCACTGTCTGGGGAGTATCCTCCTGGGAGTGTTTTTAAGCCGGTAATTGCATATGCTGGACTTATGAGTGGAGCAATAACCAAGGACGATTTGATTGAAGATACAGGAGAAATCAAAATTGATAATTATCGCTACGGCAACTGGTACTTTGATCAATACGGTCGGAAAGAAGGCAAGATAAATGTAATCAGAGCACTGGCACGAAGCAACGATATCTTTTTTTACAAATTGGGAGAAAAGCTAGGAATAGATAAGATCGACGAATGGGCCAAGAAATTTGGTATTGGCGAACCTACTGGGATTGAGTTGCCAGCAGGAGAGGTGGGACTACTCCCCAGTGCTTTGTGGAAAGAGAGAGTAGTAGGGGAAAAGTGGTTTTTGGGTAATACTTATCATTTGTCGATTGGACAGGGAGACCTTACGGCAACTCCTTTGCAAATTGCGCGAATGGCATTAGGGATTGTATCTGGAAGGAGATGTAATTTGAGTATTTTGCATGATAGCCAGATAGCGTGTGAAGAAATTGGACTTTCGACTGATGCGCAAATGATAGTACGAGAAGGGATGAAGCAAGCTTGCGCTACTGGGGGGACAGCTTTCCCATTTTTTGATTTTGACCCTCCAGTGATCTGTAAAACTGGAACAGCACAACACTCTGGACAGGTTGCCTTGGCAAATAGTGAAGTCAAGCCTCATGCTTGGATTATTGTTGGGTACCCAGCTGAGAATCCTGCAATGATATTGACAGTATTTTTGGATTCGGCGGGAGAGGGGTCGTATGAAGCTGGACCCGTAGCCAAAGAGATACTTTCGAAATGGAAAGAAATTGTAGACTGAGCCACCTCCGGGATTCGAACCCGGCACCTACAGTTTACAAAACTGTTGCTCTACCGAATGAGCTAAGGTGGCGCGTCAGCTATTATAGCTTATTGCGCGTCAACCGTAGCACTATTTTTTAGTGCATCTAGCTCTTTCTGAATCTCCTGGAGTGCGGCTTCGTCGCTTTCAGCTGCTGTGGTGGCTGTTGTAGCTGCTGGAACTTCGGATGGCATTGGTGGCAAATCAAGTGGAGGAACCGTAAGTGGTGCGGCGGAAGTAGTAGATACTTCGTTTGGGACTTCTACGAGTGCTTCTGGCATTGGAGGGAGTGGAGGTAATGGAGGCAACGTGGGCTCTGCAGCTTCAACTGGGGCAGGGGATCCAGATAGCTGGGCAATGGTTTCGCCAGCGAGCTTGAGTCTCCTCTCGGTAGCTTTTTGATAAATTTCTAGTTCTTTGGATATGGTTGAATATGTTTTTTCTAGATCTGCATCGTTAGTATTGTTGACGATATCAACTAGATTAATTTTGATTGCTTCGCGTAGTGGCGCATCAATAAGTAGGTTTATAAGTGCTTGTTTGCTTAACGTTGTCATGGGCAGACTCCTTTGGGTTCGATAATACCTCCATTATGTGGGATTGTAGAATTTTGTCAAATCCTTTATAATCCCCGGTATGGGAAAATCAAAAAAAGGGCCACGACAGGATTACGGACTAAAATGCAGTGTTTGTAATACCTTTGGCTATATCACACAAAGAAACAAACTAAATACTCCAGAAAAGTTGGAGCTATCCAAGTATTGCAGCAAATGCCGCAAGCACACTCCTCACAAAGAGAGTAAGAAGCTGAAATAATTTATTATATTTTACTGTAAACTTTGAGAATGTTTTCTGCGCCTTGTGAAAGTGGCTTTTGGAGTTTTTGGGCTTTTTCCAGCGCAAGCTCGACCCACGTTTTGTTATTTTCGATAGGAGCTGAGGTGAGTGCATGCAATTGGGCGATTACGTCATCATGGCGAACACGTACGGAAACTCCGAGGCCCTCAAAGTATGCTCGAATATTTTCTTCCCAGTCGCCCCAAGGTTGGAGGGTAAGTAAGAAACAGCCGGCAGTTACGGCCTCGTATGCCATATCGCCACTGGGTTTGCTGATAAATCCATCTGCCCATGGGAAAATGTAATCTAATAGTAACTCATTGGCATCGATTATATCGGAGCCTTGAAAGATGCGGAAACTGGCCTGTTCATTGTCGTGAGTTGAGATGGTGATATTGTGGTCGTGTGCAAACTCGGTAAACATGGCGGCAAAGTCTTCGTGTACCCCGGCATATGCAGCAATTTGAACCTCTTTTTTCTTGAGCATTGGAGCTAGTTGATCGAGAATGGATTTGATCTCACCTTTGTTGGTACCAAGGCCTCCAGTTGTGATGGCGAGTCTTAGTGGGCGATAGTGAAAGCCGCGAGTTGATTGGTTTTTGTCTTTAATTGGAATCCTAGGATCAACGGGACAGCCTGTGATGGTAACTCTTTTTTCATCTACAATACACCCTTGAATATAAGCAAGTTCGATCAACTCGGCTTTGGTTTTGGCGTCAAAGACGCACCAACTAAGTTTTGGGTTATCGGCATGAGTAACGTACTGGGGACGAACGTGTGGATCGGTAACCACCTGAAGAACAGTGTGGCCTTGCTCGATAAGAATATTTCCAGCTTCATAATGAAGGGAGATAATGGGACGCTTGACCCTACCAAGAACATATTCAAGAGGTGCGCGAATTGCGCCAGTTAATGGGAGTTGATTGCGAACTCTTGTATCTACGAGATCTTTCATTTCCTTGAGGAGTGGATTCCTGGCGATGAGTCTCCCCATCTTTTCGGTAAAAAGAATCTTGGGCCAGTCTTTGGCTGAAACGTAATTGGTTGGATCGATCATCCAAAAGGTTTTTTTGTTTTTGGTTGCGGCAACTACGAGAGCATTGGCCATACTGTAGTGGGCGCGAGAAAAGGTGACATCTTGAACCTCTCCTTCTATCTTCTCGCCAAACTTGGCTTCGAGCTCTTCTTTGAATGTGGCTGATACAGTGACAATTGGGATTTGGACGGCTTCGAGAAGGTGACGTTCTTCGTGCGCTGTTTTTCGAAGTTCTAGATTTTCGGGGATGGGCTGATGAGATATTTCGGGCATGTATTGAGCATACCGAATATATTAAACAGTGTAAACTAGCAAGTATGAATAAGGTAAAAAGAATGCCAGCAATATTTGTTGGTCATGGTAACCCCATGAATGCTATCGAGGATAATCGATTCTCAAAAGTATGGGGGCAGATAGGCGAGAAGATCCCTGCGCCTTCTGCTATTGTTGTCTTCTCGGCGCACTGGATGACAAAGGGAAGATATACAACTGCAGTGGCGGACCCCAAGATGATATATGATTTTTATGGATTCCCCGAGGAGCTTTATCAGGTGCAATACCCAGCTATGGGAGACCATAATCTAGCGCAAGAGATAACTAAGATTTGCCCTACGATAAAGCTTGACACTGAGCGAGGACTAGATCATGGGGCGTGGAGTGTGCTTGTGCGTATGTTCCCTGAGGCCAATATACCCGTGCTACAGATCAGTCTTAACAGCGATGAGAGCTCTGAGCAGGAGATGGAGACAATGCGATCTTTGCGAGAATTGCGGGAGAGGGGAGTCTTGTTTCTTGGCAGTGGCAACATTGTCCATAACCTGCGGATGGCACGACTGACTGGCAACCCATACAACTGGGCGATCGACTTTGACAAAAAAGTGCGAGAGAGACTAGATGAGGGAGATTATCTGTCTCTTGCCCGATATGAAGGACTTGGCAAAGTAGCCAAGATGGCCGTACCGACAGATGAGCACTATAGACCTATGCTTGCGATCCTGGGACTTGCTTATGAGGATGAACATCCTGATTACTTCTGCGAGGACTTTGACGCGTCAAGTATCTCGATGCGATCTTTTGTGATGAAGAAGTAAAACTAGTTATGATGTAAGGCGTAGTTTTGTAATAAGACTCCATGTATCAGGTAGGGGCTGGTGTAGAGAGTGAGAACTTATTTGTTGAATGTTTCTAATACTTCGGAGTTGCGAATAAGTATGGTGCGATGAGTTGTATACGAGAGGCCTTTATTGGGACTATTTTCAAAACCAAGATAAACGATTTCTACACCACGAGCTCGTGCTTCTTTGACCGCGGGTTGAAGATCGGAATCAGAGCTACAGAGGATGGCCGATGAAATTGTTTTATCGCAAGCATTGGCGACGAGATCGACGGCGATTTTTACATCTACACCTTTCTCATGAAAGATCGTTTTCTTTTTGCCGTTTAGTGTAATTTCTTGTGGACGGACATTGCCACCAATAATTACCTTAATGCCATTTTTTTCTAGATTGGTTTTTTGGACTCTTTGTTTGGTAATGAGTTCTTTGGACTTTTGGGCATTATCTTCGTGGAAGCGAATTTTGGCAGAGTAATAGCGTTTTTCGGTAATGGTTATGCCTTTAAGTACTTTGTCAAAGAGGGCTGAGTAGGCAAAGTTTTCTAAATTGAGTTTGTCTTCTTTGATACCAGCTTGTTTGAGGACTGACTTGAGGTAATGTTTGAGATTTTCGCCGTCGATGTAAAGGATGGTTGACATGCATAAATTGTAGCATTAAAAAACCTCGTCGAGCGGTAAGGCATAGACGAGGCGTTTATGAGTGCAATATAACATGCTGTGTGGCTGATTTCAATAGCTAAATATATCGAAATGTATCAAGCAGGGATTGGTGGAGGGAGTGAGAACTTATTTGAATGGTTCTAGGGATTCAAACTGTGTAGTGCGTAGTTTTGGAGCAAAACTCCGTACATGAGGTACTGCTCTGCTTCGGCGAGGGTGATAGGGGAGTCATTTTTTAGAAATACCTGATTGGCAATATTTGCGATATGTGGGGGGACTTTTTGATCATGCAGAGGACCTGCCCAGCGCTTGGCCTCGAGTAAAAAGCGTTGCGCTCCGGTGTTTGCCCCTCTGTGCGACAAGGAGGCAACGCGAAATAGATCGTTTGAGAGGGCGCCGACCAATTGTTGTGTATCGTTCATAAGATGGTGGAAAAGAAATATTTGGTTAGTTCGTTATATTTGGATTTGATATCTTCGCTTTGAATTTCATTTTTTGTGTTGTTGTCGTTGGGGCGGATATTTATAAATGAGTTATAGTCGATTTCGTTGGTTGTTAAGTCAATGCCGCCACCCCAAATATTGTGTTGAGAGGATCCTTGTGCAATTAAAATCTGCTCGCCTTCAAAATGACGATCCATCCCAGCGCTACAGACCTTCTTCTCGATGTCGATAACAGTCTTGATATAAACTTCAAATTGCGCTTTAAGCTCTTCAATTTCTTCTTTGGTAAAGGGGGTGGATTTGGTTACTATCATGAGGTGATTATAGCAGGCGACAAACATGTATATTGTTTGTAGCCTCGGCGAAAGATGGGATTGGTGGAGAGTGCGAGAACTTATTATTTGCGAGATTGGGCTGGTAGTCCGGCGTGATTTTGGTTCCAAGGGCACTCTATGTTGGTGCATTTTCCTTCGACAAATTTCCCATTTCTTGAAATTTGTTCAATCATCGCTATGTATGCACTAACGCAATTGGCTTCTCCACTTTTGCCATCTTCAGCCAATTGCTCTGGTCTAATAGTTACAAGATCCGTAGTTCTTCCTGCTCTTAAATCTTTGCCATTTGCCTCTGGGTGATTGCAATCATGGATCTGGTGTAGGGTGACGCTTGGTGGCATAAAACTCCTTTTTGTATCCGTGGCAGGAGGATTATTTTAGCACTACATTAATAAGAGGCAATAGTTGATGTGGAGTGGGTATGTGATCTACTTTGATATATTTACAGGGATTGGTGGAGAGTGTGAGAACCTTATATCTGGGCGATAGTTTTGATATAATATAACTTATGAAGAAAGAGGTTGATGCGCGGCTGGAGATCTCCCCAGAGGATGTAGCACTTGCACGTGGAGCCCGTGAGGGGATGTTGGCTGTTTTGCGGGTGGCGTACGAAAATGGAGAAGGGCAAATACAAAGAAATCGAATCGGCATAGGGATAAGGGCATTGTTAGATGGGAGTTTCCCAGTTTTGTTGAAAGTAACACATCAAGCACAATTAGATGGTCAGAACTTCGCAGTGTCGTTGTCGCCGAAGCCACTACTGCCAGCGAAAAGGGCGGAGGCGATGAATCGCTTGTACAATGTTGATTTACCTGTCGTTGCTGAAGCAACTGGGAGAGATGGGAGAATGTGGAGAATTGACAACATACTCGGTTCGGGAAAGACTGGCAATTGCTTTGCCTATTCCGTAGATAGTGATGGTAGGGTGCTGCAAAGTGTGCCAGGATATACTGGAATTGATAGAGTGTTGCAGATGGCAGAATTACCTGTAAGAAAGATCTTTTCTTACTTCAAAGATTTTGGTGAACAACAAAGTGATGATGAAGTGAGGCGAGCTTTATCGCAGCTTCAATGATCTACTTTGATCTATTTGCAGGGATTGGTGGAGGGAGTGAGAACTTATTCACTCGCTCCAAACAGTATCGTCGTCTGAAGGAATATTGATTTTGAATACAACTAGTTTAAAGTTGTTGTCTGACTTATTCCAAAGATAGTGTTTATCTCCTGGGCTACAAATAATTGCATCACCTGGTTTTGCATCGTACTTTGTGCCGTTAATATAAATTTCACAAAAACCTTCCAATATGTAAAAGACTTCGGTTTGGATATTGTGGAAGTGCTCTCTTTGCTTTGTGAGAGGTGGAATAGTTACGGTTTGAAGTATATGTCCATCGTTCCCAAAGTCCTCTCGATTAAATAAAATGTTTTTGGAGTAGTCTTTGGCTATAAAGTTCTGAGAGTTGATAGGTTGAGAATATTTCATTAAGCTATTATAGCTTAGGTTCGAGCTGTCTACTTGTCCCGCTTAGTTATCCAGAGGAAAAATGTGCTGCAGGGACTGGTGGAGAGTGTGAGAACTTACTTGAGTGGCGAAAATATCAGTAATTTGAATTTATTCGTAAGTTTATGAAACAGATTGGGAACATGTCAGGACTTGGTAAATCGGAGACACAACTGGCGGTTGATGGGTGGAAAAATCAAGATGATCCAGATCAAATAATGAAAGATGTAAAAAGTGAGATGCTCAACCGCTCTGAATTTGAGACATTCTCAATGTCAGGATTTAAAGCTATCACTCTGAATGAATTTGAGAACGGTGTACTCATGACTGAGTCGGTCCCAGACGAATACAGAACACTGGCGATTACTATGTCTAGGAAGTTACAAAGTGATTATGATTGCAAGATAATGAGTGAGAAAGCGCTCGTAGAGATAGCAGTAGTTAGCTATGTCCGTTTTCTTGATCTACAAAAACGAATGGAAGAGTCACTAAATACTCAAAAAATTCTCTCATATAGTCACGATACATGTTGGACTGATAGGAATAGACCAATTGACGACACGCGAAAGAATACTTGCCAGAGAACAAAGCATGAACTTACCTTGTTGACTATTTTAGGCAAAGAACTAGATAGAGCTAATAATCATTACTTTATGGCGTTACATATGTTGCAGAATCTGAGACAGTCACCCATGCAGATCAATATTAGGACCCAAACGGCGGTGGTTGGACAAAATCAAGTATTACAGGCTAACAACAATGCAAAAATCATTTAACCCATATGATTACGGGAAAATTAATTCATTGGCCGCGTGTCAGTGTTTGCGGATCAATGACGTGGTGCGACAGGCCAGAGAGCAAGTCAAGCGAATGTACTTGGAGTCAGTTGAGCTAGATTCGGGCCGTAAGATTGAACTGGTGACCTCAAGTACCAGATTTGGTGGCAAGAGGAGTTGGTTTAAGTGTCCAGAGTGTGGTAGGCGAGTTGGGGTAATATATTCTTATGTAAATATATATTCGTGTCGTAAGTGCTTGAGTGACCAGTAACATATTGATCTTGAATAATTTAAAATGACATATTCTATGTAGTGTACAATGGCCCTATGGAGTTGTTTATCAGAGGTGGAGTATGACAGAAGAAAAAAGTAAGGTAACTAAAATAGCAAATTTCTTTATTAAGTTGGGAAGAGAACAGAATAGAGAAGTTACGAATAAAAAACTTCAAAAATTATTGTATTACGCTCAAGCATGGAGTGTTACATTGAGAAATAAAACCTTGTTTGTAGATGATATTGAAGCTTGGGTTCATGGTCCAGCCTTACCTAAAATTTATAACTTATTTTCACAATATGGAAGAGAGGATCTGGGGAAGGTTGTACTAGCTTCAAGCTTAGATATTGAAGGATTGAGTCTTGAGGAAATTGATTTGTTAAAAGTGGTATGGAATGTATATGGAAAATACACAGGCAATGATTTGGAGGTGTTATCACATTCTGAATTACCATGGCAACAAGCTAGACAAGGTCTAGAGCCGTACGAGAGTTCAAAGAAAGTTATTACCATAAAATCAATGAAAGATTATTATGGGAAGAAAACCCAGTAAGGACGAAAAGCTTCAAAATAAATTGAAGTCTCAAGAGTGGAATCGGAAGGTAGAGGAAAATAGGTTAGCAAAAAAAGATCAAGCAAATCATTCGCGCTTCCATCTTTCTGGAGAAGTTGCTATTCCCGATGTTAGCGATGAGCTACTGAAGGCAATTGGAGAGCAATGCTATTCTCTTAATTTCAATTTTTACAACTTTAGTACTTGTGAATTGTCAAAAATATCTACAGATGGAGAAGCTAGATCATTAATTAGCTTATTTGATCGCATGACTAAAACTGCGCCGAAGGATAAAAAGTTAATTATAAAAGATAGAATTGAAAAGAAGTTTACTAACGATCATAAATCATTGGAATACAAAAAATACTTTTCTGGTTTACCGCCCGATATAGATTTTATATACGAGAAGGATTATTCAGATTCGGGCAGGGTTTTTTTCTTTTTAACGGAAAGTTTAAAGCCAAAAAATTACATTAGCATTATTTCAGTAGTCAGAAAACACGTAAATATAGATAATTCTGGTTAGTGTAGATTATTAAATAAACCAGATAGTGATACTTTTAGGGATTTAGCAATTTTCGTCAGCTTAGAGAGGGTAGGGTTCTTTTCTCCTCGCTCTACAAAACCTATATAGCTTCTGTCTACGCCTACCTGGAAGGCTAGATCTTCTTGAGTCATCTCTAGCTGTTTGCGCAATTCCTTTATCCTTATACCTAGCTTCTTATGTGTTGCTGTTATCGTTTTCATTAGCCTTAAGTTAGGCTAAATGGGACTAGTAGACCAGCTTCTCCTTGTAGCATTTACTGAAATAGTTGCTAAAATTAACTCATGTCTAAATCAAATAATTGGTTAATATTCTTGCTTGGCTTGGTTGTCGGCTCTTTAATTGTATATTTTGGATACATCGCGAAGTATAAACTAGATACATCTTTTGTAGCACCCACGTCTGTTCAGTCTTCTCTATCATTTTCAATGCGACAACAATGTATTACTGATGCCAATAATCTTATTATGAGATTAAATCAAGAAGAAAGCATGACATATCGGACGACGCAATATCCTACCCACATCTCGTATCATCTTTTGACATCAGTTTATAGTAAGAATGCAGATATTTGTGTAGCGGAAATTGTTAAGGATAGTTTCTTCAATGGTAAATCATTAGATGAAAACGATGTTTACGATACTACGAGTGGAGATGTCTTGATTCACTATGCATTGCCTGGACAGAGTGTGGTACCAAACTATATAGCTGGCAAGTCTAATAGTGATGTTACTGATGCAGAAATTAATGATTACAAAGTTTTTCTAGGATTAAGTCAACCAGATCTTAATAAAATCTTAAAAGACGCAGGTTGGAAGTAGTAAGACATGAATAAAACTGCGACTTTAAAGAAGTTTGATAAACGTATTCTTTTAGCGTTATTAGTTGGCGTTTTTGTTGGCATGCTTTTATCGTATTTGTATTTTCAGCCTCTTATGGTTGCGCAGAAAAAAGTAGTGTCCGATTTGGAGAATAGGACAAATGAATATCAAGCAGAATTAGCTACATCTAGTGAGCAACTTGCTTCTGCGAGCGCACAAGTAGAAGTCTTATTAGCTAGGCCTACGCCAAAACCACAAGTAGTCTATGAGACACAAACAGAGTACGTACCGAGTAAGCCGAAGAATACGACTACGAACTGTACATCTGATTACGCTGGAGGAATGTATTGCTATTCAAGCGATGGAAGTCAAAAACATTGTACTTCAAATTATGCGGGCGGCATGAACTGTTATTAATTACGAGTAATGATATATGGATTCTTTAATAGGTACCCTAATTACTATCGGAGTTATTGTAGGTATTTTGGGTGCGATTTTTGGTGGGGAGAGACAGGGAATAGTTAAGATAGATGGGCTTAAGTAGCAAAAAGAGTTGATTTGGTGTGTGCTTTGGCCGTGTACATCC
>JBAXNV010000020.1:0-17657 GCA_037133595.1 bacterium
TCTCGAGGACCATATGGTACCTCAAAAGTGTTACCGATGTATCTCAGCCTAATCATATGTCAACATTATTATAGGTTAACGTTCTTTTTCTGGTTTTGGATTTAAAATCGCGCGCGCAAAAAATAATTTTCAATCGAGCCCCGCGTTTTTCGTCCCGACCGGCGACGGGACGAGCGGGGCGAATGCTATAATAATTTAAAATACGTTCGAATTTGTACGTACAGCCCCAGGGGCTACTTCATCCCTCGACCTCTACGGTCGGGGTTTTAAGTGAGGAACTTATAAATCTCCAATATCCACCATCACCCTCTGCAATCTCTACAACTCCAATCGTTGAAAGTCTGCGACTTTCTCTATTCATCAATTGCCTATCTCGTATAGAGATACGCTTATCATTTATGTGCTCATAGTATTTCATAATTAAGGTAGTATTTCATAATTAAGGTAATATATCATAAATATCATAAATATCATAAATATCATAAATATGATAGTTACAATTTTCCTACTACATCCACATATTCATCTCGCCAAAAATCCATTTTCGCACCAGGTAATTCAAACACTTTGTCGGGTGCAAGTTCTTTGATAAATTCTTCGGTATGCGACACAATAATCATTGTGCCTTTATACGATTTAAGAGCATCAAGAATTACTCTCTGCGAAAGAACATCAAGATAGGTTGTTGGCTCATCTAAAATCAGCAAATTAGCATCGGTCGAACACAGCATGGCAATCGATAGTCTAGTTTTCTCTCCTCCCGACAAAGATCCCACCTTTTGGTGCACTTTGTTCCCCAAAAAGTTAAACTTGCCCAAAAACGGCCTACAAAAAGACTCCATACGTTCGCACTTTTTCATAAAAAGCTGAAGTACCGTTGCATCCATATCAAAGTCTTCAAACTCCTGGCTGTAATAGCCTATCTTATTGGCAGAATCTCGCACAATCTCTCCACTATCAGGCATTATCTGCCCTATCAATAGCTTGATCAATGTACTCTTACCAACTCCATTAGAGCCAAGTAAAGCGATACGCTCACCACGCCGTATGGAAAAATCTAGTTTGTATAGCACTCGCAAAGAGCCAAATGACTTGGAGATCTCCCGAGCAGAGATGGGGACCTCACCCACTCGTGCTGGTTCTGGGAGTTGAATTTTGATACTCTTTATCGATGGTGGTAACTCTGGTAAAGCTTCTTTAAGCCGCGCCACTTTACGTTGCAACACAATTCGCGTTTTGACGCCTACTACTTTGATGGCGTGTTCAAGACCAGCAATATATTTGGCATCCTTCACCACATTTTTGGTAAATGTTGCTGTCGCCTCACCCTGCAATCGCTTGTATTGACTATAGTTCCCACGATACTCCTCGATCTTATGCGTGTGCTTGTTCACATAGATCACGCGATCTATTGCCTGGTCGAGTAGGTCTAGATCGTGAGATATTAGGATTAAAGTTTTTGGGTATTGGGAGAGGAGTCGCATCACCCAATGCTTGCCTTCGCTGTCCATAAAGTTGGTTGGTTCATCTAAAAGGAGAATATCTGGCTCTTTGAACAGCACACGAGCTAAGGCCATCTTCGTCTTTACTCCCCCACTATATCCCTGCGGCGCCAACTGCAAGCCAACATCGGCAATCCCTAAGCCCGCAAACAATTTGTGAATTTCATGGTCCTCAATGAGTCCATCTGGGTTAACATAAGCTTCGACTGTTTTTGCAGCTTCCAGCACTGGATCTCGTTTCACTTCCTGTGGCACCATTTCCATACTCCCTTGCACAACTATCTTTCCTCCATCTGGGTCGATCTGCCCACAGAATAACTTGAGTAAGGTCGATTTACCCGTACCATTCTCCCCCACTATCCCAATTTTTTGTCCATTATTGATCGCAAAATTCACCTCATCTAAGAGTATTTTATCGCCATAGCCAAAGCTGAGATTATTTACCTTAATTCCCATTTAGCTATTCTATCTTAAATTCTCAAAAAAATTTAAATCGCGGGCCACAACCTCATTCCACCCAGGGCTTAGATTGTGATTGGCCCCAGGATAAACAAAATATGTAATGTCTTTCTTTTTGTCTTTGAGTTCTTTTGCCAAATCATCCGACCACACCTTGAAAACTTCGGGATCAGCCGATCCTTGGTGCAATTGTATTGGTATATTAATTGCATCAAAATATCGGTCGATCGAATAATCAAACACATCATAATCTTTCTCAAAGTTGGCAACTACCTTACGTAACAATTTACCCTGATCGTCTGCCTCATCGCTAAATGCCAATATATTAAAAGGGAAAGGTTTCGATACCGGTGCCCACAACACCATGCCCAAAATCCTAGAGGTCCGTCCCCTAGGGTCAGACTTACCCAAAATCTCCGCAACCGAAAGCATAATCTGTCCACCATTACTATGCCCCCACAAATATACCCGCGTCAGATCTATTTGCGGCAAAGACGACAAAGAAGATAAAAGATCCAAAATCTCAACTGGTCGATATAATCTAGCCCCTATACTATCGGCATCTTCTTGATCCGACTCGCCATATCCCAAAAAATCCGGAGCAAGGGTTATATAGCCATTTTTGGCATATACTGCCGCTGCATTCTTGGTACCGATACCAGTTGTATATTCTTCTTTGGCAACATACCCACGCGCCATCACAATCGCGCTCATAGTTCGGCTCAAGTTGGGCAAGTTAAGTTGCCCACTAATCTTCTTACCACCACTATGATAATAAAATACGTAGCTAGTATATTCTGGCGTCTCTGCAATTACTTTGCCAATCTCGATATTGCCAGGCATGGGCACTCTATTGGCCAATCGACTAAATGTTAATTGAGCATAAGGCAATTCGGCAACTTTCTCTACACTACCGGGATTAAGTAACAAACTCTCCCTATGGAAGTAAATCCACACACCAACAACAAGCAGCAAAACCAACATCGCCAACATCACCCACTTCAATTTCTGGGGCTTAGACTCCATTGTCCATCCCTTTCTTCTTCTAGTTTCCAACCCTTATTTTCAATTTCAGTTCGTACTGTATCAGCTGTTGCGTAATCTTTGTTCTTGCGCAATTCTTGCCTTTTTTGAGCAAGCTCAATCACCTCTTTGGGCACGGGACTTGTCGAATTTTCGGTTTTGTTAATCTCTAGATCCAGACCAAGAATCTTGTCAAACTCTCTTAATAAGTCGACTTTGTCATAACTAGGGATATTACTTTTCGCAACTTCCCACACAACAGCAAGTGCCTCAGGCATATTGAGATCATTACTTATCGTGTTGGCAAACTCCACTTGGTATTGAGTGATTTTGTCCATTTTTTCAACCGATAAAGTGGTTCTATCACCTTGGTTTGCCACTGCATCAGCGTAGACATGTTTTAGTTTAGCAAGAGCTATATTGGCAGAGTTCAAGCTTTCCCAGGTAAAATTGATCTGCTTACGATAATGTCCTGTTAAGTAAAAGTAGCGCAAAGCCAAAGGATCGCATTTTTGGGTAATATCCACAATTGTATAGGCGTTGCCTAGAGATTTGCCCATTCGTCCACCATCAACTAGTAAAAATGCCCCATGCACCCAATACTTTACAAAAGGTTTGTGCCCCGTCGCACCTTCAGCTTGGGCAATCTCATTGGGATGATGCGTACTTCGCAAGTCTTCTCCACCAACGTGAATGTCAAACTGCTCACCCAAATATTTCATACTCATTGCCGAGCATTCAATGTGCCAACCAGGGAAACCCACCCCCCATGGGCTATCCCACTCCATTTGGCGACGCTTCCCTAGGGGTGAAAATTTCCAAAGCGCAAAGTCGCGAGGATTCTTTTTTTCTGGATTTGACTCGAGCCTTGCCCCAGTCTTCATTTCGTCGAGTGTTGAAAGTTCGCCATACTTAAAACCCATCTCTTCATATCTTTTGGTATCAAAGTATATCCCATCTGCAATTTTGTAAGTAAACCCCTTTTCTTCAAGTTGTTGGATAAGACCAATCTGTTCTGGGATATGCTCCGTTGCCTTGCAAATAACATCGGGTAAAATCAAGTTGAGCATTTTTGCGTGATCCAAAAATTCGCTAGAGTAATAACTGGCGATTTCCCACGCAGTTCTCCCCTCTTTTTTTGCTGCTTTTTCAAGCCTATCCTCACCTTGGCTACTGTCGCCTTCATTATCTCCAGTCAGGTGCCCAACATCCGTAAGATTCATCACAGATGTTACTTGATAACCAAGATATTTAAGTGATCTTGTTAGCACATCGGCAAGCACATAGGTTCGAAAATTGCCAATTGTTGGTGTCGAGTAAACAGTAGGTCCACAAGTATAGAGCCCAATCTTTGGTGGATCAATTGGTTCAATTTCTTCGATCTGTCGCGAAAGTGAATTGTAAATTTTCATATATATATCTTATCACCTACCCAGCACCCCATGCCTTATTTTCTGCGCCACCCTGAGCTTTGGCAGCAGTTATTGCAACATCTTCCTTCTTCTTCTTCTCGACCATCCACTCTTCTTCTTGCTTCTTTTTTTCCTCAACTTTGTTTCTTTCTTGCTCCTTTTGCACATATTCCATACTAGCCCTCTGCATGCCTTTTTTTAGGTCAGTTTCAAGTCCAAACTCATCCTGTAGATTAGCTCTTATTTGAGCAAGTTCGATTTCATCTTTGCGCTTTGCCAATTGCTCATATTTTGCTGCATCCTGTTGGTTGCGAAATTCACCATTCGAGTCATTTGTTGGTTGGCTAACGGGTGTAGCTTGCTGTTGACCAGCCTCGCTTGTACCAGTATCACCACTAATCTGCGAAACAGCAGACTGCCCCATCTCCAAAGGCTCCCGCGCCATTTGACTGGCAGTTTGCGAAAAGATTCCCCCGATCGAAGATGCTACTTGCTTCCATACACTCATACAATGAGCTTACCCCAAATACTTCTTTGCCGCCACTATAATTCCAACCATTATAATACTCACCACTATTGTTTTGAATAAATCTTTTTTTACAAAACTAGCATCGAGGTATGCAAATTCGGCAATATCTTTTTCTTCGCGTTTGGCACCTTCCGTAATTTTAAAATTGGCCAATCGGTAGCTACTCTTGATCTTTTCTTCTCTGGTTTTTACCTTTGCCATATTAATTGGTATCCTTTTCAAATTCTTTGTTTGCTAGCATATCATCTTCAATTAATTTACGCAGATAAACCGCACGAGGAATTCTTTTTCCTTGTGACATCCAATCTAAATATCGACCAATTTGCGGTGAGATGAAAAAATTAAACCTCACATCTGCCTGAGAAGTTGCTTCATCCACTCCATACTTAATTATATCTTCCAGATTATCATTTTCATACTCTAGTAAAATAAATTTCTCTGATTTTATTCCCTGCAACACTCCTGGCGCACGTCCCTTTTGATATAAACCCACCACAGGTTTACCTTTATCAAGTGCAAGCGAGACTTCATGACCAATATTAATTGTTGATGGATATGACACTTCACATACAACTAATTCCGAGGCTGCAATCCACTTATTTAGACTGTCGTAATAAGCACCCTTTTCAATTGATGACTGTCTATCTATGTCAACAGCACCAGCAGACATAATGTGGTCCGATTTAATATCGTGCCCCATTTTTTTTAAAATATCAATAATATTTTGATATACCAACTTATTAATATCATGATTATGCAAAGAACCAGTAAAATATATTTTCATCAGATATCCTCCTAACGAAGCATTATATCCTATCAAGCAACAAGTTTACTTGATTGGGCAATTGATCCATAAACATCTTTACCCTATTTCTCACCTCGTCTAACGTTAGGTTCAATAATGGAGAGAAGGTATAGCCTTCAACTACAAATGAAGATACTACCGTTCCAAGCACCAATGCTGTTGACATTGAAGCATAATTAAATGTCCCAATACTTGCGAGCACACCCGCAACCGATCCGCCCAAGCTATCCCCAGCCCCTGATGGATCTACAACATGGGTCATAGGATAACTAGGCACAGATAGTGTACCCAGAGCTCCATACATGGTTAGACCAAATCTTCCTTTTTTCAATACAATAATTTTTGGTCCATATGACATCAGTTCATCCAACATATAATGAAGTGGCATTTTCTTCCCTACCAAAAGGCCAGCCTCTTCCTCGCTTACGAAAAAAACATCAACTTTTTTTAACACCTCACGCAATTCATCACGTTTATCTATCATCCATAAATCCATACTATCCAATAATTTTATTGTGTTTTCAGGTAATTGATCAATCATTTTTGATTGCATAGATGGATCAAGATTTGCCAGAAACGCAACCTTCGGTGGCATTTTTCCAAAATTCAATTTTGAAACATCATAATCTTTGGATGCATTCATCGCTTGGTATGTTGTTGTCAATTGATTCAAGTCATCAGAATAATATGCGTTCCATCGAAATGACTTTTCTTTACTATGTTGAACGAAATCCACATTAACATTTTTACTTTTGAGAATTTCAATAAAATCATTCGGAAAATCACTTCCAATCATCCCGCTCACTAGTGTAGGAGCAAATATACTTGAGGCCAAGCTCGCATAAGAAGCAGCACCACCAACCACTCGCTCCAAATCATGGCCTGGTAAAGAAATATCATCTATTCCAAAAGTACCCAATATAGCAGAATTCATACATACTCCAATATGATCCGTAATATGTTGTAGATTATACTATACTTCTAGTCTGCAGCGAACTCCTCAACGTCTCATCATCCGCAAACTCTAGCTCTATCCCAGTTGGCATGCCTCGCCCGATTCGCGAAATTTGTATTTCGACTCCTGCTTTTCTAATCTGCTGGGTAAGATACATGGCCGTTGCCTCACCTTCAAGACTTGTGTTTGTCGCAAGTATTACCTCTTTAATTTTACCCGATCGCACTCTTTGTATAAGAGTATCAACATAAAGTTCTTCTGGACCAATATTATTTAGTGGCGACAAACAACCATGTAATACATGGTATACGCCCTTATAGCTCCCCGCTTTTTCGATCGCAAGCACATCTTGGAAAGATTCAACCACACATACTTGGCTATCATCTCGCATTGAGTCCACGCAGACAGAACATTGTTCACTCTCTGTCAAATTGTGGCAAATTGTACAAAACTTCGTTTTTTTCTTAAGCTCAATCAAAGCATTTCCAAAAAGATCCAAGTCTCGTTGTGGTACTCTAAGAAGATAAAAAGCTTGCCTCTGAGCACTTTTGTGCCCAACACCAGGTAATCGTTCAAAGCTACCTATTAGATCGTCAACAACTTTGGGGAGTTTCATCCAACTAACCTTGTCCCATTGCCCCACCAAGTAGTCCTTTGAGTCCGCCACTCATTTCTTGGAGTTTCTTAGCTGCAACTTGCTGTGATTTTTTGATGGCATCATTAAGCACTTTTACAACTCTTTCTTGGTATTGCCCATCAATCGTAATCGTCTGAATTTTTTGGCTTCCAGTAATCACAACGCGGATCCCACTATCCTCTACTTCAATAATTTCGTCGTCTAGCTGTTTTTGCATCTGCACTGCTTGATCGCGAATCTGTTTGAGCTGTCCCAACTGTTTGAATTTGTCAAATACCATATACTTTCCTCCTAGTTAGCAAATATTTCTTCGGCTGCTTCCATAAGATCAGAGTCTACGGGAGCTTGCTTGATTGTATCACTACCCTTCACAACCTCAAAAGCAACCGTTAATGGCATGCCATATGCATCTTTTACAAGTTTTTCCACAATATCCCGAAATCTTGAAGTTTCAAGTTGAGCTTTGTGAAAATCATATGCAACGCCAATAACAAGATTTTTGCCAGAGATTCGCATTGGGCTGGCTTTGGACAATAGCGCTTCTAGTGAGTAAAGTGACTTGTCCATACCAGAAAGCATCTTGCGCCACAAACTTCGCATTGTCGCTCCATCCATTATTTGATCCTTTACAATTTCTACTTCAATTTCTTCCGTTTTGATGGGCACTATCTCAACCTTTATTGGTTTGCTAATTTTCGAACTTATCGATTCGTCAGATGATTTATTTGTCGATTTAACAACATTCCCAACACTTTCAGCACACCACTCGATTATCATTGTCTCAACCAGTAGTTCCGGTATCGGCGAAGCTACAAGCATCCGCGCAGTTTTGTCTAGCGCATACACAAGCTTTATACCAATTTCAGCGGGTACAGATAGATTGCTCTCGGCAAGTTTGTATGGAGCCAATAATCCCGATCTCAAAGTTTGCATTGCCGCAACCAAGAAAAATGTCAGGTCAACCCCACCCTTAACCGCCTGATTCAAAAACTGTAGCGCCAAAGATGTATCTTTGACAAGCATTACCTCAACCCACTGATTGCTGTCATACCCTACTCCCCCAGATAAGATTGATTCCACTTGTGAGAGAGTTACGTCACTACCATATCCCAATATTTGCTCTAGTATCTTTACTCCATCACGAAAACTTCCATCAACATGCGTGGCTAGATACAGTAAGATTTGATCCGAAAGGACAATTCCCTCACTTAGCAATACTCTCGCAAAAGATCTTACTAGTTCATCTGCACTGGCTTTGTAAAAATTAACTCGCACACATCGCGACACAATAGTTTCTGGTATCTTATGAAGCTCTGTTGTACACAAAATAAACAATGTATGTGCGGGTGGTTCTTCGAGTGTTTTTAGCAGAGCATTAAACGCCTCCGTTGTAAGCATGTGTACTTCGTCGATAATATAAACCTTGTAGCGCAAAGATGAGGGCGCTAGTCTGATTTTTTCTTTCAACTCTCGCATGTCGTCTATACCGCGATTACTCGCCGCATCTATCTCGATAACATCAAGCGCCCCTCCCCCCAAAATCTCCAAACATGCGGGACATTGATTGCATGGTTCGGCGAATTTCTCTTTGTTGTTATCACAGTTAGCTACACGAGCCAAAATACGCGCCGAGCTTGTTTTACCAGCGCCGCGTGGCCCAGTAAAAAGATAGGCATGGGACAGTTTGTTGAGCTTGATGATTTGGCCAAGAGTCTCGCGAACCAGAGAAAGATCTAGCTCATCAATTGTTTGCGGGCGATACTTAAGATAAAAAGACATACCCCTACTTTACCAAAAATCATCTCTTTCCAAAATCGCTCACACTACATCACTCGTGATGAAACCCCAGTAAATGCATAATTCCATGCTCAGCAAGGTCGACAACTTGCACGTCGATCGCAACCTGTCTCTCAAGAGCCTCTTCCATCGCAACTGGGTAACACACAAAAATCTCGCCCAAATACATTTGCCCATCAGGTGAGGCTACAAAAGGCCTATCATCTGTTGGATCATTTAATGGGAATGAAAGCACGTCTGTTGTACCCTCGTGCTTAAGATAAATCTCATTAAGTTCTTTAATCTTTCTTTTTCCCACAATCTCAACAACAACCGAAACATTATCTACAAGTCGATACCTCGCAAGAAGATCAACCAATCGCTTATGCAACATTTCTCTATTAATTTTATATTTACTATCTGAAATAATTTGAATGTCTATCATATTGTTACAAGGTTTCAGATCTTGTATGTCTCTTTTACTATCCTCGCAACCATCCCACCATCTACCTCTTTACCAACGACTTTCATCACAGCGTTCATTGCAAGGCCAAAATTGGCAAACTCTCCATTTTTAATAGTTGCTTCAACTTTTGCTCTCACATCTTCTTCTGTCAGCTGTTTGGGCAAGTATCCCTCAATCATCGCAAGTTCATACGCTTCATTTTCTGCAGCTTCCGTTCTTCCGGCTGCCGTATAGGCTTCAACCGCCTCACGCCTTTTTTTGGCTTCTTTCTTAAGTACCGCCATTACCCCATCCTCATCGATTGTGGGGTCGTCGATCTGGGCATATCGGATAGCCGAAACAAGCATGCGAATAGCGGAGAGTCTTTTGGGATCCCCCGCCTTCATCGCAGTTTTCATTTCGTCTTGTAAAGTTATCAAAAAACCCATATTAGGCCTTTTTCTTTCTTCCAGCTTCGCGTTGCTTACGCTCCACAAACTGTTTGCGTCTAATTTCGTTATTAATTTCCTTACGTTTTGCGGCTCCAGTTACGTGGAATTCGCGCTTGCGCACTTCGTTGACAACGTCTTCAGTCATTACTTTTTTCTTGAAACGACGGATTACACTATCTGCAGTTTCTTCTTTTTTTGCTTTTACAATAATTGGCATTAATTAAAACACCACCTTTCGCCCGCCGTACTTTTGTGGAGGCAGACCCACTTCAAATTATTTTTGATTTTTAATCAAATCAATAAGCTCTTGTAGAGTCAGATCAGTTGGGACAAAAACCCCTCCTTTTCTTGATCCATTAAAAAGCATATGATCCGAGTTGTGGTAATACCACTTGTCAGAATTTTCGATCGAAGCTATTTTATCATAAAGAGGTCTCAGTGGATACGCAACCTTGGGCGAAGTTTTAATTGCTGTATAGCGATTAGATGGTTCGCTAATTACAACAAGGTCATACCCCATTTTTTGTGCTTGCTTGCTGGCATCATCCGCACCAGTAATTAACACAATAGCTTTACCCCAGATACAGTCAAATTTGACACCTTCTTCAATTGCCGCAATTGCCTTGGATCGATCTTTGAGCCTTTGATAAACTCCATCTAGATATACCATACACATTCTCACAACTGCCTCATCATCATGGATTTGCAAGCGATGAAGCGCCGGGATAACCTCAGACAAAGCAAAAGCAAAACGGGTATCACTTGCTTCTTGCCAATAACAATCTTCAAAAGTATCAATCGCATTTGCATGATTTACCATTGCTAGCAATTCTTCATTTAATGGACTTACAACCACTTCTTCGACAAGCATTTCCCACACGAGGCGGCTGGCACACGTCCCATATCTACCTTCATGGTGGTGATCATACATCCCCATCCCAACATCCACATGGGTTACATTCGAGTCGTCGTCGGGTGGCAAATTTTTGTAAGTTTTGCCAGCATCCACAAACACAAGCTTCGCATCCCCATATTTGGGTGCATCAAATCTAAGTAAGATCCAACAACTCATTACCGCATCAAGATCTGGTCGATGATGAGTCACAACAATTTTGGGCATATTGGTATTCTACATCAAATCAAAAATTACTTTGGCCAATTTTTGTGCGTCATGCCTCGCCATACTCCGCACCACAGAGTCGCCCTTCTCTTTCTCCACTTTACCTTTGGCCAACAAACTGGTTTTTACAACCTGGTATGGTGTATTGTTGCCAAGATCATCTTTTACAAGTCCAGCTCCCTCTTTTGCATATTTGCGCAAAATAGAACTTTCCACATCCTTATCTTCGTTGACTATCACCCAATTCAATCGCGAAAGAGGCATATATTTGCCAAGATCCTTAAGATAATCACTTGCGCTGTATCCAGCACTCTCACCTCTTTTGGTCATCAAATTCACAACAAACACCACCTTGCCACAGCTAGCTGCAATCGCCTCAGATACTCCTCTCACCACCAAATTGGCAATAGTATTTGTATACAAATCCCCTGGACCAATTACTATCAGGTCTGCTTGTTCAATAGCTTCTTTAGCTTCGTGGTCGATCACAGTCTCTGGAATAGTCCTGAGATTAGTTATTCGCATATCCCCAACTCGCTTCCCCGCCAAATCGATCAGATGTTCTCCCAACACCTCCGTTCCATCTTCATAGGTAGCTAACAAAGATACTGTGTCATAAGATACGGGCAAAATTTTACCTCTTACTCCGAGTAGCTTGGCAGTTTCTTTAATAGCTTTTCGCTCATCACCCAATACATCTGTTGCCGCGGCCATAAAAAGATTCCCAAATGTCATACCAGAGATCCCAACACCATGATAATATCGATATGCAAAAAGCTCTCTCAACAACCCTTCATTAGATGACAAAGCCACCATGCATTGCCTTAGCCCCGAAGTAGGTAACATCCCAAACTCGTCTCTAAGTACTTTATTACTCCCTCCGTCATCCGCCATTGTTACTACTGCCGAAAGCTGCAACTCCTCGTATTGTCGAAGTCCCTTAAGTACTGTATATGTACCCGTCCCACCCCCTATCACCACCACTTTTTTCATCGTAGGTCCAAATATGTCACAAAAACAAGTAGTCCGATAAGCATAAAAAACCCTATTCCATTAACCCAAGGTTCTACCTTACCAACTCGTTTCTTTCCAACAATTTTTTCAATAATTAAAAAGAACAATCTCCCACCATCAAGTGCTGGCAATGGAAAAAGATTAAATATTCCAAGATTGATGGAGATTATTGCAACAAACCTAAGATACACCATAATTCCCGAAACAGCTGCCTCATTGCCTGCTTTCACAACTCCAACAGGCCCAGACAGACCTACTGGGACATGTCCACGTAATAAATTTGCAAAAAGCGCAATAATACCCTTCCCAATTTCTTTTCCCCATAGATAAGATTCTTTAACGCCTTCAACAACCCCGTAATATGGTGCGCTATACCAAGGTTTTTTCTCATAAATCATAATTGGAACATCAGACACGGCAACCCCAAGAGCTCCTTGTCCAACGGGGGGATTTTGTCTAGGCATAATTGGGATTACAGTACTACTTTGCGAGGTTGTTCCATCGGGTTGAATTTCCCTTACATAAAGATTTACAATCTTACCCCTATTCTCTCCAATAACCTTCACAAAGCTGTCAGAGCTATCAATCGCGGTATCTCCAACTTTTACGACAATTTGGCCCATTTTAAGCCCCGCAAGCGCAGCTGGTGTTTCGGGTACTACCTCGGAGATCAATATCTGCTGTCCAACCTGTTTGGGGACTCCCAATACGGTATAAATCACAGAGAACAACAAAATCCCAATCGACAGATTCATTGCGACTCCAGCAAACAAAATTATTGCTCGTTGCCATGATGGCTTGTGAGTAAAAGCTTTTTTACGCGATAAAGGATTAAGCTCTTCGATTGCCGAAAGCTCACCCTGTTCGCCATACAATCTTACAAATCCACCAAGTGGCAACCAGTTGAGGGTATATTCTGTCTCTCCACGTCGACCAATAGTCAAAGCTTTGGGTGGAATTCCAAATCCAAATTCTTCGACTTTTACGCCAAAGATTTTTGCAGCTACAAAATGTCCAAGCTCATGTAATATAACAAGCAAAGACAGGGCAAGTAATGTGATCATAAGACGGAGATTGCCAGAACTCGGATATTTTCTCCAGTCTTTCCCGATACTTGTTGTATCAATTCGTTAATTGTATTTTTGCTATCTCGTAGATATGGTTGGGCAAGTAGATCTTCGACTGTTTCTGGTCGCATCGAGGCGACTTGCATCGCGATCTCTTTTCCTAATTTTTGAAAATCTTCACACTTGGCAACAAAATCAGTTTCACAGGCAAGCTTAACCAATGATCCAACGGAGCCATTAAAGTGGACATAGGAAAATACATACAATGCTCCAGTCTCGCGATCCACCTTGCTTGCAGCACGAGAAAGACCCTTTTGTTTGATCCACTCACGGGCCTTTGTCATGTCTCCATCACTCTCAGTAAGTGCCTTACGCACATCCATTATTCCGGCGCCAGTTTCTCCGCGCAGTGTCTTGATTTGATCTACAGTTATTGCCATTTTATCCCCCTCTTAATTCTTGACTATATTTTTTGCCGCTTTTAGTCCTCTTTCGATCGCTGCAAGCACGGCACTCACTACCAATGTTACACTTTTTATCGCATCATCATTAGCTGGGATAACGTAGGCAATGTTGGTAGGATCACAGTTGGTATCTGCAACAGCAACAATAGTGATCTTGCGAGCAATAGCCTCGCGCACTGCTACAACCTCACGTGAAGGATCAATCACAAACACAGTTGTTGGAAGATTCTCAAGTCCTACCAAGCCACCATACATTCGATCCAAGCGATCAATAATTCTCTTAAGATCTACCTGTTCTTTTTTGGTGTACTTTTTGTATTCTCCTGCCTCATATTTGTGGCGCATATCAATAAGCTTGTTAACACGAAGTTTGATTTGATCCCAGTTGGTAAAAAGTCCACCAACCCAACGAGTGGTAATATATGGGATACCCAGCCTCAATGCTTCGGTGCGAATAAGCTCGCTTGCCTGACCTTTGGTACCAATAAGCATTATTTTCTTACCAGATTTAAGGGTTTCTTCCAGATATTCACATGCTTTTATTAGGTTTTCGCGAGTCTTAAAAAGATCGATAATATGAATCCCATTCTTTTCGGCATAAATATATGGCTTCATTTTGGGGTTCCAACGACGTACTACGTGCCCAAAGTGTGCACCAGATTCGAGTAGCTCTTTTAGACTTGGGATACCGACAACTTCCTTAGTAAGTTCAGCCATTACTTCGGCTTTCACTTCAGCGACAACTTCTTCTACTACAACTTTTTCGACTTTTGGCTTGGTTACTTTAGCTTCTTTTACAAGCTTCTTAACCTCTGGTTCGCTCACTTCTTTACTAACTACTTTACTGGCTTTCTTAACTGCCATAATATGTCCTCCTTAGACCTCTCTGGAGACCCTATCTTGGGCAATTGCCAAGTACAGGAGGTTGTCATCCAGATGTGTATTTAAAAAATAACTAGAGAGATTATAACACAACAAAATGTGTTTTTTATTAACTAATCGCCATATTTATAATATTTTGCCAAAGGATCATTAGATGTTCCTGAGACATGCTACCATCAACACTTGCTCGCTTCATGATATTTTTGGCCAAATACAACTTATCAGCTTTGCCTAAGGGAGAATATTGCTTTGTTGATGGGTCTGGTATAGCTTCAGATCCAGGAATAAACAAGTCAGATTCATTTGCCATCTTTTTCCTCTCCATGGTTTTGCTGTTCAGGCAGCTCATGAATATTATCAAATCGATTAGCATTTCTTATATCACTTATTTTTTTGACCCAAATCGGTATCAAAGACTCATTTGTGTTTTTTATTTTCATAGCCCATGGATCAAATATTGGTAAGTTTGCATCCCATTTTGATTCATTTTCATTACCTGCCATACGATTCTCCCTAAATAAATATTTCCAAAGCATTGTACATTAAACTAGCTACAGTAACAGGCCCAACTCCACCAGGAACTTCTAGTGATATTGATGCTTTTTGATATACTGTTTTTGTCATATCCCCACCAACATCAATAGCAATCACTCCATCTTTCACCATCTCTGCTTTAACAAGCCCCATCTTACCCACACAGCTTACAACAATATCTCCAGTCTTAATAATATTCTCTGGATTATTGGTGTCTTGATCAACTTCCAAAACCGATACCCCCATTTGCTTTAGCTTGGTCGCCAAAGGTCGTCCCACAGCTCCCCTCGCACCAACAATCACCACACTTTTGTTCTGCCAATCTCCTATTTTGTCCAATATCAAAATTATGGCTCGTACCGTTGCGGGGGTAATACCCGACTCTTCCCATCGCAATCCATCTACATCCTTTGCTAGGGGTATTGCCGAAAGCACCTCCTTCAATGTCTGGCTCTGAAGACCAGCAACAGGGAGTTGCACCATTACCCCAGTCACATCTTCCCGACTCCCCGTTTGCGCGATTAGACTCGCAAGCGCAGGTTCATATTCCTTGATCCTAATCACCTCAAACTTGATGCTTACCTTGTCGGCAGCTCGTACTTTGAGTCGCGTGTATAGCTCGCTCGCAGGATCGTTTCCTACCAAAAAGCTTACAATCTTGGGCTTTGTTGCCATTTTGGCTACAACCAACCTCACCGTCTCTAGGGTCTCATTCGCCAATGCTTTTCCGTCAAATTTCATACCAAGTAATTGTATCTCATGTTCTGCGCGTTGAGGCGGGTCGATAAAATCGTGCGAGCAGCTCGGATTGGTACAGTGTAGCCACTCGACCAAATACTGCTGCGAGGTTCTCGCAAACCAAGACGAGTGCGAACAAAAGATTTTATCTCAGACTTAGTTTATAATTCATATCATGACAAACCTACAAACCACCGATCCCGAGATCTACAACCTGATTCAATCCGAAGACAAACGTCAGCACGACGAACTTGAGATGATCCCCAGCGAAAACTTCGTATCCGATGCCGTCAAAGAGGCTGTTGGTTCAGTGTTAATGAACAAGTACAGCGAAGGCCGCCCCTACAAGCGCTTTTACCAAGGCAATCGCATAATCGACGAGATAGAACATCTCACAGAAACTCGCGCCTATCAGGCATTTGGGCTTGATCAGTCAGAGTGGCACGTCAATGTTCAGGCAGTTACTGGGAGCGTCGCCAATCTCGCCGTTTACAACGCCCTACTTCAGCCTGGCGACAAAATGCTTGCAATGTCTCTGTACGACGGCGGCCACCTCTCTCATGGCTGGAAGCTCCCAGACACCGGCAAGCCCATTAGCTTTACGAGTAAAGTTTACGATTCCTATTTTTACGGCGTTGATCCTGTTACTAGAGTCTTTGATTATGACGAGATTCAAAAAATTGCCTCAAAAGTCTGCCCCAAGATTCTTATTACTGGCGGCACCGCCTACCCAAGAGAAATTGACCACAAAAGAATGCGCATTATTGCAGATAGTGTTGGCGCCTACTATATGGCCGATATCGCTCATGAGGCTGGTCTTGTTGCAGCTAGCGTAAATAGCTCCCCCTTTCCCTATGCTCACGTTGTAACAATGACAACAAGGAAAACTCTTCGCGGCCCAATTGGTTCCATCATTTTTATCAAAAAAGAATTTAGCGACGCTCTCGATTCCTCCATCTTCCCAGGTCTTCAGGGCGGCCCACAAAACCATAGTATTGCGGGCATTGGCGTTGCTCTACGCGAAGCTTTACAACCAGAATTTAAGATTTACGCTAAACAAGTTGTCCAAAATTCTCAAGTATTAGCTCAAGAACTGATGCAAAGTGGATTTGATGTAGTTACTGGTGGCACTGATAAAAACCTCATTCTCATTGATCTACGCTCACGTGGTTGGACTGGCAAGGACGCTGCGATAGAGCTAGAGAAAGTTGGCATCATCGGCAACAAGAATACTGTCCCCGGCGAAACTGGAAAGCCCTGGAACCCATCGGGCCTAAGACTTGGCACCTCCGCACTCACCACTCGTGGACTAAAAGAACAAGACATGCGCGACATTGCCAAGAAGATAAATCAAGTTTTATCCCAAAATTAAGATTTGTTATTTCCATTAAACATATCATTAATAATATCTGGGTTAATGCTAAGAATTCTTGCAAAATCAGTCAACAGAATTTCTACATGATTTTCTTTGCCATAGAGTGAGCTTGAACCATGCAAATAACTAACGGGAATCTTACGTTTTACAATCTCTGCTGCAAAATGGGTAGAAATTTCTATCTTCTCTTGTATTTGTGTCATATAGCTCCTATATTATAACTCTTCTATTACATGATTATTATTTTGTTAGTTGCTGCATAATCCAAATATGACATAGCATCAGCAAACGAAGCTATTGGATTAGTTGGATAATGAATATACGATTTTTGGATAATAAGTGCAAGCATTCAACATCATCTTGACAAATATGTATTATAGGATATAGTTCGCACATGACGAATGCAGAAGCTCGCCCTATAGGTGTAGACCTAGATGATACATTAATACGCATTAACAACAACCCTGA
>JBAXNV010000021.1:0-16419 GCA_037133595.1 bacterium
TTATTCGGTTAGAACAAAGGACCCGTACGGTATCATTATTGATTGGAGAAGACTACAGCTTGTATGCAGCGTGATACTGATTCATAGTAAAGGATGATTTATGCTCACGAGATAATTTGTCCAAGAACAATAGAAGGTCTTGATCGCCAATCTCCGCAACACAGCGTGTATATGCCTCGATAGTTCTTGGGCTATACCTCGCAACTCGCATATATCTTTGCAACTCGTCGATCATCATGTTACAATTTTATCACTAATATACGATATTTATTGCTGTTTATATGAACATTATTCACATAAACGGTAGTTAGGCGAAATAGCTCAAGATTTATTTCTCTCTGCAATTTATATGGCGCTACAAATCAGTCATTCACAAAACTTCACCAACGATCCTCAGTTACTAGATCGGCTAGTTGTACAATCTGGCATAACTTCAGACGACTTAGTTGTCGATATCGGTGCAGGACACGGCGAGATAACCCGTGTCCTCTGCAACCACTGCCGTGCAGTAGTTGCGATTGAGAAAGATCAAAAGTTGTATCACCAATTGCGCCTTGATTTTGCTTCGCAATCAAATGTAACAATACTTAACTTGGATGTGCTCGACTACCAGTTTCCGACTACGCCGTACAAAGTCTTTTCTAACATTCCGTTCAACCTCACTTCGGATATAGTCAGACACCTCTCGTCACAACAAAATCTCGCCACTGATATTTTTCTCTTTGCGCAAAAAGAGGCGGCTAACCAGTTTTGTGGTTTACCGAAAGAAAGTCTCAAGTCGTTACTGCTCAAGCCAGTTTATTTTCCATCCGTTACATATCGTTTTCGCCGTACCGACTTCCGCCCCGTCCCACGGGTGGACGTAGTTCTTTTGCGCTTCGAGAAACGGGCTTCGCCCTTAGCGAGTCTTAAGGAGTGGCGAGATTTCGTTGTTTACGTTATTAGTCAGACTCAACCTAACATCTTTGGTACACTCAAGCGTATTGTTACATCGGCGCAATTGCCCAAGCTAACCAGTCGTCTCGGCATCTCGCCTCATTCCAAACCTACAGATCTGATTTTCGATCAATGGGTGGGGTTATACAACTTTTTCTCTCAATCCGCCGATATCGACAAGAAGCGTTTTGTGAATGGCTCTTATACCAAGCTCTTGCGCCAACAGCAGTCCTTGTCTAAAATCCACCGAACTCGCACTGATAAGGGTTGGAGAGAGAAATAATCTTGAGCTACTTGCTTTACTTCGTTTCGCACCACGCTGCGCTCTCCTTCCGTGTGGCAGGGGAGCATTTTGCCACACGTCAGTCGGGTCGCCTAACTAGCGCGTATCTGGTTCGCTTCGTTGCACTCGCTCTCCCATATTGCTCGCGAGTTGCGTAGTATAATTCATTTTAACTCGCGGCAACATCAGATACACGCGAGACGTTAGCTGAAATATAAATATTTTCTGTATGACACAACTCGAAGGTCTAGTGCCACAACATCACGAAACAATTTCACCTGATCTACTCCGGGATATTCAGCAAGCGGTATTGAAACTACCACCGGAATATTTACAAAACATCGAAGCTGGTGAGACTTACAGCATGTGTGCACGGCTGAATTACCCTATTTGCGAGACTCTCCGGAACGATAATCATATTGATGCTTATTGCGCCGAGTCTTCGGACGAACGTACCATGTCACATGAATACGGTGTAGTTACCACCGAAAATGGAGAGGTTATTGTCGACGCCGCAATAAGCCAATTTATATACGGTTTTAACAGAGTCTTTGTTGGCACTAGAGACGACTTACGTAAGTTGGTTTTGGATCCACGCACAACGATCATCAATACAGGTTCCCGCGATAACAAGCCTGAGGCGTTTCAACGGATCTGGGGTGACAATTACCATATATTTAGACCTCGTTCCCGTTAGTACAGAAAATATTTATACTTCTCCGTTCCTCACTTCGTTGCGGTACTCGACCTCGTTGCACTCTCGCTCCATGCGGTGGGGGATTCTACCGCATTTCGCTCGGGTCAGCTAACTAGCGCATATCTGGCTTAGCGGCTTGCAGCCGCACGCGCATATTGCTCGCACGGTGCGAGTATAATTCATTGTACCGTGCGGCAACATCAGATATGCTCCACGTTAGGCGAAATTCAAGAAATATACTATGAAAAACAATATTTTCGAATTCATTTTTTCAACATTTCATTCAACTTTCGAATTCATGAGTTCAAACCTTTCCAATTATCAAGAATTTTCAAGATCACTATCCAAGCAGATCCAGGTCAAGGAGGGTGGGAATATTCAATATAGTTTTGACGTTGAGTTAGACCGGATTATCAAAAATAAAATAAAGGAATTTAATATCTCTGGAAAGATTTTTTCCGAAGAGAGTGGATTTTTTGAATTTGGTAATAATGAGTACAGAGTAGTTTACGACCCATTCTGCAACAGCTCCCTAGCCTCCAAAACATTCCATGAGGCAGCGGTTGGCATCTCGATATTTGGGTATGACTATGGTTTTATCACCTCCGCTATTATGGACTATCAAACTGGCATAGTGGCTATCGTAGAAGGTGATAAAACCAATTATTACCAAATTCAAACTTCGGAAAAAATTGTTTTTGATAATCCTGCTCATGATGATCTTGAAAATTCATGGGTCGTAGCGACCCTAGAGAGCCAAGAGGAAAGGAAAGGTTTGAACAAGTTGAATGAAATATTGCAAAAATCAAAAAGGATTATTATCAGTAGCGGTCACATCTACTGGCTCAAACTAGCCATCGGTTTCGTCGACGCTTATCTCGATCCGATCGGTGGCGAAGCACTTTACGAGATGTTCGCGGCCGCCGTGGCCCAAAAAGCTGGGTGTGTTGTAACTGACTTGAGTGGTAAGCCGTTCGACGCTACTGATAATTTAAAAGAATTCGAAAATAATCGGAACTTTACCTATTACCCCGTCGCCGCACGTACTCTAAAACTTCATACCGAATTACTCCGCAGCCTTTCATAGTATATTTCTTGAACTCGAGGGGGCGTTGCACTCTCATTTGGAGAGTAGGAGTTACACTTTACTCTCCTCATTTCGCCCTCGCCTAACTACTGTATCTCTGGTTCGGGGGTTGCGCTCCCTCAGCCCATATCAGGCGGATTTGCGAGTATAATCCAATTATAAATCCGCCTGACATCAGATATACAGGCAACGTTAGACGATATTACTGAGATCATCGACTATTAATCATTACAATGGCTCTATGAGAAAACCATTCAAGAAATATATAGACCAGATCCCTGTCGAACATGCCCACGGCGGTAGTGGCAGCCGTCAGCTTATACTATCCGATGCCGATGATGTTTCGAGTCAGTTGTCTGCTATGACGAAAGGCTTTCTTGCATCTGGAGGTATGTATGATTGGCATCACCACGAAAATATAGATGAGTTTTTCTTAGTCTTACAAGGTTCGGGTGTGATTAGTTATCGGACTTTGGATAGTACGGAATATAGCGTTGGTGATCTGATATATATCCCCGCGAATATTGAGCATAGAATAGAGGCTACAGGGGACCAAGAAAGCCAATACTATTTTATTAGGCTTAATCAATAGAGAAGATGTGACCATTATGATCAAATATATTCCATTTATTGTTACCGGCATGATACTGTACGATTTGTCGATCCACTTCGTATATCTGATCAAAAAAGAAAAGTATTTCCTTGATCGCAATCTTAATTGGTGGCCCAACTTTCCCAAGCTAAAGGAGAAGATCGACAACATCTATCAGTTATTCTGGAATATATATTGGGGCATAGCATTTCTACTAATGGCGGTCTATTTATATCTATGAACCAACAATCACCAGACACAGTGACAAGTATCAGACTCGCGCTCAAGCTACCCAATGTTTCTCCTCAGGTAGTGTCGCAAATGGAGGAGTACCTCGCGGGGAACAATATCTACACCAAAAAAGAAGGCAACAAGAATCATGTTAATGCATTCTTCCTGCCCTTTGACAAAGAGCTGGGCCGAATATATCTTGGTCATCACAAAAAAGCCGACGACTGGATCCCGCCCGGTGGCCACATTGAGCCAGGAGAAACTCCCGAAGAGGCTTGTATCCGCGAAATGCAAGAAGAGTTGTCGACCACGATTAAAAAACACGATCTAGAGCTTTGGAATCTTAGTTATAAATATATTGGTAGACCACAGTCTGGCTGTGTTGGCCACTTTGATCTTTGGTATCTAGTTCATACAAGCTCCAATAATAATTTTGGTTTCGACTCACGAGAGTATTACGATGCGGGCTGGTTTGCCCTACGAGAAGGTATCGCAAAAATCACAAAAAACCCAGACTTTGCTACAATACTGACAGGTCTATTTCAATCCTAAAAAAATATTATGAACATTGCATGCATTGGTACTGGGTTTGTTGGCATTGTTACAGCTGCCGTCTTAGCCAAATTGGGCAATCAAGTAGTAGGCCTTGATATCGATGACAAGAAGATTGTTTCATTAAAATCTGGTATTGTTCCGTTTTTTGAACCTAACCTCCAGGAGTTGTTACTCGAAACTCAAAAAACTGGCAACCTAAACTTTACCACCGACTACGCAACAGCTATCCCACAAGCCGATATTGTCATGATTATGGTTGGTACTCCATCAGCTTTGGATGGGCAGGCCGACCTCAAATATGTTGTGGCTGCAGCCGAGGCAGCTGCACCATACCTACAAAATGGCGCTATTGTCATTATTAAAAGTACTGTCCCACCAGGAACAAATAGCAAAGTTAGAGCAATTATCGAAGGTAAAACAAAAGTTCAATTTGACATGGCTTCGGTTCCCGAATTTCTCAAAGAAGGTACAGCAGTAGAAGACACTCTTCATCCCGACCGAGTAATTATTGGGGCAACCAACAAAGATACAATTGCAACTCTTAAAGAGCTTCATCGCCCTCTTAGTAATAATATTATCGTAATGAAACCGGAGTCTGCTCAGATGAGCAAATACGCCGGCAACGTTTACCTTGCAATGCGCATTACATTTGCCAATCAAATGGCAGATCTTTGCGAGAAAAATGGTGCCGATGTTATGGAGGTTATCGCTGGTATTGGAGCAGATAGTCGGATAGGAAGCCACTACTGGTACCCTGGGCTTGGATATGGTGGATCTTGTTTCCCAAAAGACGTAAAAGAGATTGCAGCCTATGCAAAAGGCATTGGCGAAACCGAAAGTATTTTTATCGCAGTCGACGATCGAAATGACAAAAGAATTGCGCGGGTAATGAGTAAGTATCAAACTAAAATTGGCACTTTCAATGGGAAAACCGTTGCAGTTCTTGGCTTGTCATTCAAGCCTAACACCAACGACACAAGAGTTGCCCCGGCACTCCAAGTTATCCCATGGCTGCAGGGTAATGGCGCTGTTGTTGTGGCTACCGATCCCAAAGCCATCAAAGAAATTACTCCTCTTCTATCGCCATCTGTACGATACGTAGATGATCCATATGTAGCTGCAACTGGTGCAGACGTGCTACTACTATTAATTGAATGGGAGCAATACCAATATTTGGATCTTTTCAAGCTTAAGTCTGTAATGAAAGATAATCCTGTCTTTATCGATACTCGCAATCAATATGATCCAGGGCAAATTAGTGAGGCTGGATTTGCTTACTTTGGTATTGGCCGCTAAGCCACCAAGTACGATATAATCAAGTTATGGCAAAGCGAATTCTTATTACTGGTGCAGGTGGGTTTGTAGGCAAACATCTAGTTGAGGCTCTCCAAAAAGCAGGTGAAACAGATATTTATGGCAATGTTTATTCAGCTTCATCCGATCTTTCAACACTATTGCCAGAAGGCCACATTCTACCAGCCGACCTTACCGACTTTGTTGCCACTGAAAAATTAGTCAAGGACTGTGCTCCTGATCTTATCTATCACCTAGCATCTCTTTCGGTTGTACACAATAGTGGAGCCCAAGCCGGTCATGTTCTTACTAACAATCTTTCGCTCCAATACAATATTCTCGAATCCGTTCGTTTGCACGCTCCAAACGCCAAAATTATCGTGATCTCTAGTGGTAATGTATACGGCGACGCATCGGCAGAGTTTATCCCAATGACTGAGCTCTGCCCTCTACGACCGCTCAATTCTTATGCCGTTAGTAAAATCAGCCAAGAGTTTCTTTCGCTACAATATCATTATGCTTATGGACTAGATGTTGTTATTCTTAGGCCTTTCAACCACACTGGCATCGGCCAAACAATCGACTTTTTAGTTCCAATGCTTGCCAAGCAATTTGTAGAAATCAAAAATGGGGCAGAACCAATCATTCAACTGGGCAATACCACAAGCAAGCGCGATTTTACAGACGTGGACGATATCGTACTGGCTTACATTCTGGCAGCCAAACAGGGTGTTTCTGGTGAGGTTTACAATCTTGGCTCGGGGATTGGTACAAGTATTAGCGACATAATAAGTACTCTGCAAGATTTGTCTGGTATCGCTGTTCAAGTAAAGGTTGATCAGTCTAAAGTTCGCGATTCAGACGTTCCCATACTTGTTTGCAATAGTACCAAATTTCGCAAACTCACAAACTGGTCTCCCAAGATCGCTCTACGTGATACACTCAAGAGTGTTCTAGATTATTACACAATAAAATAGGAGTTACATATGTCCTCAAAGCGCGCACTTATAACAGGAGTAACGGGTCAAGATGGCAGCTATTTAGCAGAACTTCTGCTTTCCAAGGGTTACGAGGTTTATGGTTTGACTCGCCGCACAAGCACTCCCAACCACTTTCGTATTGCTAATATCGTAGATCAAATCCATCTTTTGTCTGGAGATCTATTGGATCAATACTCACTTTTTCAGGCAATTCAGGAAAGTAATCCAGACGAAATCTACAATTTGGCCGCACAAAGTTTTGTTAAAGCTAGTTGGGAGCAACCAATGTTTACCGGTGAAAGCACGGGCCTTGGGGTAACTCGAATGCTTGATGCAATGCGTATGGCCAAACCAGATGCCAAGTTTTACCAGGCCAGTAGTAGCGAGATGTTTGGCAAAGTTCAGGAAATTCCTCAGGTTGAAACTACCCCGTTCTGGCCACGCTCTCCATATGGCGTCGCCAAAGTTTATGGGCACTGGATCACAGTCAATTATCGCGAAAGCTACGACCTTTTTGCGGTTTCAGGGATTCTTTTTAATCATGAGTCACCTCGTCGCGGGCTAGAGTTTGTTACTCGCAAAATCACCAATACTGTGGCCAAAATCAAGCTCGGCAAAACTGATAAATTATGTTTGGGCAATCCAGATGCCAAGCGTGATTGGGGCTATGCCAAAGACTATGTTGAGATGATGTGGGAAATGTTGCAAGCCGACACTCCCAATGACTACGTTATCGCAACAGGCGAGACACATTCGGTAAGAGAATTTGTCGAGAAAGCTTTTGCTTGCGCAGAAATAAATAACTGGGAAGACAAAGTTACATGGAACGATCCTCGTTATGGTCGCCCTGCCGAGGTAGAGCATCTTATTGGAAATCCTGAGAAAGCCAAAAAAGAACTTGGCTGGGTTCCCACAACCACATTCGAAGATCTTGTAAAAATTATGGTCGAAGCCGACCTCAAACTCGAGAGTAATTAATATGCGCGTTCTTATTGCAGGTGGGGCTGGGTTTATTGGGAGCCACCTTTGTGATCGTTTTCTTGCCGATGGATACGACGTAGTCGCAATCGACAATTTCCTATCAGGAAGTGAGTCCAATATTAAGCATTTGGCTAACAATCCCCACTTCACATTAATAAAGCACGACATCACCCTACCTCTCCCCGAAATAGGTATTTTTGACGTAGTGCTACATTTTGCAAGTCCTGCATCACCCAATCCAAAAAGTCCAGTAAGCTATATGGCTCACCCAATAGAAACACTTATGGTCAACAGCGTTGGTACCAAGAATCTTCTCGATTTGGCCACAATGCAAAAAGCACAAATAATTTTTGCAAGTACCAGCGAGGTGTACGGCGACCCACAAATACATCCTCAGTCCGAAAAGTATCTCGGCAACGTAAGTTGCAATGGTCCTCGTAGTTGTTATGATGAGGCCAAGCGATTCCTCGAAGCGATTGCTTTTGCATACCATCGTCAGTATCAAACCAAGATCAAAGTTATTCGTATTTTCAACACTTATGGCTCACGCATGCGTCTCGATGATGGGCGTTTTGTTCCCAATTTGATCAATAGTTATCTCAACGATATTCCTTTTGAGGTCTATGGCAATGGCAAGACTACTCGGTCCTTTGGTTACATTGATGACCTAATAGATGGGGTAGTTCGTGTGGTTGGCTGTGAAGAAATGATTGGTCAAGTAGTAAATCTTGGCAATCCAATCGAAATGACCCTTGCTGAGGCCATTAAAACTTTTGAAAAAGTCATTGGTAAGCCACTATCAAAACAAGAGCACTTAGTGCCACCAGATGACCCTTCCAGGCGCAATCCAGATATCACCAAAGCCAAATCAATGCTTTCTTGGGAGCCTTCCGTCGATTTTGTAAATGGCATTACAAAAACCTTGGGGTTTTACAAAAAGTCCTAAAGCATCCATAATCAACATATGGTCAGTACAAAGCAAAAAGTCGTAATCATCATCCCAACATACAACGAGTCTGGCAACGTCAAAAATACTAGCCAAGCTCTTCAAAAAGTTTTCCGCACACTCCCTTCAATTTATGATCCTCACATTCTCTTTGTCGATGATTCATCTCCAGATGGTACTGCACTAGTTGTTAGAGAGATTATAAAGACTCATCCAAATGTTCATTTGCTGCTCAACAAGACCAAGAGTGGCCTAGGTGGGGCATACAAAAAAGGCATGCGCTATTCAATGGACAAGTTATCTGCCGATGTAATGTTCGAGTTTGATGCCGATCTTTCACACGATCCAACTCAAATCCCAGCAATGCTTGCCAAAATATCCGAAGGCTACGATATGGTAATGGGCAGTCGTTACATTTCTGGTGGTGGCATACCAAGTAATTGGGGTTTTCATCGCAAGTTTCTCTCTGTTGTTGGTAACACATTTATAAGAACAGTTATGCTCAATTTCAAGCTTCATGACTGGACTACAGGATATCGCGCAATAAAAAGTAGTGTTGCTGTAGCAATTGTTCCAGAGCTTCAATCTTCGGCATTTTCTGGATACACCTGGCAAATAGGTTTTTTAATTAAATCATTAGCGGCAGGGTTTAAGGTCGCCGAGGTCCCCTTCAAGTTTGTTGATAGGACTTATGGCCACTCCAAGCTCGGCCCGGAGTACATCGTTAACACGATTGTTTATATTATGAAAGTTAGACTAGATCAAATTTTCAAGCATCGCCTATTCAAATTCATCGTCACTGGTGGTACGGGAGCGCTTGTCCAGTTTATGGCACTTTATCTTTATCGCCGCGCCATACCTTATCAACTTGCCTTTTTCCTCGCTATCGAAACGGCAGTTGTTAGTAATTTTATTCTAAGCAACATCTGGACTTTTGCAGATCGCAAGCTCAAAGCTAAGGCAATTCCAGGCAAGTTTGTACAATTCAATTTGGCCTCAGGTGGGTCAATCCTCATTCAACAAACAATCGCTTTCTTGGGCGAGAGGTTCATTGGATTAGTAGCTCTCTTTACAGTCCCCATCATCAATATGCATATTGATACCGGCATGATGTTTGCCGTTGTTGGTATTCTTGTAGGTATGTTCTGGAATTTCTTTGCCTATAACCACTTCATTTGGCGAAGTACCTCTACTGAGGCAAAGAAGAAGTAACTAACCTTGGTTGGTCATTTTTACCCATACCAGTAGGGCGATAATAACAACCAAACCAATCATAAGAATTTTCGTATTGCGCATAGATACCATGATAACAGACTAGGCTAGGTCTTGCTGCCTTTTTATCTCTGCAAGGCCTTGCGCCAAAGTCATTGGTTTCCAACCTGCAAGTTTAATAAATTTTTCATCGCTCATCTTTGCATATCTCGCAAATGGTCTCGGATTACTCACAAGATACTGGGAGAGACTTCCCTCTTTTACCTTATTTTTGTCATATCCATATGCAGTAGCAACGGCCTGAGCAAATTTGTATGGCGACATTGAGTCTGATCCAACTAGATGGAAGACTCCGACTGGTTTGTTGTTAACGAATACATCAAATCCTCTCGCAATGTCATCGATCAGTGTTGGGGTAATGATGGTATCGCCAAATTGTGGATAGAGTGCATTGGTCTCAAGACCAGCTCTGATCTTTTTTACTAAATCTGGCTTTAGCTCAAAAGTTGCGCGGTATGGATAAGCAATCCGGGCGATGGTATAGCTAACGCCACTCTTGGCAACAACATCCTCGGCCATAGCCTTGGTCTCGCCATACCACTCAATCGGGCTGGTTGGATCATCTTCGCTATATCCATCTTCTTTTTCCCCATCAAACACAAAGTCGGTAGAGATATGGACCATATGAATATTGTGCGCCTTACACACCTCCGCGATATTCTGTGTGCCCAAGACATTTACCTTGTAGCAAATCCCTTCTTTGTCTCCATTTTGCTTGAATGCCTCATTAGTATTGGTGAATGCTGCAAGATGAATAAGTGCATCTGCCGGGTGCTCAGTCGCAAACTTCTCGATAGTCTCTTTGTTAGTTATATCGACATTGGTCGTAAGATCCATGTTGAAGATCTCATACTTGTCAGAGAACATTTCGACAAAGCGTGAGCCCACAAGTCCAGTTGCTCCAGTCATAAGTAGTGGGATCTTCATTTTGCTAGCTCCTTAAACTCTTGGTAATCATTGATGTAGTCGGCTCTTATTGGATCATAATTGGTCGAGGTTGCGGCAAGAATAATCGCATCAGGCGACATATTGGAGAATCCATGCCAAACCATGTGCGGGACATAGATCGCACTCTTGGGGCCTGTGAGCTCAACTGGGGTCATTCCAGATCCATCATCGACATTAATTATGCATGTTCCTTGCACCATCACAAACAGCTCATCTTCGTCTTGTTTGTGAGCATGATTACCAGTCATGCATTCACCAGATGAAGAGCTTATGAGGTAAATTCGCTTCACTGGAAAATTAATATAGTCCTTAAGCTCCATAGCTGTCATGAGGAAGTTTGGCGCCTGAATATTTTTAAGGGAAAATACTTTGTATTTTGTATTCATTTATAATCCCGTCATCTCGAGCGTAGTCGAGAGATCAATTTTTAATATGTTGATTAATCTCATTCATACGTGAGCGGATCTTGGTCACCCAATCGGCGTTATCTAGATACCATTGCACAGTCTCTTTTAGTCCAGTTTCAAACATCTCGCGGGTATATTTTGGTTTCCAGCCGAGATTCATGATCTTACTTGCATCGATCGCATATCTTCGATCATGTCCTGGGCGATCCTGCACGTAGTGCATAAGACTTTCTGGCTTGCCAAGAATCCCGAGGATCATCTTAGTGATCTCAAGGTTATTGCGCTCATTATCGACTCCAATATTGTAGACTTCGCCAGGATTACCTTTGTGGAGCAATAAATCTAGTGCCGAGGAGTGGTCGAGTGCGTGGATCCAGTCGCGCACATTGAGGCCATCGCCGTACACAGGAACAGCCTCATCATTCATTGCTTTAAAGATAAAGAAAGGGATCAGCTTCTCAGGGTATTGGTAAGCGCCATAGTTATTGCTACAGTGAGTCACGATTACTGGGGTTTTGTGGGTTATTGAATATGCATGGCACATTAGGTCGCCCCCCGCCTTTGCCGCGGCGTAAGGCATGTTGGGCATAATGGGAGTATCCTCAGTAAACTTGCGATCTTCGTCTAGCCCAAGTGCTCCATACACTTCATCCGTGCTTACATTAAGCATAAGCTGTAGGTTGGTAGCACGTGTTGCATCAAGAAGCATCTGTACGCCAAGCGAGTTGGTTAGAACAAAGTCTTTAATCCCTCCATAAATCGAGCGGTCGACATGGGTTTCTGCGGCAAAGTTGATAAGGTGAGTGATCTCGTATTGTTTAATAACCTCAGTTACTCTGGGGAGATCAGTGATATCGCCTTGCTCAAAATGGTAATTGGGGTTGTTTGCAATACTCTCCAAATTGTCGAGGTTGCCAGCATAAGTAAGCTTATCGTAATTTACGATCTCGTAGTCTGGGTGTGACTCAAGCATGAAATGAATAAAATTGCTGCCGATAAACCCAGCTCCACCACACACAAGTAGCTTCATATATCCTCCTAATTCCTAATAACTCTTTTGTGACTAATTTGTTCTACTCCCTTACGGATGAGTAAACACGCCCCTATTGTACCAAGATTAAGTGTGGCCGTCAGTAGTAGCACAGTCAGTAGTAATGTTGATGTTGAAGTAAGTGTATTTAACAGATCAGTCGTTGGTCTTAGGCCCAAGTACCACAATATTACGCTTAGTAGCATTAAGAATCCGATCGCAATCGGCCAATTGCGCCGGTCTGCGGGCGAAGTTAACATGCTATTACCAGTTACCATCATTCCATACACTAGTAAAGCTAGTTGCCACCATGGGTGAATCCCCCACCAATCGCGCGTCAACTTAGATAGTACAACTAGTATTCCCATACCCACAACAAATGGAGCCCCACCGATTAGTAGTCCTCGGAAAGGATCGGTTGATCCCGTGGCAACTGATCCAAGGTTTTGGCTCCCACCCCTATCATCATTAATCGTTGGTAAAATAGTAATTTGGCCAGTTGGTACGCGCAATATTTCCGCCGTCAACCAGTGTGAAAGCTCGTGGACTATAGTACCAGGCAATACGAATATGGAGTACAAAATAATTCCAGGCTTATCGATTCCAAAAAGAAGAATGCTTGTTGCCTGAAGTTCAAATACCAAGCGATTACGTAGTACAGCTAAGGCCGCCACAGTTATGGCGGCCCCAGCAAACAAAAGTAACAAATAATTCATTATTGAGTAACAGGGGGTGTCGCAATGGGTGAGAAATTGCGCACATTAATGCCCTTCTTGGCTTCGGCAAACCAAGTCATAAACTCATCTCGAAGCTTGGATTGCTTAAGAGAGCTTGAAATCTCTGCTTTAACATCATCGATCTTTTTATCTTTGTATAAAGTCTTGCTGTTGTCGTCAAAATATTTTTGGATATCAACATCAGATGGGGTAATTTTGTCCTTAAGTATCTCTTCAACTTCTAGTTGCGTTGTAACTTGTTTTACCAAATCTGTTTTGGTTAAACCTCTGGTTTTAAGAGCTTCGTCAAGTCCGCCCATCGCTTTAAATTGTTCTTCAATTTTGGCGAGTTCACCATCAATTTTTGATTGATCAACTTTTACTCCAACTTTGGCAATAGCTAGATCCAAGACCTTTTCATTAACCATATCATCAAGGGCTTGAGCTCCATAATTCTTTTCCATTCGCTCATACATTTGCCATCTTGTAATCGGAGTTCTACCTACAATTGCTGGTACCATCCAAGGCCCAAGTTTGTATGTCAAAGCACCGACTCCAATGAGTACAACGATTGCCGCAAGTGCTTTACTATTTAGTTTCATTGTTGGGATTTTAGTAAAAGGTTTCACAGAAGTGCTAGCACTCTCGAGTGGCGTTGTGACTAATGTGTTTGACTCAACAGAGGATAATTTTTTTGAGCTAACTCTAGATTTTACTGGAGCGGTTTTTTTAGTTTTTTTGGCAACCATATTTTTCCTTTATAAATAACAATAACGTGCATGCACAAGCGACATGCCAGCAAAGTATAGCACAATAAATAACATTGCTACTTGCTAATTATATTCAGTTATATATATTAAAACAATAAGGCTGAATTTATTCTGAAATAATCATTGCAAACAAGCTAATTCGCACTATAACTACCAACTTGCTATCATAGTTATATGAGAAGCACTCTTTGTAGGGGTTTTCTTTCATTCATTATATTATTTGCATTAACAAAACCTTGTTACTCGGCATTAAGTCTCACAATTGCTAATCCGCAGATCGAGTCGAATTTAATTACAATAGATGCTTCGCTATCCGCAACAACGAGCAATTACTACCTTCAGGGAATAATTAGGGTATCAGATAGTATTAAATACTTTGGCGAAACAATGGGGAGCCAGGGAACATATCTAGATTATGTTAGTAGTCCAGATAAAGATTATATTTCAACCAACTTCATTTCGACAAATGTACAAAATGCATCTTGGTCTGGTCAATTAAAAATGCGTTACAAAGTAGATGACCCACTTTATCTGGGTCCAGGTACATACGAGCTTAAGTTGCGAAGATTTACTGGGGCAAGCAGCAATTCTGCTGGGGAAAGTAATACCCTTATTATCAATTTACCCCTTCTCCTTCCAACGCCAATTCCTAGTCCGTCACCTGTTCCCACTCCAAGTCCAAGTCCATCATTACTACCTTCACCAAGTCCCTCAATCTCAAACTCGCCAAACCCTTCGGTAAAATCAGTAGCTCCATCTCCCTCTCCATCTCCGGCTATCTTATTGCAACAGGCAGCTATAGTACAGGGAGTTGCTACCATATCTGCGAGCACCACACCAAGTCCTCCAACCAGTCACGAAACTCAGCTTGCAGTAAACAATACGCGCCTCAAAGTTGTTTTGGGTGTTGGTGCAGGTTTTGTTAGTATATGCTCAGCTGCATATCTTTATCTGCGCAAAAAAACATTTACCAGTATAATAATAGAGTGAAAAGAAAATATTGGTTCATGTTTTGTATATTATGGGCAGCTCTAACTTTTAGGCTTACCACAACTCCCAATCTCGTTGTTTCTCCAGACTCATGGCTTAATTCATTTATTATGAATGGTTCTCATTTTGGATTTTTTGGGGTGCAAGCAGCATTATTGTATTTTTCATTACCCAAGAAATTACTCAGCCCAATCTTTACTCTCATTGCCGTTAGCGCTTTTGGGTATTGGATCGAGGTCTTACAACTTTCAATTCCAGGTCGCTCATATGATCTTAAGGACTGGGCTCTAGATACCATTGGGGCTGTTATATTTCTTGCTATAATCAAAAGATATGTTAAGCACGACAAATAATAACCAAAATAATGAGAAATTAAAGATACTTGTTGTTGGTGGAGCAGGTTATATCGGTGCCGTCACGGCCAAATACCTCGTGGAAAAGGGCTATGAAGTGCTAGTCTATGACCACTTTTCCTCCCACCAGGGGTCCAAGCTTGGCGAGCTTCCCTATGTCAAAGGTGGTATTCTCGACCAAAAAAAGTTAGCCAAAACCATGTCACACTTCAAGCCTGACGTCGTCATGCATTTTGCGGCATACATCCAAATGGGCGAAAGTGTAAGAGATCCGCGCAAGTATTACGACAACAATTTCGTAGGCACTCTAAGTCTAATTGAGACCATGATCAAAGTCGGCTGCCACAAGCTAGTCTTCGCTAGTACCGCCGGAGTCTATGGCAATGTTGACCCCGCGCTTGCAGCCAGTATCCCTGAGACTGCCGCCGGCTACCCCACCAATCCATATGGCGAGACCAAGCTTGCAGTCGAAAGACTGCTCAAATGGTACGACCAAGCCTATGGCTTTAAGAGCATCTCGATCCGCTTCTTTAACGCTGCCGGTGCATTTGGTGAATTTGGGGAAGATCATCGTGACGAAAGTCACATCATTCCCAATATCATCAAGGCTCAGCTTGAGGGTAGAGAATTTGCGCTCTTTGGCAATGACTACCAGACCAAAGACGGCACTTGTGTACGAGACTATATCCACGTGCTCGATCTGGCCGAGGCCTTTCGTCTTTCCGCCGAAAAGCTTGTAGCAGGCGCTACGACCACCACATACAATGCCGGAACTGGCAACGGCTATAGCAACAAAGAGATTGTTGAGATGGTTGAGAAAGTTGCATCTGACTTTGCTCAGATAAATCCTGAGCATGTCGAAGGATCTATAAAAATCAAGATCAAATATGCTCCTCGCCGCCCTGGCGATGCCGACATCCTTGTTGCCGATGTCTCACGGATCAAAGCGGAGCTTGGCTGGGCTCCACAGTATTCTGATCTCGAAACTATCGTCAAAACCGCCTACCAGTGGCACTCCAACTGACCCCTTGTGCGTTGCCAAATATTTGCTACAATATCCTTCTTACATCTGTGAATACACTTTGCTTACGTCTTATAAAGAGATTTTATCTCTCAAGGCGTTGCTTTCGTGTGCTCGTTCACTGTTAATGTACTCGCTCCTTAACAACAGAATACTATACACTTTTTTGTACGCAAACTTGTTTATTTTTTTATAACAGTAAATTTTTTTATACTACATTTCTTTTCAAAGAGATGGTAGTACCGCGATTCATTTTTTTGAGTAATAACCGAATCGAACTCTTTTTGAGAGTTTGATCCTGGCTCAGGATGAACGCTGGCGGCGTGCCTTA
>JBAXNV010000022.1:0-16386 GCA_037133595.1 bacterium
TTCTGCATATAGTTTGGATCTTATACCATTGTACTAATATTGGGGTACATCATAATCAAAGCAGATTCTAGAAGCCATTATCAAAAATAAACAGATAGATGAAGTACTCGGAAAAATTGATTACTTAGTATCAGGCGTTCTTCCACCCAAAGGCGGTGACTGGAAGAAGTGGAGGAGGAGATTAGAATCCGACCACCGCAAAAACTCTCAACCCATCTAAAAGTCTAGTAGTTCGAACTATTAGACTTTAATCATTCTGTTAAAATATAGTTATGAAACTCCTTCTTACCTCAGCGGGGATAACAAACAAAAGTCTTGAAAATGCGCTCGCTAGCCTACTCTCGCGTAGGGTCAAAGAATGTAATATTGCATATGTTCCAACAGCAGCCAATGTCGAATCTGGCGACAAGGGCTGGCTCATCGAGGACTTAGTCAACCTCCAAAAAATGGGGTGGAATGAGCTAGATATCGTCGACTTCTCCGCCATTCCACGCGATATTTATCTCCCGCGCTTACAGCACGCCGACGTCATTTGCTTCTCTGGCGGCAACACTTATCACCTTATCCACATGATCAAAAAGATAGCTCTCGACATTGACCTTCACGTTTTATTAAAATCTCGCGTCTACATGGGCATCTCAGCTGGCTCTATGGTAGCGGGATCAAACCTTATGCTTTCTACATCTGCTACCATGTACTCCGAGAGTGTAGGCGATGTCAAAGACGATAAGGGTCTCAACCTCGTCAATTTTCAAATTCGGCCTCATCTTAACTCAAAATATTTCCCTTCAGTTCGTCTAGATAACATCCGCAAACAAGCAATAGAAAGTCCAACCCCAATCTATGCTCTAGACGATTTGTCAGCTATCAAAATAATTGGCGACAAGTTTGAGGTCGTTTCCGAAGGATCATGGGAGAAGATTGATTAAGCAATAATTCACCAAAAGCGTAGAATGATTATATGGAACAATACAATAACCCCATTACCAATTTTGTGAAAAGAACCTGGGACCTCATCCAAGATAAAAACTATCAGACTGCGCTCTTAATAGGGGAGAACATGGACGAGGATCAAGCCTTCTTCGCAGGCAAAGGTTTAACGATTACCAAAGGCGACATCCAACAGATATCGACTTTGTCTGGTCGCTATGATCTAGTTTACCTTAACATCAACTTCCATGAGCTGAGCAAAGAAACGCTTATGCAAGCCTTTGATCATCTCGCCAAACTGATGAATGCCAATGGCTCTTTATACGCACGCGGCCGCTCTACTCAGGATGCCAAAATAGATACCGGGACTGATCGCCACTTCCAATACTTCACTAAAGAAGAGTTAGAAGGGTGTCTTCGCTCCCTTCACGTCGTGAAGATCGACTCTACCTCCCTAATACAGAATGATCTCAAATCTCACTTCCTCGAGGCAATCGCCACCAAATCTTTCTCATAACAATAGGTATAAAATAGCTAGGTGTTCAATTATATCGCCCAAGTACCATGGCAACTTGCCGTCATCGCAACAGGCATCCTTTCGGCAATAGCTCAATCAATCGGCAAACGCCAAGTTACCTACATGAGTGCTTTTCAAAGTGGCCTGCTGCGAGATCTTACCATTTTTTCAATTATTGCCATCATTTTTGTTTCACAAGGCACTTTTTCGTGGTCACCACTAAATTTTTTCTTTGTTGCAATTGGAATCCTTGAGTCCATTATGATGGCGGCATATTATTCGGCAAGCAGGCAAGAGATGGCAGCTACCTCAGTTTTTTCCTACCCATTTTCAAGCATACTTATAATCATCACATCAGGGTTTTTATTTGGAGAATGGAAGTATTTCGACTTCACCACAACTCAAGGAATAGCAAATATTGCAACCACGATACTTACACTCATTCTAATCAGTAATTTTCAAAACGGCAAAATAAAATTGTCATCATGGAACATCAAGCTCATCTTATCTGCAACCATGGTAGCTGGCGCCAATATAGTACAAAAGTGGGCAATAGCCACAATTGGACTTAGGCCTGCTGGCTACATGATTTATGAATATGCTGGTCTTATTATTGGAGGAATTATTTTTGTGTATGGTCGCAAACTTAATCTCAAACTCACAAAAAAAGATTTCGTATGGGGCATTTTTCAAGGAATCTTATTTGCAATCTCAATTCTTTGGTATGGAGAAATATTGCGGACATACCCATTATCGCTAAGTAGTATCATTCGTCGCATTGCCATAGTCCTTGGGACTACCTTTGCAGGACTTATTATTTTTGGCGAACACAAATCAATGAGCAAGTCCAGATACATCCAGATGTTTATTGATATAATCATTCTAGTTACCACATTATTCATCAATAATTAACACGTGGAGATAAAATAATGGCCAAAACAAAAGTTGCCGTCATCTTCGGAGGCACCAATACCGAGCACGAAGTCTCACTTCAATCTGCTAAAGCTATTCTCGACAATCTCGATCGCACCAAGTTTGACGTACTTCCCATCAAAATTACCAAAGCTAATCAGTGGGTGCCATTAAAGTTAATTGAAAATACCGAGGTCCAACAACTTGCTACGGCCGAAATCAACAACAAGGCAGGGGGCGTTACCACCACTGAAGGAGCTCTTACCAGCTCCAAAATCGACATCGTCTTCCCAGTTCTTCATGGCCCCTACGGCGAAGATGGCACCATCCAAGGCCTCCTTGAGCTCATGCATCTCCCGTATGTTGGCTGCGGCGTCGCCGCTTCGGCAGTATGTATGGATAAGGTACTGCAAAAGAATATTTGCCGCGACTACAACGTTCCCGTCGTCCCATTTTATTGGCTCACGTCAGGGGATTGGAACAAGCAAAAAGATCAAACGCTAGCTAATTTGCACGATAAAATTGGCGATTCATTTCCGCTTTTTGTGAAACCCGCAAATCAAGGTAGTAGTGTTGGGATCACTAAAGCTCACAACAAAAAGGAATTGATAGAAGGCATAGAACTCGCCCTAACTAGGGATACAAAAGTAATTATCGAAGTTGGAGTTTCGGATGTTCGTGAGATCGAATGCAGCGTACTTGGCAATTATGATCCGCAAACTTCAGTCCTTGGTGAGATCATTCCTGGAAACGAATTCTACGACTACAAAGCCAAATATATTGACAACAATAGCACGCCAGTGATCCCAGTCAATATTCCCACCGATCTATCAGATAAAATAAGAGCCACGGCCAGATTGGCTTATCAAATTCTTGGTTGCGAGGGCATGGCTCGTGTTGATTTTTTACTCGACAAAGAAACTAATAAGTATTATCTAAATGAACTCAATACTATACCCGGCTTCACTCCAATTAGTATGTACCCCAAGCTTTGGGAGGCATCTGGACTTTCTTACCAAGATCTTCTTACTCGCCTCATAGAGTTAGGTATAGAACGTCATATCCAAAAAGCCAAGCTCAATTCCAATTTATGAGAGGAATCAAAAAATCACTCATTCCCACTATGGAATTTCTCATGGATATCTTTTAATTGTGGGTTGGTTACGTGGGTATAGATCTGGGTTGTTGCAATATTTTTGTGCCCAAGCATTTCTTGCACTTCGCGCAACCCCGCTCCATGCGAAAGAAGATCTGTAGCAAACGTATGTCTCATCACATGTGGAGTCATAGCAAAAGGTAGATGTGCCAGCCGACCATAGTTATGTATAAGCCGCTGCACGCTGCGGGTGGTAAGTCTCATCTTCTCTCCAGCCTTTGGATCATCGATATCAGGCACAGTTCCAGAATGTCGGACAAAAAGTGGCTCATAGCCATCCTCGCGCATCGACAAGTATGCATCCACCCAGCGAACCGCTCGCTTGGACAAAAATATCACTCTCACCTTACGACCTTTACCGATCACGCCAAATTCACGAGTCTTTAGGTTAACTGTTGATCGGTTAAGAGAAACAAGTTCAGACACGCGAAGTCCAGTCGAAAACAAAACTTCCATCATAGTACGATCTCGCATACCCTGGATGGTATCAGTATTAGCCTTACCCATCATTTCATCTAGCTTTGCAAAGTCCAAGAATTTCAAAGATCTGCCTTTACCTTTAGGGAGTTCCAATTTATCAGGAGATACCACATCATAATCTTGGCGAATTAAGTAACGCAAGAAGGAACGTATCGCAATTGCATAATATCCCTGAGTTACTGGGGCAAGATATTCACCTTTTTCATTCTTGTGTTCGGCGAGAAATCTCCTATACTGTTTAAACATCTTCGAAGTGATTGTAGAAAGTTGTGCATCTGGGTAATATTTAAAAAGCCACTGCATAAACTTTAACAAATAAAAGCGATAGTTACGAATGGTATAAGGCGACACTTGTCGCTCGACCGATAAGTACTCGAGGAACTCCTCAAGATAATCCGATAATGCTGAAGAAGGGTTGTTATCACTCATATGGTCAAGACTGCCAAAGAGGAAGAATCAAAATTGGGTGCGATATATCAAGTAATTTTGTAAATACACACCCTAGACACATAAACATGTCTCTCATAACCAACTATAGTGCTCAAAATGGCAATCCTATAGTAATAGGGTGGGGGTAGACCTTTGGACGATCTATCCACACCTCATTGTGCGACATTAAATACAGCTTGTCAACAACAAAATTTTCTTACTTCAAATTTCGCGCAAAAGCACACTGCCAACCATACTCGCTTAGTCCCAAATATTTGCAATACAACACATGCATTTTGATATCTGATACCAAAGCAGATAGTCCGCCTTTCCAGATTTTATTTGTTTGGTCGACGCCCACCATAACATACTTTTCAACACGATATTTGTGAAAGAAGATTTTATTCATTGCTGGCTCAAGCAAGTACCCAGGAAGATATCCAGATGTTGCGAACAAGTGAGGATTATCTAGCAACAACTTACGATTACACATTCTGTCTCCGGTAGTCGCTATCGAAACGCCCAACAACCGCAAGGGGGCAAACTCCCGCTGACGATCTCCAAGTAACAGGTCACATCCTGACTGCCAATACTTTTCAACCATGTCATCAATAATTTTTGGCGTGATACCAACAAGATCACCATCGATCAACAAAACTACATCGCTAGTTGCGGCTATCAAACCAGTAAGCACCGCCTGCGCCTTACCTTTATTACGCTCATGGGTGATTAGTTTTACTGGCAACTTCGCAAGCACCGCTCGGGAATTTTCATTACCACCATCATCCACCACAATTACTTCCGACACGTGGCTAGCAGCTTTGAGTGCGGTCACAACAGCCACGATTCGCGTGCCTTCGTTGTAGCTTGGCACTATGGCCGAAATCACGGGGAAAGTCGCTTTCATTGCCCAATTATAGCCACTTTCAGGGTAAATGGGTAGATGCTACCAGAGGTAGAGACCGCATAATAGCCCAAATATTGGCTTTTGTATGGCTATAGCAATGATTGTGAGCCGAATTTCTTCGGGTAAGCTACGGTAATCACAAAAATGAGGGTAGAATAGTGATGGGGGAGTTATAAGAAAAGTTCTTGCATGTTGCAATAGAAGTCAGCTAGATAATTCATTAATAATTTAAAAAATTACGATTTCTTCAAATTTGATTATGAGGAGGGGTTCTAAGCTATCACGTCATAAAAGATATATTGTGCGACACGGTACACATCAAGCCTCTCAATTTGGCATCTATCAAAAAGAGTAGGTATTGTATGTCTGCACAAATATAAAAATATCAGTAATCAAACGCGAAGTATCGACATCACACGCCTACTCATGCGACATCTTCACCATCAATTGTCATAAACGACGTTACGAGGCCCACCTCTCCAGATTAAATACCGCACTCACCAGATGTGTATCTGGCAATACTTCAAACTATATCAAATTATGATTATTTAAATATAGGATCGGTTCCCTAGTTATCCACAATACTGTATATGCGTGAAAACTTATAGGACTATACGTGAAACAATATAATAATTATAGGATATAATATTATAGGACTATCACTCCCCTGCCCTTTATGCTGATGGCAAAATTTACCCGATCCATCGGGTCATTACCATTGCAACAATAATCCCAAATACCAACATTCCAAACCCTACATACTCCTGAATTGTTCGTGCAAATAATCTATCTTCTAGCTCATGTTGGAGTATACCCAACACGACGTACACTATCATCGACAAATATATTGAGATCAACGAAACATCAATTTGCCAAAAAGATATCGCAACAGCAACCTCCACTACCACCAAAGTTCCAACCAGTGCACGCATTAGATCTCGGCCTAGAAGTTTATCACCCAAGGTATAAGACCAGATACCAAATAGAAATAGTGGGTATGTTACCAAGCTACTCATACCAAATATATACAATACCCCTACCCTCAACGAAAAAATAAAATGAAACAAAAAGGCAGCAGTCAAAACAGTTAACAAGAATCCAACAGCTCTCGCCGCTCGCAATAGTTGTATTGTACGGATGGACGCAACGGCAAAAATATTCGAGGTCAAAAGAAGCGCATACATGGAAATCAAAAATATTACCGCAACCATTATTTTCGTCACTTCATATTGGGGCAGCAAAAAATAGAAAAGTCCCACGGCAACGGGATATAGTGTAGGTAAAATTAGATTGGACACCCAGGAGACTCCTCGTAAATCACGGAACAAACTCCACGCACACAATAGATATGAAATAAGACCATATATGCCAAAAACATAAATTCGTGATTCTACTGGAAATCTTTGCACAACAAACAGTCCAACTGTTAATGCTAAAGAAACCAGTAAAAAACGTCTCCTTTTGGTAAAAGAAAAGCGATTTCCAATAGCTTGTCTCTTAGATTTAATTACTTTCTGTTTATTCTCACTGTTACTAAACCACATTTGTATAAATCTCCTGCACATCATCTAGTTCTCTGATAATATCCAAATATTCTTCCACTTCTTCCGTATTAGCTTCAACAGTAACTTTGGGTCGGTAAATTAAGTTGGCATCGACAACAGTTAATCCACTCGATGCAAGCTTATCACTTAGCAATTTTGTAGATTCCACAATCCCATATACAACTCCCCCATTTTCAAAAACATCAAAATCATTTGCCCCCAAATCAATCAAATTCAATTGCAAATCATCATTCAAAATACCTTCATACTCAACCGCTGCAACTCTGTCAAATTGATACATGACACTACCTGGCACTCCCATCGTTCCGCCATGTTTTTCCATGACGAGCCTTACCTCTCCAACCGTACGATTAGTGTTGTCAGTAACCGCCTCGACAATCACGCAATATCCCCCAGGACCAAATCCTTCTATTGTCATTTCCGACAATTGCCTACCATCACCATTACCGAGTCCATGCTCTATTGCCCGCTTGATATTTTCAGCAGGCATATTTACAGCTCTTGCTTTTTCTATTGCCAGCCGCAAAGAAAAGTTCATATCCGGGTCGCCGATTCCACCACCTTTCTTGACTGCGACGGTTATGTTATTGGCCATTTTCGTAAAGACATTACCCTTCACATGGTCGCGCGCTGCCTTCTTGTGTTTGATAGTACTCCATTTACTGTGTCCGGACATGTCACAATTTTACACCATAAGTTGATCTAGTTGACAAACCCATGCTTGATACTGATAATGCAGTGAAGGAAAAAACATGCACGAACTTATTGACCAAGCCATACAACTAGCACTCATTGGCAACTGGGATGATGCAATTGTAATCAATTTGCAAATTCTCGAAGACAATCCCAAAGACATTGCAACTCTCAATAGACTCGCCAGAGCATATAGTGAACTTGGTGAAAAATCCAAAGCCAAGACTACCTACGAAATTGTTCTTAAGCTCGATAAATACAATGCAATTGCAAACAAAAACCTTCGTTTGTTACCTCATCAAAAAGCATATCATCAAGAACTGATTCAAGAAGATTTCATCGAAACTCCAGGGCTAACCCGTTCAGTTTCTCTTGTAAAAATTGGTAGTCGCGAAACTCTTGCAACTCTTTGCACCAAACAAAAGAGTCTTCTCACAAGCAAGGGAAGGCTCCTGGGAGTCACCACTGTTGACAAGCTATCTATTGGCTGTTTACCAGATGATTTGTCTTTTAAATTAACAAAATTAATCGAAAAGAATTATGAATATGCGTGTTGTATTAAATCAATTTCAGAAAATGCCGTGACGATATTTATTCGCGAAATAAAACGTCCCAATCGAGCAAGCTATTCGCCAACTTTCAGTAAGGCACTCACCTATTCCAAACTCAAAAAATAATTAAAACATCTCCATTACATCCTTGCCAATTTTGATCACGACATCGCTGCGATACTCTGAAAGATTTTGCTCATATTGAAAAATTTCCTTACGTCCAAAAATAAAATGCAATACTCTATCAGTTGCCAGCATATCTTTTGGTTTGTGAGAAAACAAAACAGAGGTTTTATCAGATTGCTGCCCATCGCCAGAGCGAACCGACACTACATCCATTCCTACATTAGTCAAAAATTTGGCAATATCATTTCCTAGTCCCTCAATTTCTGTTTCATTAATTATTGCAACAGTCACCCCTTCACCACCAACTGTCCAGTCAAACAAACGCAAACCAACAAATTGTTGCAATCGACTATTACTTACTTCAAAGCCTTCCGTATTTTTTACAAACACACCATCTTTGATTAGAGTGTCAAATGGTACATTTCTCCACATCATCGACCAACTAGAAAACCATAGAGTTAAAGCATCAATACGCGACATACTAGCACGATTTGCAAACACAATTTGCAAAAGTAGAGCCTTTCTCAATCCATTTGGCCCCATATCATCTACAACAATATAGTCAACAAGTGGTAATCGCAAAAACCCTTGCATTTTTCTTCTGACAAACTCCCCACCGCTCCCATCATAACTACCGAGTCGGTAAAGTTGAGATAATTTATATTCTCCAATCGATCGCGATTTGATTGCAACATCTTCTAGAGTTAGTTCCGTAATTCTTTTTTCGCTAGGGTCAAAAGACACAACTGCCACCTCTCCCGTTGGCTCTGCCATCACCAAGTTGCTTCTAATTCCGCTCCCCACAATTATCGATTTACGATATTCTTGCAAACACGAGGATATTAACAATATTAGCACCAATCCAATTCCAACTGTTTTAGCGATAATTCTAGGTCCAATTTCCAATGGCTCACGTTTTTCGATAATCTTTCTTTTTTGTCGCATATCTCTCATCATACATGTAAAATATCAAGTCATGCTACACCTAAATGATTTTACTTACGAGCTCCCAGAAGAACTTATTGCACAAGAGGCAATTTCTCCTCGCGATCATGCGCGCCTGCTAGTCCTAAATAGACAAAGCGGTAAGATATCTCATCACTATTTTTATGATTTGCCCAAGCTTCTCCCTCCTAGCACCACAATAGTTGTCAACAACACCAAAGTCTTCCCTGCCCGCTTACGTGGCACCAAATCAACCGGGGGCAAGGTCGAAGTACTCCTTACCTCATCTCTTGGCAATTCTCGCTACCACTGCCTTACGCGGCCTGGTTTATCAATCGGTGCGCAAGTTACCTTTTCTTCGCATCTTCATGGCACAGTTATCGGCAAAGATCCAAGCAAAGAGATCGAGCGGACCATACAGTTTGATCAGAAAGAGGCAACGCTACGCACACTTCTTTCGCAGCTTGGAGAGATGCCAACTCCACCATACATCAAGAAAATGTTATCAAATCAATCAGACTACCAAACAATTTATGCCAAGTATGGATTCTCCGCAGCAGCTCCCACGGCCGGACTCCACTTTACCCAAGAGTTGATGCACAAGTTACAAAAGACACATGAGTGGGCAGAGGTTACTTTGGATGTTGGTCTTGGCACATTTTTGCCAGTCAAAGTCGACGATATTACCACTCATCCTATGCATTCCGAGCATTTTACTATTACTCAAACAGTTGCCGACAAGCTTAATAGTGCCAAAATACAAGGCAGTAAAATATTGGCAATCGGAACAACCACTATGCGCACTCTGGAGTCTTCGACAAAAGCTCAAGTTCTACAACCACAAAGTCGAGATACTAGCATCTATATATACCCTCCTCATCAGTTTCAATACGTAGACGCACTTATTACCAATTTTCATCTCCCACAAAGCACCCTACTTATGCTTGTTTCGGCTTTTACATGTTCACCTAATACACCATATGACTTCACAACATTTAAAAACTCAATATTAGGACGTGCCTACCAAGAAGCTATCAAAGAACGATATCGCTTTTTCTCATTCGGTGACGCAATGTTAATTATTTAGCTCAACCACTCTTCCCACCCACCCATAGATTGTTTACATTCAAAGATCATTCTTTCATTTGTCACAGGATGCAAAAGCGACAGCGTTTGTGCCTGCAGCATCAGCCGATCGCACCATTTGCGATCTTCCCTACTTCTTTTCCTACCTCCATATTGAAGATCACCAACGAGCGGGTGCATTAGTGCTCGCGCGTGGACTCTTATCTGATGCGTTCTCCCAGTTAGTGGAATGAATCGTACAAGTGCAAATCCTTGATATCCTTTTGTTTCAACCTTTAGCTCTTTAGGGAATACACAATTTCTATATTGGTTAACCACCACATATTTTGTCACACTTTCTCTCCCATCTTCTCTTATTCCCATTTTTTTGCGATCATCATATCGTCTACCTATCGGCAGGTTAATCTCACCTTCCAAAACATCCCAGATCCCATGCGTTAGTGCCATATATTCTTTGTGGATCAACCGGTCGCGAAACTGCGAAAGCAGCTCTACAAAGGCTTTGGGGCTCTTGGCAAACACCATAACGCCAGATGTTTCTTTGTCGAGTCGATGTACCATTCCTAGTCTTTCCTCAAAGTATCTAGTGTCTTCATCCGTAAGCTCTTCAGATGTTCCACGATATTTGCTTGGTCGCTGCTTCAACTCTTCCAAATTGGGATAAGATATATTACAAGCAATACCAAGTTTTGGGCCAATCCAATCTTGCAGCGTATCACCCTTAGTTGTTTCGGATCTATTTACCACAAGCCCAGATGGCTTATCAACAATTACAATCGACTCATCTTCGAACAAAATTGGTATATCCATATATGAGCAAACCTACAACAATAATATAATCTGCCAGGTTATTATAAATCAAACCCAAAAATAACCAAGGATCAACTACCGATCCCATAATCAATCTCTGCCAAAAATTCATGAGTCCGCCAATAGCAATCATTAGTAGTCCCAGTCTTGCAAGATTAGTCTTCTCCTTCACAAGCAACACCACAACCAATACCCACACGACACCAATCCACGCAATTGGTATTCCCTGAAACAACCCAAAGCTCACTCCACTATTCACCAAACTCCTTATTTTTGCTTTTTGGCACACGCGATACAAAGTTCTGCAGTAGGATCAATTCCCAGCCGATCGGTATCTATCATATTGCCACATTTTACACATTGGCCATAAGACCCAGCTTCAATTCTAGTCATCGCTCCCCTCACTCTTGAGAGCATACTAGTTGTTTGGCTATTCATGGCTTCCGATTGGTCATGTCCAAATTGCTCAGCTGCCTCCGTGCCATCATCAGCATTGTCATCAAGTCTTGAGATATCGGCAAATGGATCTTCAGCCTTCAGTTTGGCACGACGCGACAACAAATCTGTTTCCAATTTTTTTAGCGCTACCAATATAGGAGTCAGCAAATTCTTTGGATACTGCATATTACTTCCTCCTTAAATCCCCATAGCTTTAACTTAGGAGATCTTATTTTTTAAATAATGTTCGACCCGAACTAAAGTAGATTAACACGCTCGATATTAAGACTACCATAACTCCTCCAAGTAGGTAGTAAGAAACCCCTCCCACTTTCCAGCTATTCTCTAATAACCCTCTAATAATGTAGAGCATTCCACCCATTGCCATGGCAACCAGTGTTGGTAACCCATCGGCAGCTACAGTACGATCATTACGATACCATGCAAAAAACCGAAAATTTTTCCTAACATGTGATACAACAACAAAATAGATACCTGCCCAGAGTATTTGAACTATGTCGAGTGGCAATCTAGGCTCGGCAAATCCAGGATATTGCAATCCCCAAGCAACTGGTATTCCAGGAGTACTTCCATTTAATAGCCCACCGACACTTGCAATCAAAAATATGATTCCAAAGCTCACTGCGAGATTATCCAGAATCTTCCAAATTTCCCACTCTTGATAGTATGAAGATACGATCATTACGAGCATAGCTCCCATTACTCCACTCAAAAATGATAAACCTGGAAAAGCAATAATACCTAACATTCGATATATATTTTCAAAATCACTCAAATGAGTCAACACATATCCAATTCTTCCAATAATTAAAAAAGCAAAAACACTCAAAAAATATGTATCGAACAATGCAACTTCCTCTAGATGTTCATCTCTCCCTAGTTTCCACCACCAATACAATCCGAAAAAAAGCGCAGTGGCAAAAAATACTCCAAATGAATAAAGTTTAAAAGATCCGATGGTAACAAGTATTGGTAGCATAACTAATACAGATTGTAACAGACCTTACTTTACACTTCACACTTTCCCCTATACACTTCTTTTTATGCTTTCAATCAGTCACGCCGCAACCGGTGCCTTTATCGCAGTCAAACTTGGCAATCCATATTTAGCAATACCCCTTATTCTGTTAAGTCACTACGTTGAAGATGCCATCCCTCACTGGGATGTAGGCACTGGGCTAACTAGCGGCAGCAAATCGGCTCGCTCCGCATTAATAGGTGAAGTTCCTGATTTATTACTAGCTGGCATCCTTGTTCTTGCAATGTATCCCTCATCAATCCCCCAAATTCATGATGCCAAATTTCAGATTCTAAGTCTCTCCCCCATTTGGGGCGCCTTTATTGGCTTACTTCCAGATTTTCTAGAGGCTCCTCGCAATTTTCTTAAAAAAGAACCTTGTTTGCTCAAACCCATTAATTACTTTCATCACATTTTTCATCACTCAATTCCACGTCCTCTAGATGGTCTTATACCTCAGATTCTATTGGTAATCCTACTTTGGTATTTTCGTTAATCGAAGGTATAATAACTTGCAAGCCTGGGTGGCGGAATTGGTATACGCGCAAGTCTCAAAAACTTGTGGTCTTAACAACCTTGAGGGTCCGAGTCCCTCCCCAGGCACCACATTAAATTATCCGTGTTGTTTGTCTACTCCATAAAATCGCACTCGATCGCCACGGAAACGTAGATCAATTGTACGCAACGCTCCATTACGATGTTTGGCAATATTAAGTTTCACATTTTCAAGATCTTCTGCATCTTCGCGGTACAAGAACATCACCACGTCGGCATCTTGCTCGATCGATCCCGACTCGCGCAGATCCGAAAGTTGTGGCGAGCTCCCCGCCCCTCGATTCTCAATCGCACGAGATAATTGCGAAAGCGCAATTACGGGTATTTTTAGCTCTCGAGCTAGATTTTTGAGTCCTTGCGAAATCTCAGCAACTTCTTGTACTCTATTCTCGAGATTGCGACCTTTTACAAGTTGTAAATAGTCAACAATAACCAATCCTAGATTGTGCTCTGCCTTCAGTCGCCTAGCTTTAGTTCGCATTTCAAGAACCGAAATGCCAGGGGTATCATCGATAAACAATGGTGCCTCTGCAAGTATTCCCATCGCTTCTGAGATTTTTTCAAATTCTGAAGGTCCAAGCTTGCCTGTCTTTAGCTTCCATGCATCAATTTCTGCTTGTGCAACCAATAAACGATCTACAAGCTCTTCTTTACTCATTTCAAGTGAGAAAAACCCAACAGGCACTTTGCTATTAACCGCCGCATTTAATGCAATAGTATTAAGAGCAAGTGCAGTTTTACCCATGCCAGGTCGTGCAGCTAATATAATAAGGTTAGAATCTTGCAGTCCTGCCAAACAGTTATCAAGATCAGCCAATCCCGTAGCGACACCTCTTAGGCTATCAGATCTTTTGTGCAATTCATCGAGTCTGTCAAATGATTCAGAAAGTACACTTTTTAGTTGTACAAACCCCTGTTTTACATTCGATTGCGACAAGGAGAAAACTTTCTGCTCAGCAGCATCCAAAATCTGGATAATCGGCTGGGCTTCGTCGTAGCCCATCTCTATCATTTCGCTTCCACCAGATATCAAAGATCGTCTACTAGCATAATCTCGAATAATTTCACCATAATGCCTCACATTAGCCGCGCTTGGCACTTCTTCAACCAAAGATGAAAGGTACGCAACTCCACCAACACCTGCTAATTTTTTTAGACTTCGCAATTTTTCAGGTAAAGTAACCAAATCAATTGGCTCTCTCAATTCGTACAAGAGTAGCATTGCGTCATATATATCAGTATGTTTGGCTTGATAAAAATGTTCTGGTCGCAAAAATTCCGATACTTGTACTATTGCATTAGTATCGATCAGAATCGAACCCAAAACAGAAGTTTCTGCATCATCACTGTGTGGAGGGACTTTAACAGTACTCATTGAGTGATTCTATCATCTTAGCTCTGACTTAACACTACAACTTCTGTAAGATCTTGAGGGAGAGTTGCAATGCTTACACTTAGACTACTTGCTTCTCGACTTCCCCTCTCATATGCCGCTACAAAACTAGTAACTGGCACATCTAGTTCAAACGGCAAGACATAGGTAGGTTCCAATGCTTCCACCATTTTTACAGCGCTGCTTCCCGCAGAAACCATAAGCACATCTACCCTACCAAATTCTTCAATCTGCGATTCAGTTAGTTCTTGTTGTACCTTGTTCAGGTACACAATGCGAAGACCTTCTGTTTGGATTAAGTAAGCAACCTTATCTAGCGCAATCCCAAATCCAAATACAGATACCCCTTCAACTTCATATTCACCTGGTTCTATAATTTCAAATGATTTTGCTTTAGCATTAATCGAAACGTTATTATCCAGAGAAACAACGATTGTTTTAGTTTTTAAACGAAAAGTCGAAGGTGAAAGTCTAAGTATTTCCATGAACTATATGTTATCACACCTTCTGCATATTGACATAATTTAGCCTGGAAGTTAGACTGTGGAAGACATGCAAGTGAAAAAAGAAATCTCCGTAGCAGTTTTTATAGGTCTCCTTATTGGGGCCGTTATCATTGGTGGGATTTATCGCGCCAAATCAGCTCTAGAAGCTCATCGTACCCCCACTCCCACCCCACTCATCACATCAGCAAAAACGGTAATTGCCAACAATAATCTTCTTCTCAAGATTACTTCGCCTATAGATAATAGTGTCGTCACAACATCCAAGCTCGAGCTTACTGGCGCAACTCAACTTAATACTTATATTACTATTCTTACTGAAAAAAACGAATATATTATTGTTCCCAATGAGTTGGGTAATTTTACTCAAGAAATTAGCCTAGTAAAAGGTGTCAACATCATTGTTGTAACTTCTTATACACCTCAAGGTGACAAGACTGAAAAAACGCTTAATCTGGTATACACCGCCGCCGATTTGTGATAGAGTAAATCCTCGTCTATGCAGAAAAATCTACTTCTCCTTATATCATCCGTCATTTTCGCACTACTTCTATTAGTTGTTCTATCCCCCTCGTTCATCTTTCACACGCTTGCTGTAGTTACTACATCTCCTTCTCCAATAGTCACTCCAACCGACAATCAAATTACCGAAACTCTTAAAGAACGTCTCAAGGTTACATTAAACAATGTAGAGCAAACAGCTTCTCCTTCAGCAGTTCCGATATCTTCGTATAGAGCAATAGTCGGTGTTATCAAGGATGTAATCCAAAAAACTCTCATTGTCGAGACGAAAGACGGTAAGAAACAAGTAGTAATAAGCGACAACACAACTTTACTCCGAAGTCCAGGAAACATACCCATCAAACTCGAAAATGTTCGTATCGACGACTATCTAATAGCAATGGGAACATTCAAAGAAGATAATGTACTCGAAGGTAGGCGTCTAATCGCAAGTGTTTCTCCACTTAGTACTAGCTCCAAAGTTAGTGGTTATGGCCAAATTATTGAAATCAAAAACAAAACCATCACACTCAACTCATCTGGTGAAGATATTCTTCTAACGCTCAATGAAGACGTTATTATCAAATCCAAAGATAAATCAAGCTTAACAATCAAAGATCTTACTCTCAACAGCCGAGTGATCTATACTGCCGAGAAAAATTCTCAATCCACAACCGCAACAGTATTGATGATTATTCAGTAAGTTTGTGTGTTAGCATAAAGATATGTATAGTCTCACACGCGCACTATCAACCCTCAATAGTGAAACAGAGTTTGCCAACTTTTTACGCGACCTTCAGCTTAAGTAGCATTTTGCGTTGATTGTCCGGCAGAAACTACCTGTTTCCAA
>JBAXNV010000023.1:0-15556 GCA_037133595.1 bacterium
TTTTTGAGGACGAAACAGGGTCGAAAACCAACACGTTTTGTCACATAGCTCAAAAATTGCGAATACAAAAACTGAATTTAATAGTGTCCAAATGTAGGCAGTTATCGCAAGAATGGCTAATCCAACCATGACGCTATACTTCCTCCCATATTTGTCACCAATATATCCTGTGGGTATCTCAAATAAAAAACCAGTGAGTGAAAATACGGCAAACAAAATCCCAATATCACCAAAACTCAAACTTTTTGCAAGGAAAAACAATGACATGATAGGAATAATGGGATATAAGCCGAAAATAAATTGGTAGATCAGATACAGAATGATGTTTTTATCTCGCATTTCACTATTCTATATCTTTTTTATGAAAAGTTGTGAGAATTTTGATATTCTGTAAGTACACAAGCACCTTAACATTTTTACGTTTTTCTTCTTTTAGTCCGCCTAAGGCGGACTGGTCGAGCCGACAGTTTTGATACACGACTGCCCGGCGGGCAGGGGCGCCGAGCAGTCGAAACCGCGAGGTCGCCAGAGGCGACCGAGCTCAACAAAATGAGCTTCGACATTTTTCGTAAACCCTCAACAAGTTAGGAATGTTGGTCGAAAAATTGTCCGCGCGCCAGGCGCCCCGCCCCGCCTGGAGCGCTGAATATCCCTGGATTTTGTAATTTGCAGACAATTGACGATCACGCAAAATGAAAAAAGAAGAAAAACGTAAAAATGTTAAACACAAATAGTGAGTTCTTACTCTTATGATCAAATACATTGCATACTGTCGCAAATCAACTGATGAGCCAGACCGCCAAATATTGTCTATCGAGGCGCAGGTGGCGGAACTGAAGGAGTTTGCCGAGCGGGAACACTTGGAGATTGTCGAGTGGATCACCGAATCCAAAACAGCCAAGAAACCAGGGAGATATGAATTTGCCCGCATGTTACGAATGTTAGATAGTGGAGAAGCCCAAGGTATTGTGTCGTGGCACGCCGATAGATTGGCTCGCAACTCGATTGACGGCGGGCAAATAGTCTATATGCTGGACACAGGCAAACTGCTTGACCTCAAATTCCCCTCGTTTTGGTTCGAGAATACCCCGCAAGGCAAGTTTATGCTCTCGATCGCGTTTGGCCAGTCCAAGTATTATGTCGATAACCTAAGCGAGAACGTGAAGCGTGGCAACCGCCAAAAACTACGCATGGGTAACTGGCCAAACAAAGCACCCTTTGGTTATCTCAACGACCCAGGAACCAAAACGATCCATGTAGACAAAAAAAGATCACTTTATGTGACTAAAGCGTTCAAGCAGTTTGCAACTGGTAGCTACACTTATGTAGATATCGGGAGATATCTAACGGATCATGGTATCCGTAATCCTTCTGGTACGACACTTCATTTGGATAAAGTGAAGCGGATACTGACTGATCCCTTCTACTACGGCGTCATGCGGTTTAATGGCGAGTTGTACGAAGGCAAACATCAACCACTAATCTCCAAGAAACTTTTTGATGTTTGCCAACTCGCCGTGGCAAAGCATAGCCGCAAACAGAAGATAGTCAAACATAGCTTTGACTATCTAGGTCTCGCTAAGTGTGGAGAGTGTGGCGCCTCTATCACCGCCGAGAAACACAACAAGCACTACCGCCGTACCAACCGTGACGTGGAGTATGTCTACTATCGCTGTTCCAAGAAACGAGGCGTATGCTCCCAAAAATATGTTGAGCAAGCCTCCCTCGTGCCGCAACTGCACGACATTGTGGGTCGCGCCTCACTCTCTCCGTTTGCGGCTACCAAATTCAACGAGTGGGCACAGCATGACGCAGAACAAGAACGAAGTAAATCTGCCGAGGAGATTACAACCCTCAAGCAACAATTAACCAAAACTACAGAACAAATAGATCGACTGCTTGAGGGTTACTTGGACAAAGTAATCTCCTCGGCAGAATACATGGACAAGAAAAACAAACTGGTGGAATATCGAGCCACTCTCACCGACCAAATAAAGACCCTGGAAGCTAAAGGGGTCGAGTGGCTCGAACCTTTTAGTGACTTTGTGAATGGTGCGCTACAAGCGCACCAAATCGCGCGCGCGAAAACTCAAGGCCATGATTTGCTCATCATGGCCAAAACTGTCGGCTCGACCTTCATTCTGCGTGATCGTCAATTGTCTGCAAATTACAAAATCCAGGGATATTCAGCGCTCCAGGCGGGGCGGGGCGCCTGGCGCGCGGACAATTTTTCGACCAACATTCCTAACTTGTTGCGGGACTAGGATTCGAACCTAGGAGACGACATTCAGAGTGTCGCATGATACCACTTCATTATCCCGCATTATAGCTTCTGCAGGCGGGTTATCCCGTAGCGTAAGCGTGATGATATTTTACCATCCAATACTTGGAAGGGCTATGGACTGGAAGTATCAGTTGTAAAATATTACTTAATCATCTCTGGGATAGTACCTACCACCTTGAGCTTGCCATCTATAATAGTTGCCTCTTTTATATCTAAGCCAGAAAGTTGGCGCATACGGCGCATCGCCATATCCTCTACCGCGCGTGCTGCAGGAGTCATTATTCCCTCTGGGACAGCGACGCGACCCAATTGGAAGCTCGTTGGATTTAGGGTAACAATATTATTTTTTACGTTGCCTGTACCTTTGACGTAAAAGGGAAGGTTGCCATTGACAAAGCTTACATATTTCTTGGCTTGCCCTATCTGATCATTGGTGTATCCAAGTGTTTGGGCCATGCCTATTGCTGTCCCTAACTCCAAAATGCCACTTGCTTCAGCCGTGCCATCTGCATTAAAGCGGACTTGAACGTTACTCAATGGGGTGCGACTATCGACATGCTTCCAATACAAGAAGACTGATGATGCCTGGGCACTATTGACACTAAGATTTATTGATTTGCTACCGCTATAGATACCATCTCGGCCAGCTGGAATAACTCCTCCAGGTAGTTCACTCTTCATTCTAACTGAAGGATCAAACTGCTCTACCACTGCAAGGCTTGGTTGTATCCCAAGATCGATCGGTTTGGCAAGCAGAGGAGAAAGCCCGGGAACAACTCCAATGTAGGCCAGACCGCCTACGATTAATGCGAGCATAATAAACATGCCTATTAGTAAATTGCGCATAGTTGATCCTCCTAATTAATTATTACTTGCGTGACGGAAGTGGAATAAATACCGAAGTTTTGCGACAGTAGCTCTCCCAATCTTTCCTACCTTTATATTTTTTTTCTAGAAGTGGAACACCAGAAACAAATAATAATAAAAAGTTGATTACTGCGGGACCTAGGAAAACGAGAGGATTACTTGTACCAGAATAAGCAATTGTGGCAATGCCCCACCAAAGAGTTGCCTCGCCAAAGTAATTGGGATGGCGCGTATAACTCCAAAGACCAGTTGTCATAAGTTTGCCTTTGTTTTTTTTGTTTTTAATAAAGTTGGCGAGTTGCGCATCCCCGACTACCTCAAAATATAAACCAGTTAGCCAAATAACTATGCCAACTAGATCTAGCCACGAAAGACTACCAGCACTATGTCCCGCTAAAACAATTGGGGCTGATACAAGTTGCATCAAAAACCACTGAACGAGATATATCTGAAGAAAGCTGCGAACAACCCACGCCGAGCCCCAACTCACTCGCATTTGGCCATAGCGGAAATCCTCTCCCCGACCAAAATTTCGCGCAAAAATATGTAGCGCAAGGCGGAACCCCCAGATTGTGACGAGAAGTAGGATTATTGTTGACCTGTCGGCATGACCACTAAGTAGATAGCTAAAATATGCAATAACGACAAAGCCCAAACCCCAAACTATATCGACAATACCATTGTTTCTGAGAGCTACCGCAAAAAAATATGTGGTAATAAAGATGATGAATGTGACAAAACTAGTAATAAGCCAAAATTGATCCATAGCTTAATGGTATCATTACTACAGATGAAAACCAGCGATATCTATAAACAATACAAACTTATGCCACAACTGATCAAGCATCAGCTGCGTGTGGCTGGCGTGACCAAGCTAATCACAAAGTCCTGGGATGATAGCGTGCTTGCCAATAAAGCAGTTAGAGCATGTCTTTTGCATGATATGGGTAATATGGCAAAATTTACGGACTTATCAGATCCTTTTTGGATAGAAGAACAAAAGATATTTTGGGAGAAATATGGGCAAGAAGCTCACGAGGCAACATACTCTATTCTAAGAGAGCTTGGGTTTGAGGAGTATGTTGATATTCTAAAGATAGAGAGCTCTTGTTATGACATTAAGAATGAAAAATTGATTTTGGAAAACATCAATAAGCCAGCTTTGATGGTGCTTTATAGCGATTTGCGAGTTGACCTAAATGGAGTGGTAACTCTTTATGAGCGAATCAAAGACTTGATAACTCGTTATCCAGGAAGTAATAGGCCAGAAACTGTGTGGGGAGCGGAACTTGAAAGATATGTGCAGATTTTGACACCAATCAAAGTAACAGAAATAAACGAGGCAATGGTAAAGCCAATTTTTGATGATTTGCTCGCCTTGGAGTGGTAAAATCAACCAATATGAAATATTCACAACTTTTTACCAAGACGCTGCGAACTCCCCCTGCAAATGCAGAAACTATTAACCACAAACTGCTTGTGCAGGGTGGATTTGTACGCCAGCTAATGGCTGGTGTGTATACTTACTCACCACTGGGACTGAGAGTGCTCAATAATATTAGCAAGATTGTTCGTGAAGAAATGGATACCATTGGAAGCCAAGAAGTACTTATGCCCATGCTTCATCCTGCTGCAATCTGGAAACAAACTGGTGGATGGGACAATATCGACGTACTATTCAAACTGAAGAGTCGTACTGGAAAAGAGCATGCACTGTCGCAAAGCCATGAGGAGGTGGTAACTCCACTTGCCAAAGAATGGATCCACAACGTAAAAGACCTCCCCCTATCGATCTACCATATTCAATGGAAGTTTCGCGATGAGTTGCGTAGTAAGGCGGGGATACTACGAGGCCGCGAATTTCTCATGAAAGATATGTATAGCTGGCAAGCAAACCAAGAAGAATTTGATAAGTATTATGCTGTAGTCAAAGAAGCTTATCTAAAGGTTTTTAAACGACTTGGACTTACTGCCAAGGTAACCGAAGCCTCTGGTGGTGCGTTCACCGAAAAAATCAGTTATGAATTTGAAGTACTGACAGATGCTGGTGAAGCAAATATTTTGTACTGTAAATCTTGTGACTATTGTGTAAACGTAGATGATATTACTACTTACAAAATAGGTGATAAATGCCCCAAATGTGGTAATAGTGAACTGGCAGCAGCAACAGCAGCAGAGCTTGGAAATATTTTTGACTTAGGTCAAAAATATAGCAAAGCTTTTGATGTGACTTTTATTGATAATGACGGCACGAAAAAATATCCTATCATGGGTAGCTATGGTATTGGGATAAGCCGAACTATGGGAGTGTTGGTTGAGACTTTCCATGATGAAAGAGGTATTATTTGGCCCAAGAACGTAGCGCCATTTGCTGTACAACTAATCGCAATTGCTGGCAAATCAACTGAGGTTATACCACGCGCCGAGAAGATTTATGAACAGTTAACCAAGATCGGGGTAGAAGTATTGTTTGATGATAGGGTTGATGCGGGAGCTGGGCAGAAGTTTGCTGATGCAGATCTTATTGGCAATCCCATACGAATGGTAGTGTCGGAGAAGACTGGCGAGCAAGTTGAGATTAAATTGAGAAATGAAGCTGAAGCTACACTAATGAGTCTTGATGAGGCGCTTAAGAACTTTGTCACGACCTAACACAACCATTGTTTCAAAAAGTGGTGGCGTGGCGGTTTTGCTGGTTACTGCTACACGAAGCATCATAAAGTACTGAGAAGGTTTCCATTCTTTACTAATCGCAAGATCGCGCACAGAAGTTTCGAGCTGTTCTACATTCCAGTTATTTTCGTCGATTGAGTGAAATATGGCCATGGTTTGAGATAGTTGGGATTGTACCTCCTCGGCCGTGGATTTTTTGGTAAGGATGCCCTGGTCAACTGTGATGTCGCGATAGAAGAAGTCGGTAAGACTCTCAAAATCTTTGAGGGTTACAAGCCTCTCTTTGATAAGAGGGAGGATTTTCCCTACAAGCTCTTTGGGACAGTCGCTGGGAACAAAGGGCGCTAGCCTATTGATTAATTCGTCATTAGATAAAGCGCGAATGTACTGGCCATTAAGCCAATTAAGCTTTTCAATATCATAAACAGGAGCAGTGAGAGTGACGCGCTCTAGAGTAAATTTTTCCAAAAATTCGTCCAAACTAAAGATTTCTTTTTTGTCGGGGTGAGACCAACCCATAAGAGCCATAAAGTTGTTGAGAGCCTCTGGTAGATAACCACGATCGCGGTGCGAAAGAATGCTTACATCATTTTTTCTTTTGCTCATTTTGCTATGATCAACATTGCGAATGACTGGAAGATGAGCAAAGATGGGTAGCTCCCACCCAAAAGCTTGATAAATAATTACATGCTTGGGAGTCGAAGACAACCATTCTTCACCTCGAATAATATGGGTAATCTGCATAAGATAATCGTCGACAACTACTGCTAAATGATAGGTGGGGTAACCATCGGACTTGATTAGTACCTGATCATCAATACCGCTATTTTGAAACTCGACTGCTCCACGCACAGCATCCTGGCAAATAGTGACACCAGATTCGGGGACCTTGAGACGAATTACAAATGGGGTTTGGACATCGAACTTTTCCTGGACTTGCTCTTTGGTAAGATGTCTACAAAACTTGTCATACCGAGGCAGCTCTTTGGCGGCGCTTTGGGCGGCACGAACTTCGTCGAGCCTTTCTTTGGTGCAGAAACAGTAATAGGCTTTGTCTTTGGCAACTAACTCTTTGGCTTTTTCCTGATATATTGGCAAGCGCTCTGATTGAGTATATGGGGCATATGGGCCACCTACATTTGGACCTTCGTCATTGGGGATGCCTAGCCACTTCATTGCCTCAAAAATAACTTCTACTGCACCCTCGACATAACGGCCACGATCGGTATCTTCGATGCGAATAACGAACTGGCCACTACCTTGCTTGCTTATTGCGTAATTGCGCATGGCGATATAAGCAGTACCCAAGTGAGCAATGCCTGTAGGACTTGGTGCAATACGTGTTCGTATAGTCATGGTGTTTATTATATACTATATACTAGAGCTATGTCTAAATTGTCTGATGTTGCTAGTGTTGCACGCAAAGTAATCAAATTTGGCGGGATTGCCTTGGTTTTTTTGATGGTTGGGAGAGTAATATTGGTTGCTAGCCTCGCCTATTGGAAGGCACTACATCCTGACCCACCACCACCACCCGATGTTAAGTTTGGCAAATTACCCAAACTTCTTTTTCCACAAAAAGATGTTCCCAAATTTACCTACAAACTAGAGACACGCACGGGCAGCTTGCCTACCGCCCTCCCTGATCAATACAAAGTATTTTTTATGCCTATCAAAAAACCAAGTTTGTTGGCATATAGTGTTGCAAAAGATCTGGGGGCCAAACTAGATTTTATTACCGAACCAACTAAACTTTCAGAAACTGATTATCGATGGGATATGTCGAGCTCGATAGATTCGTCTCTAACTATGAATATTATTACCGGCGCATTTATATTGGATCGCAAATGGCAACAAGATCAATCATTTGAAACGGCAACGCTATACTTGGATGAGAATCAAGCAGTTGATCAAGTTTATAACTTTTTATCAAGAATCGAACTTTTGTCACAAGACTTGCAAAAGGGAACACACAACATACAACCCCTAAAAGCTGATAGCGGCGAGCTTACTAGCGCACCATCTTTGTCTAAGGCGCAATTTTTGAGAGTAAATCTTTTTCGCGCACCGGTTGCAGATACAAAGGTAGTAAGCCCATCGCCCGATAAGGGATTGATATCTGCAGTCCTCGCTTTTCAAAGAGAAGATGCGCGTCAATTTGTGCGCGTAGACTACAATTACTTCCCTGTGGACTTAGAACAATTTGCCAGCTACCCATTAATAACGCCTACCGAAGCATGGAATAGAATGCAAAACGGCGGAGGCTACGTGGCGGCCTACCGACAAGGTGCAGATAGTGTAACGGTGAGAGATGTAAATATGGCTTACTACGACTCAGATATTCCGCAACAATTTTTGCAGCCAGTATACCTTTTTGAGGGGGATGAAGGATTTGTAGGATATGTTCCTGCCGTCTCGGATAAATGGGTGGAATAAGATTATGGCCTTAGGCGCTTGACGTCTCTTGGCAAGAAAGTTGCTTCTTTGACGCTAGCTAGCCCCAAGATTTGTTGCACTATACGGCCTGGGCCGATACCAACCCCACCATGCGGAGGACAACCAAAACGGAAGAAGTTGAGATAATCGGCTAGTGACTTTTCATCCATCCCCTTTTCCTGAGCCTGCTTGGTGAGCACGTCTATCCGATGTTCGCGCTGCGCTCCCGTTGTGATCTCAAGCCCTTTATAAAGCAAATCAAAACTCTTGGTAAGCCCTGGATTGTCCTCGTGGCGCATGTGATAGAAAGGGCGAGCGGCTATTGGATAGTCGGTTACAAAAAGGAAGTTGCTCCCAGTCTCCTCTTTTATTAGGGCACTAATCTCGCGCTCCTCCACTGGAGAAAGATCATGGACCTTTTCGCTCGGGATACCCTTTGTGGCGAGCTTGGCTTTGACTTCTGCCAAAGTGAGACGAGTAAATGGTACCGTAATTTCTTCTTCTATTAAACCTTTTGCCTTGAGTCTGGCGAAGCCACTTTTGAGTGCGGCCTCTTCCATATCCATCACGTCATGATGGCTATCTACATAAGCAAACTCAAAATCCCAGCCAGTAAACTCGGTCATATGGCGAGTGGTAAAACTTAGCTCAGCTCGAAAAACTGGACCAACCATAAATACTTTTTCTATGCCACTTGCGATTGCCATTTGTTTGTAAAATTGAGGTGACTGTGCAAGATAAGCCTTGGTTTGGAAATACTTAACCTCAAAAACTTCGGCGCCGCTTTCGCTTGCGGTACTCATAAATGAGGGAGCGTAAATCTGGGTAAAGCCTTCTTTGAACAAGTACTCTCGCATACCGGCCTCTAGCTCTGTCCATACATAAAAAATCTTTTGATTCTCGGGTTTTCGTAGGTCGAGCCAGCGATAATCCAATCTATTGACGATATCAACCTCGTCAGCTCCCTTCTCGGCTGCGACGGGAATTGGGAGAATTGATGCTGCCTCACTAAGAACGACAAATTCTTGCGCCTCAATTTCGATGCCTTCTGGGACTTGCCCCGCTTCTTTGACTAACCCTGTAACCAATACCACTGACTCGATAGTAAGCTCTGCTTTAAAAGCAGATTCATAGTTTTTGAGGATGACAAGTTGAATGCTCCCCGAAGCATCGCGAATGCGGGCGAACTTGATCTTACCTTGATCCCTGAAGGCGTGCACAAAGCCGGCAATAGTTATTACCTCGCCAAGATGAGATTTTAGTTGATTGATAGCTGTGTGTTTGATCATATGCTTGTTATTATAACTTAAAGCTTAATTGTTTGTTTTTTAACGTTTGAAAAGTGTAATGGAACAATAATTACTGCCAATATAGATATAATGCATATGATTACGAAGGCACCCCGAATAGATTGATCCGCCACATAGCCAACAACAGGATTGAGCACAATAAGAATAAGTCGATTTAGCATTGAGATAGCGGATAGGGAGGTTGCTCTTTGGGCTGAAGGAACCAATTCATTCATGTATGAATTAAGAGCCATAAATCTTGCCTGGCCAATCCCCCCAAGAATGATTATTGCCAAGATAATTGTAATGATCGATGGATAAATGATAATAAAAGATAGAGATAAGATTGAAGTAATTGCTGTTAGATTAAAATAATTTTTTCGTGATCCAAATAATTTTTCAAATTTTGGTAAATTAGTCGCAAAGATTATTCCCGATACTGAAAATATTGATCTTATGAATCCAAAATATACGATATTGACGCCCAATTGTTGCAATAAAGGTTGGTAAAGCCATATTACAAAATATACGCCGGTATATATTAGTATTCCATTTAATGCCAATAACATTAATTGTTTATTTTTAATTAGAGAATTAATACCGTTTTTGGCAATTTCTGAATATCTAGTATTTGCCGATTTTATCTTAATGATAGATGGTTCTTTGACTGTTAATATCAACAATGTGGAAATAAGTGCTGGGATTGAAGTTACCAACATTGGAATATTTAATCCATATTTTGAAGCAATATATCCCCCAATCGGAGCCGAAATTATTGCTGAAATTTGACCGATGGAAAATGACTTGCCAAATATGTTTTTGAAATCTTTGGTTTTATTCTCTTCTTTTAAAGAGTCATAGAGCAAGGCTTCACTCGCACCAGACATCAATGCCATACCCAAAGCTGCAAAGAATTCTGCTACTAGAAATGCCATAAAGTATGGGAATGTTCCATAAACTAAAAATGAGATAAATATGAATAAACAACCTATTGCTACCGAGTATTTTCTACCAAACTTATCAGCAATCACCCCTGTAGGTATTTCAAGGACAAATGCCCAGATCATTAGCCATGCTTGCAAAAACTGTACTTGAGTTAATGAAATATGACCCCAGTTGGTATAAAAAGGAACGAGTGCGGCAGTGTAAAAAGATAAACCAGATAAAAATGAGAAAATGTAATATCGCCAGGTAATGCCTATAGTTTTCATTGGCTGGAATACTTGAGGAGTAATTTTTCTCTATCATCTAGTACTTTGTGTCTTTTGGCTTCGATATTTCGCAATGCTATTTGCAACTCTGGTTTGAGGCGAAAGTCTAGAACGTTGTTGACCACAGCCCACTGTTGCACTAAATGCCGCTCAGCATTATCTAATGCCTTTTCAATAAAACTCCATTGCATGGTTTTACTTAATGTATGCCACTCAGCAAATCTTGATAAGTATTCTGGATCATACTCCCCCATTTCAACTGCATCTTTTAAGGTGACATTTTTTGTTGAAGAATAACCACCCGAAGAGGGGACTGCTTCCATGTTTGTTTCGTATTCAGACATATGTGTATTATATCATCGCAATAATCAAAGCTCAGGAGGTACAAGCCAGGTATGATGAGCATACGCCCAGTCAATAAGCTTGGCTGTTTCGCCAAAGCGGTCGCCAGAGCGTAGCACAACCGTAACTATGGCGTGGCCATCACGCTCGACATAAGTAACTAAACACTCTCCTGCATTTTCTGTAAACCCAGTTTTGGCGGCCTTAATCCCTGGGATAACCCCAAGCAACTGATCTGTAGTCTCCAACGCGTGCACGTGAGCCCCGGTTACATCTTTGACTAAAAGGTGAGGTAATAGCATAAGCGAGGTTAACTCTTCGTGCTTGACTACCTCAGTGATAAGAATTGCCAGATCACGAGCGGTTGTGATGTGATCATATTGCTCGAGTCCAGAAGGATTTTTATACTTGGTGCCTGTTAACCCCAATTCTTTTGCCTTGGCATTCATTGCTATAACAAACCCTTCATACCCATGAGGAGAGTTGTTGGCTAGAGTAAGTGCCGCATCATTGCCGGAGCGAATAAGTAGCCCTGCTAGCAAACTCTTGGCTGTTAGTACCTCGCCTTTTTTGAGCTCCATGGTTTGGCCAAGAGTGCGATCTTCGACTTTGACTGTAAGCTCTGATCCCAAATCGGGATACATATCAAGAGCAACAAGAGCCGTCATGAGTTTGGTAGTACTGGCTGGCAGCATGGGGGTTTGTGCATTTCGCTCGTAAAGCATTGACCTGCCGATTGCGTCTTGTACCACAACCGCATTGGCGGTAAGGCTCGGGGCGGCTGTGCCGTCTTTTATTGGATAAGGTGAAAGATTGCTCAAGCTTGGTAACAATATTGGGTCATGTGGCGTTATTACAATATTTTGTAAGCCATTTTGACCAGGGTAAAAAATAATAATCAACAATACTACCCACAATAGATGATGAGTTGAATATGATAATAGTACCGAGCTAAATTTCGACATATGAGGCTACCAATTGCAATTCTTTCTTGTTTTTCCAGTTGTTAATATTGAGTGAATAAATAAGAGTTTTGATTGCTTTTGTAATTGGCTGGCCATTAAACCAAATGGCGGTGCGTGACTTCCCTTTGCATTCTATTGTTAGTTTGTGGTGCTTGCCACCGTCTCCCATAGCACGATCTTCGAGAACATTGAGATTAAACGATACAAAGCGTGGTTTGATATTACCTATGCCATATGGCTCGAGTCGTTCTACAGCGCTTGCCAATTCGAGTGATGTTGATGTAATAGGAATCTCCAAATCTACTATTGTTGTGTTTTGCAATAAGTCATCGCCAATATTTGTGTTTACATCTTCTGTTAAAGCAGAAATAAACTCATCAAGATTAGCTATTGGGAGCGAAAACCCAGCTGCCTGTTCGTGCCCACCTACACCACTTAACAACCCAGCGTGCTTTCGGAGAAGTTCGGTTACATTAACCCCTGTTACCGATCTAGCAGATCCCTTTACCAAATTGCCGTCTATACTCATAGCAATCGCAGGTTTGTGGGTTTTTTCGGCTAACTTGCCTGCAATAAGCCCGATGACACCATGATGATAATCTGCTGAAGCAACAATTGTGATTTTGTTATCGTCAATGTGTTTTAGTGCATCCTCAATTGCAGAATCTGTAAGTTGTTGGCGTTCTTTGTTGAGCAGCTCCATACTTTGACTAAGCTCATCTGCCACCTGCTTGTTACCAGTGCATAGTAGCCTAAGGGCGGCAAGAGCATCGTCGATCCTACCTACCGCATTAATTCTTGGGCCAATGACGTAATTAATGTCGTATGTAGTAAGAGCCTTGCCGGCGATACCGGCGTTTGAAAGAATCGTGCGCAATCCCAAAAGATTGGTTTGCTCAATTGCTTTGAGCCCATACTTTATTACCCCTCGATTGACGCCAATGACAGGCATTTGATCGGCGACTATGCCGATGGTAGCAAGATCTATTCTTTCTTTGGCGAAAGTGGCGTCTTTGGAAAAATAGCGCGCAGCAACCCAGGAAATTCCTGCCCCTGAGGTTTTGATCGTATGAATGAGCGCATCACAATTTGGGAGAGAATCTGTAGGTTGGTGATGATCGGTCAAAATTACTTTTTTACCAGCACCCACTAGTTTTTGAATTTGCTTGGAGGCAACGATGCCATTGTCAACAGTAATAATAATATCTGGAACAAAATCGCGATATTTGGAATTTGCAAATCCTTGCCCCGAAAGTAGCTCGGCGACTGATGCGTCGGACAATCCATATCCATGACGAGTACGACTGGGGATAAAGGGTAATACTTTTGCGCCGAGCTTACTTAGCGTAAGCCACATAATTGCGGTCGCGGTAATGCCATCTGCGTCATAATCACCATATACACAGATTTTTTGGCCTTGCGCAATCGCTTGGTCAACAATCGATTTGGCATGATCCAATTGAATAATATCTATGCCTAATTGGGCAATAAGATCTGATAAATCTGGCAAAACTGGATTCAAAAACTCTTTTTCTTCATCCTTCCCTACTCCTCGTATACGCAAAATTTGCTCGATGATATCTTGAGTGCTATCGGAAGCTCCAACTGTGGCATGGGTAGTAATCTGCATATTCGTCAATTGTACTTTATAATATCCATATGCAGTTAATGATTAATCATTTAGCGATACGAATTGTTGATACTCTAGAAGCCAATGGTTACGAGGCTTATGTGGTCGGAGGAGCTGTAAGAGATCTACTACTTGGTTTGTCTTCTACCGACTGGGATGTGACAACTAACGCAACACCTGAACAAATGCTCCCGCTTTTCTCTGAAAGTTTTTATGATAATGCTTTTGGAACCGTGATGATTGCCGCCAAACACCTAAAAACTCAGTTTGGGATGCTTGATGAAGCTACTGCTGATGAAATGATTTTTGATATTACTACCTATCGCAGTGAGAGTGAGTATAGCGACAGAAGAAGGCCAGATAACGTGGCGTGGGGCAAAACAGTTGAAGAAGACTTGCAGCGAAGAGACTTTACGGTAAATGCCATTGCTCTTCGGATTGTTGGTGAAGAGCGTGAAATTATTGATCCTTATCATGGACTAGACGATCTAGATAAGAAGATCATAAAAGCCGTCGGTGATCCCGCCATGCGCTTTGAAGAAGATGCGCTTAGGATACTGCGGGCTGTAAGGATCGCAGCGCAGCTTGGATTTGCGATAGAAGAAAATACACTTAACGCAATCAAAGAAAAGGCACTTAATCTTAAGGATATTTCGTGGGAACGAATCGGCGCCGAGACCATGAAACTGTTATCTACCGAACACAGCGCAGATGGAATATTACTTATGGCCAATACGGGAATCCTTCAAGTTGTGATGCCGGAAATCTTGTTGACCAAGGGTGTAAAACAGGCTGGTCATCATATCTACGACGTTTTTACCCATTCTATCGAGGCTTTGCGAGCTTGTGCATCGCCAGACCCCGTGGTACGACTAGCTACCCTACTTCACGATGTCGACAAGCCTATTGTTGCAGTTTCACAGGGAGTAAGGGGTGTAACTTTTTACAATCATGAGGTAACTGGTGCTAGAACTGCCAAAGCAATTGCCGCTAGGCTACGACTAAGTAAGCGAGATTGCGATCGCGTATTTACGCTCGTTCGCTGGCACATGTTTAGCTATACCGAAGAAATGACCGATGCAGGAGTGAGGAGATTTATCAGAAGAGTTGGTAAGGAAAATATCAATGACATGATCGCATTGCGTATCGGCGATAGAGTTGGTGGCGGAAGTAAGGCGACTAGCTGGAGGCTAACAGAACTTCAGAAGAGAATTGGCGAACAGTTTTATGAGCCATTGTCGCTAAAAGACCTTGCAGTAAATGGAGCGGATGTTATGCGAATCCTAGATATTACTCCAAGCAAGAAGATTGGCGAAACGCTCAACGCCCTCTTCGAAGAAATCCTCGATGAACCCAGCAAGAATAACAAGGAATACTTGGAAAAAAGAATTTTAGAATTGAAATGAAGAAAATCTTGATCATTAGTGATATGCATAGTGGTATAACCCGCGAGTCAAAGACTCGCCCCGGATATACTCGTCAACCGAGTTCACAAGCACTTAAGACCTTAGAGGCCTACAGAGATAAATGGCATACAGATAGTTTTGAACATCTGATTGAGTTGGGTGACATGACTAAGCCTATTCCTGAAAGCCATGACAATGTTCAATTGTATAGAGATGCTGTGAATACCATCAAATCACTGGGTTTACCAACAACGTTCGTATTTGGAAATCATGATATCGAATATTTGAGTAAAGCAGAGATCAAGGAAATAACTGATCAATCTTCGTTTAACAGCGTCACGCAGATTGGTGGTTTTCAGATCGTAACTTTCGAACATTCTCAATTGGACAAAGATACTGCGCAAATATTGAGGGAGACAATGGATTGGTTTGAGGAGAATGTAAAGAAAGACA
>JBAXNV010000024.1:0-13145 GCA_037133595.1 bacterium
TCGAGGACCATATGGTACCTCAAAAGTGTTACCGATGTATCTCAGCCTAATCAGACAAATATAGTTGTGGAGCGGGAGACGCAAATTGTTTTGAACCCCAACTTGATTCGCTCCTTCTGCATTTTAGCAAATTAATGGAAGCGTACCAAAGGGCATGCTCATAATAACAATTTAAACACTATAGGAAACTAGGCAATTTAGATATTGTTTAGATTAAATGTCGAGAGTAAGTCCAGATTCAATCAATTTCATTGTAACTGCTTGCCACTCCGGATTTTTCTTTAATTCATGAGAATTAATAGTTAATCTTCTAGGATGAGCAACTCTTCTAGCGTCTGATTCGACCTTCACGTAATACGAATTTTTAATTAAACGTGTCAAATTGCCAAAAAATCCTTGAGATATATGTAAATTTGCTAATAAAAGTTTTAAATCAAGAGCAGGAGTTTCAATTTTAAAAATACTTTCAAGATTATTTTGTTTTAAAAAATCCTCAGCTAGGCTTCCTACGCTACAGGGATAAAGCATGGATTTACCAGAGGTAACCCTTATCATTTCAGTTAAATATAATTGTGAATATTTGTCTGGCACATAGCCGGTGCTCCACAAGGAAGTACTAATGTCTACACTGTTATCTGCAAGCGGTAGAGTTAATGCGCTTCCGGCAATAGGAGTACTATTCTTTATCCCTCTATGGTTTCCACCATTATAACTAGGATCTATATTAAATACTTTTAAACCTTTTGTTTTGAAATCTGCCTGAAGATCACTGCCTCCGGCTCCTAAATTTAGGAGTATTTGTCCAATCAGATCATCTTCTTTTAAGTTAAATAACGAAAGATAAAAGTCTCCCGGTCTTTCAGTCGAAATAACACCTCTCTCGCTATGTTGAAGTGGGGTTTGTTCTCTAATAGTTGATCCAATTTCACTCATAACTTAAATTATAGTACTACTTGGAGAAAATATGGGAGACGGGATGCCCTACTAATTATGAGATCTTCCAGGCGAAATATTGAAAATTTTGCGTCTGGAGCGGGTAAAGGGAATCGAACCCTCTTCTATTCCTTGGGAAGGAATCATTCTACCAGTGAACTATACCCGCGATAAAAATAATTGTAACACAGGGGATAGCAGAGTATGATCAAGCTAAACAAGATAGGAGAAAATATGAAAATAACACAAGTTGGTGCATACGAGATCTTAGCTTCAGGTGGTTATCCAACAATCGAAGCAGTAGTAACTCTCGAAGATGGCGTTTGTGGCGTCGCCTCGGTCCCTTATGGGGCATCGGCGGGTAGTCATGAGGCAACAGTATTAATGGACAACGACGCATCGCGCTATAGCGGCAAAGGCATGCTATCTACAATTAAAAATATTGCCACCAAAATTGCTCCCCTCGTAATTGGGATGGATGGATATGATCAAAAGTCAGTTGATGCTGCAATGCTCCGGCTCGATGGCACCGAAAATAAATCCAATCTCGGCGGCAATGCAATTCTTGCTGTCTCAATAGCAACAGCCAACGCGGCAGCCAAGAGCAAAGGAGTCGAGCTATATCGCTACATCATAGACACTTTTCAAACTGGCATAAACCTACAAAGACTTCCTCAGCCCATGGTTGTTGTCGTTGAAGGTGGCAAGCATGCCGACAAAACCACCGACCTACAGGAATTTTGCCTAACTGCAATTCGACCTGCAAGTATTGTGGAAAATGTACGCATGATTATGGAAACCTACCACCAGCTTGGTAAAGTACTTGGTTCACAGGGTCTTTCGACCAATGTTGGCAATGAAGGCGCCTTTGCCCCAAGTGGTATCCCAACCAACGAAGCACCTTTTGCTTATCTACTAGAAGCTATTATCAAAGCTGGGTATGTCGCAGGCAAAGATATTGGGATCTCAGTTGATGCTGCAGCGAGTGAATTTTTGGAAAACGATAAATATAATCTCAAGATTGAAAACAGAAAGTTGACTGCCGATGAGCTCAATTCATACTACGAAAGCTGGCTTCAAAAATATCCAATAGCAACATTCGAAGATATGTTGGGAGAAGACGACTGGGCCAACTGGGGCAAACTAAAAATTATTTGTGATAAATATTCGATTCCCCTAATTGGCGACGATCTAACAGTAACCAATACCAAACGACTAAAGCAAGCAATCGAGTCTCATGCAATTTCAGCAATTCTCATCAAACTAAATCAAATCGGTACCTTATCCGAAACTATTGAGTGTTGCATGCTAGCCAAAGAGAATGGACTCGCTACAATCACATCGCATCGTGGTGGAGGGGAAACCAACGATACGACTATGGTAGATGTTGCAGTCGCTGTGGGCTCTTCATATATAAAGGTTGGCCCAACTCGCGGCGAAAGAGTAAGCAAGTATAATCGCCTAATGGCAATCGAAAGACAACTACTAACGATTATATAGCTACCTAGGTAAGACTAGCTTTTGGCCGACCTCAATATAATTTGCAGATTTAATCTCATTGGCTTTGGCGACCTCGGGCCATTTGTAACCATCGGCATAAGCACGAACAGAAATATTCCACAGGTTATCACCTTTTTCGACTACGTAGCTATCACCCTCAATCGGTTTTACGTTTTGCGCAATTTTAGACTCAAACTCAGCTTTCTGGGAAGTAGTCATTATGACTGCGACCTTTGGCAATTTAAGTTCCTGTCCAGCCTCGAGCTGACCTGGGCTAGTCAGGTTATTTTCCTTGGCAATATCTACCCAATTGTAGCCAGATCCATAAAATTTTTGAGCAATCTTCCAAAGATGATCACCCTTAGAAACGGCATATGTCTCGGGTAGTTCTGCAGGGACTACGCTCCCATCATCTTTCGTTACAACAGCAACGTCGCCAATTGTTGCGGTAGGCATAGGAGAAGAAATGGTAGTTTCAGCTTTTTCTGTAATTTCAGGAGGTTTAGTTTTGTACATGCGAAATGCCAAAATCCCAACAAGAAGTACAGTGATAACTCCAAAAATCATCGACAAAGAGTCTTCATTCAGCTTAATAACTTTCAAAAGCTGCTTAATTTTCTTTTCCATTGCATCTCCTATTTCCAGGGCAGGAAATATATACTAAGACCAACATAGCAAACATCTATAGGGTAAGTCAAGGTAGAATATGCAAAAATTTACAATTTTGTAGTAAAATCTACAAGTGCGAGGGGCTGTAGCTCAGTTGGTTAGAGCGCTTCCCTGTCACGGAAGAGGTCAGGGGTCCGAATCCCCTCAGCCTCGCATAACAAGTTAATATAATTGTAAGGAGGAATATTTATGAACCCAACCCTAATTCTCGGTGTAATAATCCTAGCACTAGCTGCTTATGCAGTTTCAACTTACAACTTTTTCCAAACAGCTCTCACTCGTATCAAAGCTAGTATCCAGGAAATTGGCAATCAACTCAAAAGACAAGCCGACCTTATCCCCAACCTCGAGGCAAGTGTCAAAGGCTATCTTTCTCACGAAAAAAATATTCTCGCAATGCTATCGGATGCAAGAAAAACCGTTACAGAAGCCGCCAAATCCAACGATATCAACAAACAAGGCAAAGCTGCCGAGGCTCTATCCCAAATCATGCCTCAGCTTTCAGTAGTAGTTGAAAGTAATCCCGAGCTCAAAGGCAACACCACTGTCACAAGTCTCATGGAAGAGCTCAGGGATACTGCCGACAAGGTCATGTATGCACGCCGTACTCTTATCGATCTTACTGCCGACTACAATGTAAAGATTGTCACAGTCCCAAGCAACTTTATTGCCAATATGTTCGCTTTCAAAGAACAACCAGGGCTCAAGGTTGCTGATATGGAAGAGGCAACCAGTGTGTCAGCAGAAGAAACTAAATCTCCCAAAATTAGTCTATAACCTATGCTAAACGTCTACGAGCAAATTGATAGCAACAAAAAACGTAGTTTCTGGGTAATTGCATTATTTATGGCATTTGTCGGCGCCTTTGGATATTTTTTCACCTACCTGTACAACTACGATTGGAGCTTTTTTGTCGGCGCCATATTCTTTTCTTCAATCGGCAGTTTGGTAAGCTATTATTATTCCGATTCAATAGCACTATCACTCGCTCATGCCGAGCCAGTAACCCACAAACAATACCCAGGATATATCGCCGCTGTCGAAAATCTCTCCCACGTTGCCCAAGTGCCAGTCCCCAAGACATATATTATTAATAGCCAGGCAATGAACGCTTTTGCGACAGGTCGAGATCCAAGTCACGCCGCAATCGCCGTAACTCAAGGGCTAATCGACAAATTAAACAGGACCGAGCTTGAAGGGGTTGTAGCACATGAGCTAAGTCATATCAAAAATTACGATACAAGGCTTATGACAATAGTTGCCATTTTGGTTGGCTCAATCGCTCAGCTTATCAATTTTTCCTGGCGATTTGGTGGTTTAGGTGGCAGGAAAAGAAGTAATGATAGCGACAATGCCAATGCCAATGCAATCTTTCTCGTTATCGGAGTAGTGCTATTAATACTCGCGCCAATTATCGCGCAACTTATTCAGTTAGCCATAAGTCGAAGGCGCGAGTTCTACGCCGACGCAAGCGCCGCCATGCTTACCCGCCAGCCATCAGGATTAATCGGGGCGCTCAACAAGATTGCAGCCAATGAAGATATTCAGTTAGAAACAGCATCACCAGCTACTGCCCATATGTATATCGACGATCCAGTTACCAAAGAGTCGCACGGATCGTGGCTAGCTGGACTCTTCTCCACACATCCCCCAATCACCGAGCGGATCAAAGCACTCGAGGGGTAGCGTATAGAACCTACCTTCTGTTTGACAAGCCCAGTGAATTGTAATATTATAAGCTTAATCAACAACGCCTTGCTCGATAATACGAGAATTATAACCGGCCAGAGTATTTGATATTTTTTGGATCCTACATAAAGGATAGCGAAATATCAAACCAGCGGCTGGTTTTTTAGTATATGCCGTAAGGAGATATTATGAGCGAGAAAGAAGTTTGGGGTCTAAGCAGACGAGAATTTCAAAACGAAAAAGGAAATTACGAGTTAGCATGGGGCATCTTCCTGTTAACTGCTAGCGCAGTGCTAGTCAGTAGTGGAGCAGGATGTCTTGGTGCAGTACCAGCGGTATTTATTGGGATCGGCTCGATAAATAAAGGAATTAAAGACAAAGTAAGTGCTAGGTTTGGCAATCAATAGGATGATTCGCATTCTTAGTGTTAGAATATTGGATATGGTCAATTCAAATCCAGTAATAAGCCTAAGTGATGTACAGCACACCGCACAGTTGGCCAACCTCCCTATTCCAGAGGACAAATTACCCAAACTCCAGGCACAACTAGAGTCGATCCTACAGTTTGTCAAAACCGTACAAACTGTCGATACCGATAATGTGCCAGAAACCACACAAGTCACAGGGTTAGAAAACGTTTGGCGAAAAGACGAGGTGGAGGACAGCCGCACATTCACTCAAGATGAGGCTCTCGCTAATGCTTCAAGTACACACAACGGATTCTTTATGGTTAAGGCGGTTATATGAGCATTAAAGATCTAGCAGCCAAAATTAAAAACAAAAACATAACTCCAGCTCAACTTGTTGAGGAGGCCTATACAAATATTCAAAGATCAGAAGACCAAATCAATAGTTTTATCACTCTTAGGCCAAAAAGCGATGTTCTCGAAGAGCTGGCAAAACTCAAGCCATCCAATTCGCCATTGTATGGTATCCCCTATGTATTAAAAGATGCTTACGCTACAAAAGGGATACAAACAACGACTGCAAGCAATATACTAAAAGGTTTTGTACCAACCTACTCTGCAACTGTCTACAAAAAACTTCAAGCCGCAGGTGCCATTCTTATTGGCAAGTGCAATCAAGATGCCTGGGGTCATGGTGGTAGTACCGAAAATACCGATTTTGGGGTTACTCATAATCCATGGGATATTTCCCGGGTAGCTGGTGGGTCCTCAGGTGGTCCTGCTGCAGCAATCGCAGCCAATTTCTGCACCTTTGCAATTGGTGAAGATACAGGGGGTAGTATAAGAAATCCAGCTGCTTGGACCAACACCACTGGACTTAAAGTCACCTATGGTCGCGTAAGTCGATATGGCGCAATTGCATATGCTAGTAGTTTTGACACGGTAGGGCCCATGGCCAAAACTGCCGAGGATCTTGCATACATTCTTTCTACGATAGCAGGGGTTGATCCATATGATGCAACCACTTCACCCACACCAATCGATGATTATCTCGCCCATCTTGGCAATGACCTTGCTGGCAAAACCATTGGCGTTCCCAAAGAGCTATATGGCGATGGTTTAGATTCAGAGATCAAAGCAGCGATAATGTCAGCAATCGAAAAGTACAAGGAGATGGGTGTCAAAATAATTGAAATTAGTCTACCAATCAGCGAAATCGGTTTAGCTGCGTATTATCTTATTGCACCAAGCGAAACAAGTAGCAACCTCGCAAGATACGATGGTATACGATTTGGTCAGGGCAGGGGAGAATTTACTCAGGAGACAATACGTAGAATTATGATTGGTACATACGCACTTTCGGCAGGCTACTATGACGCGTATTATCGTAAAGCTCAAAAAGTTCGCACTCTTTTGGTTCGAGCATATGAACAAGCGCTTGCAGGGTGCGACGCACTCATCATGCCAGTTAATCCCACGATGCCACCACAAATTGGAGAGTTAATAAGCGATCCTCTATCCAATCTGTTGGCCGATGTCTACACAACTTCAATTAATCCAGTCGGCGTCCCATCCCTTGCTCTCCCAGCTGGATTTAGCAAAAGTGGTCTCCCGATTGGCATGCAACTCGTCGGCAAGAAATTCTCCGAAAGCCTATTGCTCAATCTGGGTTACCAGTACCAACAAGTTACCGACTGGCACACAAGGAGTCCCAAATTATGACCTATTCATTAGTTTGCGGCGCCGAGATCCATGTTGAATTGCGTACTCAAAGCAAAATGTTTTGTGGCTGCAAAAACGACCCCTTTGGTGCCCCAAATCCAAATATTTATACCTGCCCCGTATGCCTTGGTATGCCGGGCGCACTTCCTGTTCCCAACAAAAAGGCAATCGAAGACTGTATCCTGATTGGCTTAGCTCTCAACTGCCAGATTAGTGAGGTCAGCAAGTTTGATCGCAAGCATTATTTTTACCCAGATCTTGGTAAGGGTTATCAAATATCTCAATATGACGAGCCATTCTGTGTTGGCGGCTATGTCGATACATCATTTGGTCGAGTCGGGATTACCCGCGTACACATGGAAGAGGACACGGCCAAGTTGCATCACGAAACAGTTAATGGCGAAAAGGTTAGTCTTATCGACTTTAACCGAAGCTCAGTGCCATTAGTTGAGATAGTCTCTGATCCAGACATTAAAAGTGCAGAGCAAGCCAAAGAATTTTTAAAGAAAGTACGAGATATTGTACGGGCGCTTGGCGTCTCCGACTGCGACATGGACAAAGGGTCAATGAGATTAGAGGCAAATATCTCATTGGCACCAGTAGGGGCGGATCCCAGTGTCCGCCCGCCATTGCCTCCTTACAAAGTCGAAGTCAAAAACATCAACTCTTTTCGCTACTTTGCCAACAGCATTGAATATGAAATGAAGCGCCAGGAAGAGCTTTTACTTAAAGGATCAACCCCAAAGCAAGAAACCAGAGGTTATAGACAGGATGGCAATCGCACAGAGAGTCAAAGAGGCAAAGAGGGTGCTGCCGATTACCGCTACTTCCCAGAACCAGATATTCCTCCCTTTCGTATTAGTCGAGAGATGGTCCAAGATATTGCCCAAAGACTACCTCAGCTCCCCGAAGCAATTATTGCCGAGCTAATTGGTTATAGCATCCCAGAGAGCACGGCACGCGTACTTACGGGCGATAATGCAGCTCTTGCCTATATTCGCGAGATTAACAAGCTCGATCCCAAACTTTCTCCCAAAGTGGCAGGCGCAATCGCCAACAAAAAGATCGATATTACCAAGCTCTTACCTAGTGATTACGTCAAAGAAGAATCGACCAAGGCTGCCGATAAGATTACCGACGTTGCTGAGCTGACAAAGCTTGTTGAGTCAGTAGTAACCGCCAATGCGCAGTCTATCACCGACTATCAGGCTGGCAAGCAAAACGCGCTTGGCTTCCTTATGGGCCAGATTATGAAGACTTCTGGTGGCAAGGCCGACACCACAATTGCCAAAGATATTTTAACCAAACTGATATAATAACGATATGTTAGCAAATCAAGAACAGTCAACAAAAATCACAATACCGCCAGGCAAGATGGAAGCGCCAACAAATTTTGATGGCAGCCATACCCGTGTCATAAAGCGTGTGGGAAATCTTGAATTGGAGGGGATCCACCAAAACGGAGGTGGAGACTGCGTTCCCGCAACAATAATCAATACGCTCTCAATCTTAGGAGTAGATGTTCGCAATATGTTTGTTGAAAGCGTTAAACAAAATATTTTTCAAACCGCCCAAAAAATAGACAACCGTTTTGACAACTCGGTGTTAGCAAGTAATGGATCTGCAGAAATGCGAGATATGGTTAATGTAGTTGCTGATTACTTCGATAAGCCAACCGAACAAGCAGATATTCTCAACGTGAATGGGGTAGGCTTGTCCGAAAGAGGCGCTCAAGCACAAGCACTAAATTTGCTTGATCTGCTAAACGATACCTCACGCTATCCAGAAGCTATAATGATGATGGGCATGGTATACCGACCGGGGATGGCGGCAACGGATAGTAGTAGACACGCAACTGCTTTGTACTTCAACCGACAAGGTTCTCCAGATAACTGCTATGTTCTAATAGATCCAATGTCCCCCGAAGTTTTCAATCAAATGGGAATAGAAGAAGTCACCAAATATATTGGAACTAGGATGCTGGGCCAAAGAGCACGAGATAACTTTTTCTACCTTCCACCGGGACATTTAAAACCTGCATTCCTCAAACAAGGCTACTATTCAAGTACCGTTTTACAATAACAGTAATCCGATAGGCATAAGATATAGTAGATCACACTTTCTTTCCCTATCAAGATAAGATAATCTAGTAGTATATGGCTGTCGACTTTACCCATCTCCACGTTCACACCCAGTTTAGTCTCTTGGATGGCTTAAGCAAGGATGAGGATCTGGCAGCTGCCTGCAAGGCATATGGCATGGATTCCATAGCAATTACCGATCACGGCAATATGTATGGCGCAGTACATTTTTACAACCACATCAAAAAAGCCGGATTAAAGCCCATTATTGGCGTCGAGCTCTACTACACTACAGGCCCACGCACCGAGCGTAGCCGCGAATTTAAGACTCACCATATTCTTCTTTTGGCAAAGAATTTTCAGGGTTATCAAAATCTAATGAAAATGGTAAGTATTGCCAATCTCGAGGGTTTTTACTACAAGCCGCGGGTCGACTGGGAGATTTTGGTCAAGTATCACGAGGGGCTAATTGCAACTACGAGTTGCGCCCAAGGAGAGGTGCCTTGGCTTCTTCGACATGGCGAGCAAGAGAAGGCAGAGGCTCGTCTTCGCGCACAGCAAGAGCTATTTGGTGACGATCTATACATAGAGCTTCAAAGACATGATGGTCTAGAAGACATGCTCACACCCCTAAATGAGCAGCTAGTCGCCTTGAGTCGCAAATTTGGGATCCCACTTGTTGCCACAAATGATATTCACTACGTCAAAAAAGAAGATGCTAGAGCCCAAGATGCACTTCTTTCAATCGGCACCAGGACCACTCTCGACGATGCAAATAGATTTACCATGATCAACTCTCCAACATATTACCTCAAGTCCAAAGAAGAGATGGCCGATCTATTTGCCGATCTCCCAGAGGCTATAAGCAATACTAGAAAGATTGTCGACAAGTGCAACGTGGTAATCCCACAAGGCAAAATGATCTACCCCCAGTATCCTGTCCCAGAAGGCCTAACTCCCGAGACATATCTTCACCAAATGGTCTACGACAAGCTCCCGCCAAGGTATCCTGTAGTTACACAAGTTATCAAAGACCGTATTGAGTACGAGCTCGACGTTATCTGTAGCAAAGGTTATGCCAGTTATTTTCTTATTGTCCAAGACTTTATCAACTGGGCCAAAAGCAACGGCATAAGGATAGGCCCCGGTCGCGGCAGCGCTGCAGGTAGTATCGTAAGTTTTATCCTGCGCATAACAACAATCGATCCATTCGCACACGGCCTTCAGTTTGAGCGCTTCCTCAATCCTCAGCGTCCCAGTCCACCCGATATTGATGTAGATATTTCAGATATTGGTCGTGGGCGGGTTATCGAATACGTTACCCAAAAATATGGGGTCGACAAAGTGGCTCAGGTTATAACTTTTGGCACGATGGAGAGTCGCTCCGCAATTCGCGACATTGGTAGAGTTCTCGGGATGCCCTATAGCGACCCAGATCTTTGCGCCAAACTTATCCCATTAGGCAGTAGTATCGATGAGGCACTCAAGACAGTATTTGAACTACAAGAACTTTACAAAAATCCCAAATACAAAGAGCTTTTAGATCTTGCCAAAAAAGTCGAAGGTGTTGCTCGCCACGCGAGTGTCCATGCGGCTGCAGTTATTATTTCCCCCGAACCAATCCAAAACTACACCCCAGTTCAATATGGTTCCGATGGCGCCGGTATCACCACACAGTACGACATGTATGCAATTGATCTAAACGTCAAAGACGACGCAATAGGCCTCATGAAAATGGACTTTTTGGGGCTGCGCAATCTTAGTATTCTTCAAAACGCGATTCACATTGTCAAAGAACAAAGCAATATCGATATCGATATATCCGATCTCCCGCTCGACGACAAAAAGGTCTTTGAAATTCTCGCCAAAGGTGAGACAACGGGAGTTTTTCAGCTCGAGTCACCAGGTATGCGCCGGCTCGCCAAGCAGCTTCATGCCGACGTCTTCTCCGATATTGTGGCGCTTATTGCACTATATCGTCCAGGGCCAATGGCGCTTATCCCAGACTTTGTCAAAGGCAAGCTAGAGCCAAGTAGCGTGCATTACCTACATCCCGACCTCAAACCAATTCTGGGCGAGACATATGGTGTTGTCGTGTATCAAGAGCAGGTGCTCAAGATCGCAAACGTAATGGCAGGTTATAGTCTCGGAGAGGCCGATATTCTTAGGCGCGCCATGGGCAAAAAATCGGTCGAAACCATGAACAAAGAGCACGTCAAGTTTATTGCCCAAGCTGGCGAAAAAGGCTATGCCAAAGATCTTGCCGAGAAGGTCTGGAGCTTTATCGAGAAGTTTGCAGGCTATGGCTTTAACAAAGCTCACGCAACAGGCTACGCCATGATTTCGTATCAAACTGCCTATATGAAAGCGCACTTTCCTGCAGAATATATGACTGCATTAATGAGTGCTGAGGCGGGCAAAGAAGATAAGATGGCGCTAGGGCTTGAAGAGTGTCGCAATATGGGTATCGTTGTGTTGCCACCAGACATAAACAAAAGTATGTCTGACTTTACAATCGAAAAAAACGGCAAGTCCCTAGAGCACAAGGCAATAAGGTTTGGATTTGCGGCAATCAAAAATGTTGGCACTGCAGCAATCGACAACATCCTAATTGAGCGCACAGGGGGTGGAGAGTACAAAAGCTTTACCAACTTTATTTCACGCGTCGATACCCAAAAAGCCAACAAAAAAGTACTCGAAAGCCTTATTAAAGTGGGAGCTTTCGATGCCTATGGCAAGCGTGCAGTAATACTCGATGAGATTGAGACTGTTCGCGCCAAAGCCGGCAAATCGAGTGCCGAGAAAAATGCCGATCAGGGAGGTCTTTTTGATTCGATTTCTGAAGAAATAGATCTGATAACAGACAATTTTACAAGTAAGAAGGATGAATTTTCGGCCCGCGAGCTTATGGAGATGGAGAGAGAGCTCTTGGGCATCTATCTTCGCGAGAATCCAGCTCAAAAAGAAATGAAAAAGCTTAGGACCGAGTGGATGACCAAGATTGAGAGTCTCGACGAAAAGAAGGGGCTCAAAACTACAATTATGGGTATTATCAAAACCGTCAAAATAGTTCTTACCAAAAAGAATAATAGCGAGATGGCCTTCTTTACCCTTCAAGATGAGACGGGCGAGGTAGAGTGTGTCATCTTCCCCAAAGGGTTTGCCGAAAGCAAGGACAAGCTTATCGCCAACAGCCTCGTTACTGTCAAGGCCAAGGTCGAGGAACGCGAAGAAAAAATGTCTTTGTTGGTTGACGAATTAAATCCCGTTATCCAATCCACAGAACCCGTAGGGGCGACTCTAAGGGCAACTCGTGAGTCGTCCTCATCCACCCCAACAATCATCGTCCCTCATGGTACCACCAAGGCCGAGCTTTTCGCGCTTAACAAGCTTTTACAAGACAATAAAGGGGCTGACGAGGTCACGCTCATCTTTCAGAATGGCGCGGGCGAAAGGGAGCTCAAGCTGCCTTACGGCATCGCTCTCACCCCCGACCTAAAATCCGAAATCGACGACCTGCTGGCCAAGCCAAATCTAAATTAAAGGGAAATATATAAATATGGTAGCTGAAAACACAGATGGATTAGATAAGAAAAATTTTGATTTATCATCTACAGATGAGGTTAATCATCGCGGTATTCTAATTTCTGGTCTCAACGCGCTTGAGCAAAATCATGGTCTTTCCAGGGAAAATATATTCTTATTAATCGATCAACTACCAGAACATTTTGCAGATTTTACTCACTTGGGGCAAATTATATTCGAGCCAGAAACACACTATATGATTCAGAGAGATGGAGAATTGATGTTGGCCAAAGAGTCAAATGTGTTAGCAACTGACAAGATAACTCGCATGGTAAGAGGACAAACAATCTGGAATTCCAAATTGGTTAATGGGGATAGATTACCTTCCGATGGAAAACAAACGATAACAATTTATTCCGCAAAAAACCGAACCGACGAAAAACCCGCTGATGTCATTCTGTACTCCACCGCCCACGAATTAGGGCATACTGCCTACAATGCAGTAGACCCCAATCAGGGACCTGCATTTTGGGAATATTTAGATAGTGCAAATAATACTAATCAATAAGCTTAAGTAGCATTTTGCGTTGATTGTCCGGCAGAAACTACCTGTTTCCAA
>JBAXNV010000025.1:0-12034 GCA_037133595.1 bacterium
TTCTGCATATAGTTTGGATCTTATACCATTGTACTAATATTGGGGTACATCATAGATAAAGAAGCGTTTGAAATAGGGATCCTATTAATTAATCAATTACCAGATCAGATTATTCATGGGGATTGGCACATGTCTAACACTATTTTTGATAGTAATCACCAAATAGTTGGAGTTGTTGATTATGACGACGTTCGCTTCGGGAAAGCAGTTGAAGATGTGGCTTACACACTAACAATTGAATTGGATAATTTTAATGACAACTTTCATATAGATACAGATTATTTTTTGGCTTTTTTGAATGGATATTTTGGAAAAAGTAACACTAATGTTGATTTGCTAAGAAAACTGGTAAAAGCTGACACCTATTTGTTAATAGGTGGTAATTCAAATTGCGCCCAAAAAATTTGGAATAGATATTTAGAATTGGATAGAACAATTTTAGAATATTTTAACAAATAAGAAATTATGTTTTTGATTATTAGGTAACCCAAACTTGGGTAATAAGTGTATAGTGATAAGAATGGATAGATATATAACTTATTTGCGTCAGTTTAAAGTAGGGCCTTTTGCAATCTTTGACATTGTAGCTTCCTATCTGGGAATATATTTGCTTGCTCCATTATTGAGCAGATTGTTACTATTGATCGGATTAAAAGCTGATCGTAGTACTTGGATGTGGCTAACACTACCTTTAGCTATACTTTTTCATCTAATTTTTAAACAAAATACTCCATTATCGAAAATGGTTTTGGATCCTACTGGAAATTGGCTTGTTAAAATTGTTATATTGTTTATGTTAGTGATGGGTATTAGCAAGATACATTAGCTTATACTCTAGTCATTTTTTCTTGAAGTTGATGAAATATCGGATACCAACTCTGGGCAGTATTTTCTAGACGTCGATAATAATTGAGATATGCCAGAAATAAAATCCCCAAAATGATGTCGATTAGGTAGAGTGGGAAAAGTGGGTGACTAAGAGTACTTAGGCAAGAAATAAGACAAGCTAATCCAACTACCAAGGACACCATGAGATGGATAATGCGTTCGTATTGAAAATGGGTAAAGATTGCATTGAAGTGGATATATTGTTTGTTCCAATCAACTCCATCTGGATTTTTGCCTAGTAACTGGATAATCGTTTGCTGATAAGTAAGCATTGAATTTAACATAAGGTAATATTACTATATTACATTTATTGCCGGGATTGGTGAACACATGAAATTGATAACCGATGGATATAACAAAATTGCAAGAACTTATCTTGTCGAGAGGCAAAAATTGAAAACAGATAAATATGTTAAAGAACTTATTGAACGATTACCAGATGAATCAATAGTATTGGATGTGGGATGTGGCGCGGGAGTGCCCGTCGACGACGCCTTGTTGCGACGCGGATTTGGGGTTGTTGGAATTGACACGTCTGAAGAACAAATTAAAATGGCGCGAAAATTGTGTAAAGGGGGTGATTATATGGTACGCGACATAAACTTGCTTATTGAAAATGAATATCAAGTTGATGCGGTGGTATGCCTATATACAATGTTTCATATACCCAGAGAACAGCACCGAAAAATGTTAGCTATTTTTGCTTCATTCTTAAAAAAAGGAGGATGTTTACTTTTGACTATGGGTGATCGTGATTTTGAGGGAGAACATGAAATGCTGGGCACCAAAATGTGGTCTTCGCAGTGGGGAAGGGAGAAAAATACAAAAATGGTTGTAGATTCTGGATTTGAGATACTGAAAGATGAGATTAATACAACTGCAAGCGAGAGACATCAGGTAATACTAGCTATTAGGAAGTAGGATATACTGTCAACATATGCATTGGTTTCAGGCAATAATACTAGGAATGATCGAGGGAATAACAGAGTTTTTGCCGATCTCGTCGACTGGGCACATGATACTTGCTGGCAAACTCATGGGAATCGCAAGTAGTGAATTTACAAAGAGTTTTGAAGTTATTATCCAGCTTGGAGCAATACTGGCGGTTGTTGTTATATATATTAAGCGTGTGTGGGAAATGAAGGTGTGGTGGGGGAGAGTTGTTATAGCTTTTGTCCCAACTGGAGTATTGGGAATTTTGCTATACAAAATTGTGAAGACATATTTCTTAGGCAATGACATGCTGGTAACTGTGTCTTTAATCGTCGGTGGAGTCGCGCTTATTGCGATCGAGAAATATCTCTCAAAAAGCAAAAACATTGGAAAAGAAATAGAGGTTATGGAATACCCAAAACTTGCGATTGTTGGACTAGCTCAATCTTTGTCTATGATACCTGGAGTATCTCGATCTGCGGCAACTATTTTTGGCGGAATGGGTGTGGGGATGTCGCGCCGCGCTGCAGTTGAGTTTTCATTCCTCTTAGCTGTACCTACCATGATGGCTGCTACGGGACTTGACCTTGTCAAAATGGGAACTAGCTTTGCAAAATCTGAAATACAGCTATTGGCTATTGGATTTGTGGTAGCATTCTTGACGGCTTGGATTGTTGTAAAGGCGTTTATCAAATACGTACAGCATCATTCTTTTGAGATATTTGGATGGTATAGGATCGCGATCGGAATACTTTATTTGCTAATTGTGAAATAGCTATGAAACTTGTTGTTTTTGATGTAGAAACGAAAAAGGCTTTTGATGAGGTGGGGGGATTTTTCCCTGAAAAACTCGGAGTTTCGATATCTTGTGTGTATTTTCGTAATGACGAAAATTCTGAGGAATGGTACAAAGCTTATCGAGAGGAACAATTCTCCGAAATGTTTAAATTGTTTGAAATAGCTGACAGAATAGTTGGATTTAATAGTATAAGCTTTGACCTTGCAGCTCTTGCTCCGTATTATGTGGGTAACCTAAAGACATTGCCAAGCCTCGATATTATGGTGGAACTAGAGAAAAAATTGGGACACAGAGTATCCTTGGACGCTGTAGCCAAAGAAACACTTGGAATCCAAAAGAATGGGCATGGATTAGATGCGATACGCTACTTTCATGATGGTGACTGGGAATCTCTAGAAAAGTATTGTTTGCAAGACGTGAAAGTAACGAAGGAATTGTATGACTATGGTGTAGCAAGGGGAAAATTGAGGTTTAAAAACAAGTGGAATGAAATAGTTACAGTCGAAATTGACTTTGGTTATAATGAGTTAAATGTTGCCAAAGTTCAGACAACATTGTTTTGATTGACGTTTTACTAACTTATACTATAATGGTTATAGTAAGGAGGTACGTATGTCTTCATTTAAATTTCGCAAGAAAACTGATTACGGGTTAATGATGATTTCAATGTTGGCCCTAGCTGGGGAGAAGAAGCTGGTATCTGTTCGCGCAATGCAAGAGCATGGTTTGCCACGCTCATTCTTGGTTAAAATTGCAAGAGACTTGATTAAATCAGGTATCGTGGGTGCTAAGGAAGGTAGGAGCGGAGGGTATTATCTTGCAAAAGAGCCAAATACCGTTTCATTGCTGGATGTTGTAAGAGCTTTGGAAGGCGATGTTTCTATTGCCGATTGTACAGTACATGGAAATAAATGCCTGCTGGAAGAGAAATGTCCTCATCGCAAGCTTATGATAAATTTGAATGCAGAACTGTCTGACATTTTAGAGAAGTATCATCTTTCTGATTTCGAAAAACTCGAAAAATAATATGAAAAGCATGATACTATCGGTAAGGAAACTAAGCGTATCGGTAGCGGATAAAGCTGTCTTAAATGAAATTGATCTAGAAATTGCACAAACAGAAGTAGTTGCTTTGATGGGAGCTAATGGAAGTGGAAAAACATCTTTTGCCCAAGTGCTGATGGGTAATCCCAATTATCAAATAACGGGTGATTCAACAATCCAATTTGATAGGAAAGATTTATCCTCGCTGAGTGTGGACGAAAGAGCTAGGGCAGGGCTATTTGTAGCGTGGCAAAACCCAGTTTCTATATCAGGAGTTTCGATTTTGTCTTTTTTGAGAGTGATGCATGAAGCTAACGGAGGAAAAATAGAAACTTTGGTGGGATTTCGAAATAAGGTGAAGGAGCTGTTGCATCGAGTGGGATTGAGTGATGATGTACTAAATAGATCCTTGAACGAAGGATTTTCAGGCGGAGAAAAAAAGAGATTCGAACTACTTCAACTACTTTTGCTTAAGCCCAAACTCGCGATTTTGGATGAGATAGACTCTGGCGTAGACATTGATGGGTTGAGATTGATCTCTGAAATCGTGAATGAGATGAGAAATCCATTTGCTGGAGAAGGTACGACATTTATTTTGATTACTCATTACAAAAGACTTTTGGATTATATCTTGGTAGACAAGGTTGTGATTTTTGCTAATGGCAAGGTTGCTGCAAAAGGTGGAAGCGAGCTGGTAGAGAAAATTGAGAAAGTTGGATATGCAAAATTCGACTAAGCTTGATGATAATAGTGGTACAAGTGATTATAGCTACGTGGCTCCCAAAGGGTTGTCGAAAAGCGTAGTTAGAGAAATATCAAATCGGAAAAATGAACCAAAGTGGATGCTTGAGTATCGACTTGCTGCTCTTGAACTTTTTAATCAAATGAATCTCCCTACCTGGGGTGCTGATTTGTCTGAAATCCAATGGGATGATATTCACTATTACCTAAAACCTGTTGATAAACCATACAAATCCTGGGATGATGTACCAGACAGTTTGAGGAACGTGTTTGAGGCAATAGGGGTTCCTGAGGCGGAACGCAAATATCTTGCTGGAGTTGGTGGACAATACGACTCGGAAGTGATTTATCATTCTTTACAAAAGACACTTGCCAAAAAAGGTGTGGTATTTTTGTCTATGGATGAAGGGCTTAAACAATATCCTGAGATTGTGAAAAAAAACTGGGGCAAGGTAGTAGCTATCGGAGATAATAAACTTGCGGCACTTAATAGTGCAGTTTGGAGCGGGGGGAGTTTTATTTATATCCCAAAAGGCGTTGTGGTCGACCTACCGCTTCAAGCTTATTTTCGTATAAATGGTGAGAACGCAGGACAATTTGAAAGAACATTAATTGTGGCAGATGAGAGGTCATCCGTACACTACGTGGAAGGATGTAGCGCCCCCGCATACAGCTCGGCAAGCCTGCATGCAGCAGTTGTTGAGGTGATAGTAAAAATTGGCGCAAGAGTGCGCTACACGACAGTGCAAAATTGGTACAAAACTGTTTACAATCTGGTAACCAAAAGAGCCAGAGTGGAATCAGATGGGCGAATGGAATGGATAGATTGCAATCTTGGTAGTAAGCTAACAATGAAATATCCAGCATGCTTGCTGGTTGGGGAGCGAGCGCACGGAGAGATGCTATCTATTGCTGTTGCATCGAATGGCCAACAGATTGATGCAGGGGCAAAAATGATTCACCTTGCACCTAATACAACCAGTCGAATTACTAGTAAATCTATTAGCCGAAACGGAGGTAGATCATCTTATCGAGGAATGGTAACTATTACACCGCAAGCAAAAAGGAGTAGAAGCAAGGTGATGTGCGATGCTCTAATTATGGACCCGCAGAGTCGCAGTGACACGTACCCAACTAATCGAATTATGACTGGAGAGGCGACTATTGAGCACGAAGCATATGTAAGTAAGATTGGTGAAGAACAACTAACATACCTTATGTCGCGTGGACTTTCAGCGCACCAGGCAGAAACTTTGATAGTGAGAGGATTCTTAGAACCAGTTATCAAAGAACTTCCAATGGAGTATGCGGTGGAGCTTAATCGACTTATTAAAATGGAAATGGTTGGGAGTGTGGGATGAATAAATATCTTGTTGTTTACTCTTATCAACTTGATGTACCATCACGCAAAAAGACGGCGTTATTTTCTACTGAAAATACGCCTCTGACTCGCGCCGGTCGCGCTTGCGTAAGCTTTTTGACTGTGAGATACATCTGCGTCTTAGCGCAAACAACTGCATAAATATGAAAACAACACAAAAATTTAATCAACCAGAAAAATATGAGATTACTATCCCATTTAGTGTAGTGGGTGAATCGAAGGAATGGGTAGGAGTGGTCGATGCTAGGAAGCCTGGGGAATATGAGATAAGAGTGGTAGCAGATCATCGGGTGAAAGAGACAGGAGGGAAAGTTACCATTCGGGCAGTAGCGGGGAAAGACGCGAATGTTAAGCTTTATGGTCTAATTAAGATAAGAAAAGAAGCGCAACAAACCAATGACTTTTTGGAATTAAGAGTGCTGACGCTTGACCCTATGGCAAGTGGGGTGGTTGAGCCAGTCTTGGAGATTGAGGCAAATGATGTAGTTGCCTCGCATGCGGCGTCGGTTGGGCCAGTTAATGAAGAACAAGTGCTTTACCTTATGTCACGAGGACTTAGCCGACCCCAAGCTGAAGAAGAAATTGTGGAAGGGTTCTTAACTGGGGAGTAGAATATTAAGTATGAGTTTGGACCCGCATAAAATCAAGAAAGATTTCCCAATTTTACTTCGTGAAGTGAACGAGAAAAAACTCGTGTATCTCGATAGCGGGGCAACTAGTCAGAAGCCACAAATTGTTATCGATGCTATTGCCAATTATTATCAAAAACATAACGCCAATGTACATAGAGGAGCGCACACCTTGGGTGATGAAAGTACCTTACTTTACCAAAAAGCGCGAGAAAGAGTTGCTCAATTTATCGGTGCAAAGAATGACAAAGAAGTAATTTTTGTGCGCAATTGTACAGAGGGTATAAATTTAGTTGCAAGAACATGGGGAGAGCAAAATATTGGTAGTAGTGATGTTATTCTTACAACTCAAATGGAGCATCATTCTAATATTGTGCCATGGCAAATGTTGGCGACTGCAAAAGGAGCGAGAGTTGAATTTGTAAAAAAAACTGCGGAAGGATTGTTGGACATGGCCGACTTTGAGGAAAAACTAAAATTAAAACCAAAGTTGGTTGCTTTGGTGCATGTAAGTAATGCCCTAGGTACAGTGAACCCGGTCAAAGATATTACCAAACTGGCACACAAAGTTAGTGCAGTTGTACTTGTTGATGGAGCTCAGGCTATACCTCATATGCAAGTTGACGTAGTAGATATTGGTTGTGACTTTTATGCTTTCTCGGGACACAAGATGCTAGCTCCTATGGGGAGTGGAGTGTTGTGGGGAAGAAAAGAATTGCTTGAGACGATGCCAGCATTTTTGGGTGGTGGAGGAATGATCTCGGAAGTGCATGAAAGTGGATTTCTGAGTGGCGAGTTACCAGACAAATTTGAAGCTGGTACCCCCAATGTGGAAGCGGCAGTTGGACTAATGGTAGCGATTGAATATCTAGAAAATATTGGACTTAATAATGTGAGAGAACATGACAAAGAACTAGTTGCTTATGCTTTGGAAAAACTTTCTAACGTAAATGAGGTGGAGATACTTGGAACAAGAGATGTGTTGAAGCGAAGTGGTAGTGTAAGCTTTGTCTATAAAGGGGTACATGCACATGATGTAGCTACTATCCTCGATAGTGAAGGAGTGGCTGTACGATCTGGTCATCACTGTACTATGCCACTTCATGAGGCAATGGGGATTTCGGCATCGGTGCGCGCTAGCTTTAACGTTTATACGACCAAAGAAGATATTGATGCGTTAGTTGTGGCACTTTCTAAGGTGAAACAGGTATTTGGAAAGTAATATGGATATTTATAGAGAAGATATTTTGGATCACTATGAAAACCCAAGAAATATGGGTGAGTTGACTGATGATCTTTCGGCAAGCTCAGGACAGGTTTTGGAGGGGAGAGATAGTAATGCAAGTTGCGGAGATATGATTCAGTTTCAGTTGAAAATCGTAGAAGGAAAAATTGATGAGGTGAAATGGAAGGGGATTGGGTGCGCGATATCAACAGCTGCTGCGAGTAAGCTTAGTGAGTGGCTTCTGGGCCAAACCCTGAAGACTCTAGAGAAGATGGATGAAGAAGAAATTATCGAACAGGGAGTTGGATTAGAGGTCAACCCAGGTAGAATGAAGTGCTTAACATTGCCAGTAAGAGTGGTCAGGAAGATAATAAATCAATGATAAATATAATTGCTGATCAGAAAATTATTGAAGCGTTGGAGCGGATAAATAAAGAGACGCAACCACTCTCAATTTTTGTGTACGGGTCGCGGGCACGCAATGATTTTTTGAGTAAGAGTGATTATGAAATTGGCGTGATATATAATGGGGAAAATAGACCTACCAGAGTAGAATTGGAGAATCTATACGATCCGCAACTACTGCGCGTGTATCCTTTTGTATATGAAGATTTGATGACGTGAAATCCGGATACCCCCTTCCCAAAACAGCACTATCTACTAGAGCTTCACAGATTTGCTAAGACAATTGTGGCGGAAGATATTCTAAGTAAGCTTAAACCGACTTTGAATATACCCGACTTATTGGAGGTGGTATATTTTGAGCTTGGATATGCGGTATCTTCACTATTATCTTATCGAAGTGAAGACTGGACTACTGCGAGCATTACTTTTCACAAATCGGTCTTGTTCGGAGCCAGGGTCTATTTGTATGCAAAATATGGGGAGTTCCCCGGCACTTATAATGAGATCGCGAATAACTTTGTGATGCATAGTGAGGGTATAGAAGAACGATATGTTAACCTGGTAAGGAGCGCAATTGCGGTAAGGAGAGGGGATCAAATTGATAAGTTGGCACTATATACGAACATCTCATTTTTGAATAAGTTGGTACTACCTACAGTTTTGGGAAGTTGAGGTTGGGGAGACGATCTAGCTTTTGACTTGTGAATGCATCACCAAGTTTGACGTGCTCCCAGGCAACATACCCAATCATCGCAGCGTTGTCGGTTATCAACTTTTTATCTTTGGGGAAGTAGGCTTTGATACCATATTCTTTGGCAATTTCTCTGGTAAGTTTTCGAAGAGCTATGTTGCTTACGACCCCACCACCCAGCAAGAGCATGCTTGGATTGTATTCTTCAATTGCACGAAGAAGGCGAGTTGTGAGGTGTTTGAAAACGGCTTTCTGAAAGCTGGCGGCAAAGTTTTGAACGAATTCTTGAGTAAGTTCTGGCTTTTCAGATTCTAAATACCGGCGAGCAGCAGCTTTGAGCCCGGAAAAACTAAAGTTAAGGTCTTTTCTGGTAGTCATTGGCTCTGGAAGATGATAATTGGGAGTACCATTTTTGGCCATCTCAGCAAGAATTGGGCCACCGGGGTAACCAAGCATGAGAAGACGAGCAACTTTGTCGTAAGCTTCTCCTGCGGCATCATCGAGAGTTTCGCCCAAGAGTTGATAATTGCCAATTCCTTTCATAAGAACTAGCTCGGTATGTCCGCCAGAAATGAGAAATCCAATAGAGGGATATTGAGGATTTGTTTTGGAAAAAGAGCTTGTGCCTTTTTTGTTTTGAACATAACTTGAGAGGAGGTGGCCCTCCATGTGGTTGACCGGGATCAATGGAATATTGTATAGGTGAGCAAACTCTGTTGCATAAGCAATGCCCTGTTCGAGAGATGGGGCTAGGCCAGGACCTATTGTGACTGCGATGGCATCAACACCACGGGGGACAGTCCCTTCGACTGCCGTCGAGCCCTTCTCGGGTTGCACCCGGGAATTCCTTTTAGGGACTGTCCCCAAAGAAATTCCGGCTTTACGCAGGGCGAGATCAACGACTTTGGGTAACCACTCATGATGAAGCCTTTTGGCAATGTCTGGAACTGTTCCACCCCAGTCGGCATGAAAACGAGTTTGACTGTTGACGATGTTACTAAGTACCCGCCCACCACGAACAACTGCAGCACAGGTGTCGTCTAAGCTCGTCTCGATAGCGAGAATGGTATAACTTTCCCAATTGATCATAATTTGATATTATACTCTGGTAGACTTGTTTTTCTAAAATTTTTATTGATGACGAGAAAGTGAGAGTATGGAAAATTGCATCTTTTGTAATATTGTCGCGGGGAAACTTCCGTCTTATAAGATTTACGAAGACGAAAAATATTTGGCTATTTTGGATATCTTTGCGAATTGCGAGGGACATACGCTGGTTATTCCCAAAGAACACATAGAATGGGTTTGGGATGTGCCAGGACTTGGAGAATATTTTGAAGTTGTCGGGAAGATAGCTCGTCATCATCGTGAGATTGCGGGAGAACCTGTTAGGTCAATGATTTTTGGATGGCAAATACCACATGCTCATATACATATTAAACCTGGTAAAGAAAACACATTTGATGGAGTATCAATGCTATCTCAAAAACAACTAGAGTTGATTCAAAAGAAATATTGCTTAACTTAATTGGTAAACTTATGTTACCTTCAGCGGAACAAGAACAAACGTTGCAATCTTTGAAGATGATGAATGAATCAATGGGATTATATGGAAATCTTAGCTTAGAGACGATTTTAAGATATATGCCTGTTGTTGACCCAGAATATAACCTGCAAACACTCAGCTCTTTGGCTGTTGCATATGGCTTGAGTAATATTAAATACAACACCAGAAAGTAAATGATTGTATTAACTCCATTCGGGAATCGAAAGCTGATATTTGATCTGGCGAGAAGTTTCGGAGGTCTCGGAAATATCGATATATATAATCGCGCAGGAATCTTTATATTGTGTTAATATTTTTTGAGCTTTTTGTGGCCATTCGAGCACAATGATGTTGCCGGGTTTGAGAAGAGTGGAAAAATGAAGAGTAGATTCTAACTCATGAGAATTGTCTAGGCGCCAGGTATCAAGGTGGTACAAAACACCGGAATATTTGAAATCAACATTGGGGACAGTCCCTTCGACTGCCGTCGAGCCCTTCTCGACTTGCAGTCGGGAATTCCTGTCAGGGACTGTCCCCAGATTCAGGTCCGACCTCGGGTGGACTGTCCCCGAACAGGCGAATGGATATTCTTTCATGAGGGTAAAGGTAGGGGAATTGACGTTATCAATAATCCCCAAGAGAGAAGCAAGGCCTTGAGTAAAGTGAGTTTTACCTACACCAAGTGGACCTTGGAGGGCAAAGATAAGGGGATATCTATTGGTAAGTGAGAGGTGTTTTTTTAAAATATCCTGAGCAATTACCTTGGTCTTTTCAACTGATTTTGAGGTGAAAGATTGGCCTTTAATATTGGCCACGACAATTTCACCCTGACGCAAAATCATTGGTTCATTAAGCGAGGTATCAACTACGGTACTAGTGGGACGATTTTGCAATTTGCCGGCATCTACAAAAATTGAAACCATTTGTTGCTTTTCTGAAGTTGTATATTTTTGCCAATCGGCGAGTGAGTAGGGCTCTTTTTTGCCACTAGTATTACCACTTGTTGCTGTGATTGGCTTGCCAAATGATTCTATCAACCTAAGGGCAAAGTCGTAATTGGGGAGGCGAACTCCAAGCGTTCCTTGTTCGCTCTCAAGGCGAGAGTCTAGTACGTGTTTGCTGTTGCTGATTACTGTAATTGGACCAGGGAGAAAATGAGAGTATAGATTGGAAGCAATTTCGTTGATCTCTACATATTGTTCTGCCATGTTGCGATTACTAACTGCGACTGCGACTTGGCGATGACGATCACCTTTGTACTCTAGAAGCTTAGCAATAGCGTCTGGGTTGGTAGTGTCTACTGCAATACCATAACAAGTTTCGGTAGGGTAGATAACTAGTTCACCACATGTAAGAGCCTGGATGACAATAGTCATTGTTGACTGATCTTTAATATCAAGTATTTGCATAATTCATATTTTACAGGATAAGATGGCAGAATATGCGAATATTTCGGTTGCCAGAGATTGATCCTGTTTGGCTCAAACTGACTAGTTTTTTGACAGTAATGTTTTTTATTTATATGTCGGACGGTATGCTTTCTGATTTTGTTCCAGGATTTTTGGAGAGTCGACTTGGAAGTACTTTGGCAATGGGAATAGTTATGTCGACTTCATCGATTGTTGGAATTATTTTGGACTTGCTTTTTGCACAGCTGTTTCGTGGATATACCATTCGCAAGATGATTTTTGCATCAATTTTGAGCTATGTGACAAAACGTGTTGGTTTTCGACCCTGTTTCGTCCTCAAAAA
>JBAXNV010000026.1:0-11780 GCA_037133595.1 bacterium
CGGATGTACACGGCCAAAGCACACACCAAATCAACTCTTTTTGCTACTTAAGCCGAGATATTGTACTACTTGATAAGTAGTGGCGACCAGTCGGATATGGGCTGAACATTGGCTACGACAAACTGCCAACCCAAGAGCATGGTTGGGATAACAAGAATAGCAAGAACAATACGTGCCCATCGCTCTTTAAAAAATGGCGCGTAGCCAAGTAGCGCTACGGGAGAAAGGGGCAAAGCGTATCGCGCAAGATCGCGGTGAGAAACAAGCAGAATAACCACACCATACACTAAGCCAAACATAGAAATTGCCAGATTTTTGGTTTTGGATTTGAAGTATAGTCCAAGGCCGATCCCATAAAATAGATAGAGATAAAGAATATCCTCACGCCACATACCGCTAACCCAGGATGCGGAATTGCTGAAGATCTGAAATGGAGGAAAGAAAAGATGAAGATTGTCACCCGAATTAAAATAGGCCAAAAAATCGCCATATCGAAACCCATAAAAGGCGAAAAGAGCTAATAGCGTCATTGGCATTAGAAGATATGGAAGATAATCGCGGAATCGCTTGTTCACCAGAGCTGAAAGCGCGTATGCCGCAAATAGAAGAATCCCCGGGCTACGAGTGAGAATAGCAAGGCAGCCCATTAGGCTAGCAAGCCAATGTTTGTTGCGAACAGAGAGAGCCAGAGAGACTAAAACAAAAAACATAAATATTGGCTCGTTGCTGCCAACTGCGCGTACGGATAACATGCGAGCTGGAAGAAAAAGTGCGACCATGCTCGCCCACAATGCGAGATTTTGATTTTTTAATACTGTTGTAAAAAAGTAGTAAAGGCCAACGGCAAGTACAAAATTACTCAACATAATGGTGCTTAATAAGGCATAAGGAGCGGGTAAAACTAGCTCAAAACTGCGGATTACAACTGCAAATGCTGGGTAGTGCGCCGCAAAATATATAGGAGAGTTTCCAGTTTTGAACTGTTCGTTAATAGTAGAGATTGCCGTGGGATCGTACAAACTCTTGGCAACTACCAAAAAGTTAAGGCCGTCAAAATTTTGCACAATTGTCTCCATCCCATGACTACCAAAATTGATCCCCCAAAATGAATTTGCGTGCATTAACCATGGTGACCAAAAGAGAAATAATGACACAATACTAACTATTACCACCGAAAACAGGTGATTTTTTTGCATACTCTAATAGTAACACAGCTGATATACTGTAGTTATGATAAAGAAATGGATTTGGCTAGTGATAGCTATCGTCGTGTCTCTTGTTATTGGGTATAAGGTGGCAACGCCAAACCATTTTCACACCCACGATGATATTCAAATTTTTAGGACTAACGAATTTTTGCAATGCTTTAAGGATGGTCAGTTTCCTTGCCGCTGGTCAAGAGATCTAGGAAAAGGCTATGGCTATCCCCTCTTTATTTTTTACTCACCGATGATTTATGCGATCCCAGCAATTTTGGTTTCTTTATCTGGCATAAGTATTGCTTTTGCGCTAAACATTAGCGCATACATTACCTTTCCCTTAGCTGCGTTTGCAATGTATCGGCTTATCAAAGTACTAACGAATCGAAATGATCTTGCCGGTATTTGTAGTGTTTTGTTTACAATGTTGCCGTACCATGCGGTGAATGTATTTGTACGTGGAGTATACGCAGAGAATTTGGTTTGGGCGATTGCCCCCTTATTGCTTGCAGAAGTTTATCTGGTTGTAACTAAAAAGAAGTCTATCTGGACACTTACGATTATCGGCGCCGTTGTGCTACTTACTCATAATATCTCGACCATGATTCTAATCCCAATACTTGGTTTGTGGGCGGGATTATTATTGTTTGGAAACAAGAATAAATATGTGGGCCGTTTGGAATCTTTAATAATGGCTTTGCTATTGGCGATTGGAGTTGCTGCGTGGTACTTACTTCCCGCTTTGACGGAAAAACCAATAGTACAAACGGAGTCGATGATTTTTGATTACTATTCTTATCTCGTGCACTTTCCTTCGCTAAAGCAAGTATTTTTGAGCAATTTCTGGGGATATGGAGGTAGTAGTTGGGGTGTAACAGACGATGGAATGTCTTTTGCGCTAGGACAAGTGCAGTGGGGATTACTAGCGATAACTGCTTTACTAGCAACGTGGTTTCAAAGAAAAACATTTAAGAAGTTTTTGGCAAACCCAATTTTATGGGCAATGGGAAGCTCGCTACTACTTCTTCTTTTTATGGCTCATCCAAGATCAACGCCAGTTTGGATTGCAATACCGGCAATTCAATATATTCAGTTCCCGTGGAGGCTAGTTGGTATGGCTGGAATGCTTACTGTCGTACTTACTGGTTATTTACTTACCAAATTGCCCAAAAAAATTGCAACCTCAATGGGAATTGTCGCAACAATTTTAGCAATATTGTTGTATCGCGGATACTTTCAACCAGAAAAGTATGACGGGCTCGTAGATAGCGACTATATTGGGGGGAGCTTGCGCAATGAACAACAGCAAGCCCATTTATTTGATTACTTGCCTAAAACAGTTAAAGAGGTGCCTAATAATTTTAGTAAAGAATTGTTAGTTAGTGCAGAAATCCCCTTATCCACAAGTGAGACTTTGTTGTGGAAAAGTAACCACGCTCAAATAACTATCGATAGCCCGACTGCCCAAGAAGTATCATTTTCGATATTTAATTATCCTGGTTGGGAAGCTACAATAAATAAACAAGAAGCTCCCATCACTAGCGATATAAAATTTGGCTTGATTACACTTACTATACCAAGTGGTAGGAGCGAAATCGAGCTTAACTGGAAGGAAACTACACCTCGGAAAATTGGAAATGCAATTTCTTTTGTATCTTTTGGAATATTAGTACTTGGCATTATCTTTGGAAAGCCAAAAGCTGGAGGTAAAAAAAATCATGACTAGTTTGGATAAGCTATCTTCACTTTCCGTGTTTATGCCTGCATATAACGAAGAGGCAAACATTAGTAATGTTGTCTTGGAAGCTTGCGAAGCTGCCAAAAAAATCGCTGTCGATTATGAAGTTATTGTAGTAAATGATGGAAGCAAAGATGACACTGGTAAAATCGTAACTGATCTTGCCAAAAAAAATCATCACATAAAATTGGTGAATCACATTGTTAATAAAGGATATGGTGGTGCGGTCAAATCCGGACTCGATGCATGTAGTAAAGAATATATATTTTTTACAGATTCGGATGGACAATTTCACTTCGATGAGCTTGGGAGATTTGTAAAACTTCTTTCTCGTGCAGATCTTGTGATGGGTTATAGGCGTAAAAGAATGGATCCATTTCACCGCGTATTCTTGGCACAAGTTCTACTTAAAATTTGGAACTATGTGCTTTTTGGATTGACTGTAAAAGATGTTGATTGTGCCTACAAACTTTTCCCCCGCAAAGTGAGCGATAATATAAAACTAGAGACTGAAAGCGCTATTACTGTAACAGAGTTTATTGTCAAAGCTTGGCGTTTGGGGTTTGTAATCCATCAGGCTCCAGTAACACATTACGCACGCAAATTTGGAGAGCAAACTGGAGGCAACTGGAGAGTTATACTAAGAGCGGCTACCGATAGCTTTCATTTATACAAACAACTACAGAAAATATGAAACAGAACATAGCGAAAGTAATGCTTTTTGTAATTTTGCTAATTGGAGCTTTTGTTAGGTTTTACCGTATCTCAGCAACTCAAACATTTTTGGAGGATGAAGGTCGCGACATGCTTATTGTGCAACGAATGATTGATACCAAATTCCCAGTGCTACTTGGGCCACAAACTTCTACAGGCAATATGTACCTTGGACCTTTGTATTACTATTTTATTACTCCAGCTCTAATTTTTTTTGCCGGCAACCCAGTTGGCCCAGCTATCTGGATAGCAATTACTGGGGTTGCCACAATTGCACTACTATATTTTGTTGGCAGCAAATGGTTTGGCAAACGAGCTGGCTTTGTCAGTGCCATTTTGTACGCAACGCTACCTTACCCCGTTATGTTTACTCGCAATTCATGGAACCCCAACTTGGTGCCTTTGGTAATGACTTTGTTACTTTGGATGGCGAGCGAAATAAAACTTACTGATACGAAAAAATCAAACTATCGCCACATTTGGCACTTTGGCCTACTGGCTGGAGTTCTGATGCAACTACATTACATGGCCTTGGTTGGAATTGGTGCTACTGGCTTGTTTATTGTTGTATCAAATTATCGCGCCTGGAGAAAGTTGCTAGTTGGATTGTTGATCGGACTTGCCGGCGTCCTAATTACACTCTCCCCTTTTATTGTTTTTGAAGTAAGGAATAATTATGTAAATAGTCGAGCACTGATCGGATTTTTGAGTGGAAAAACTGAGATTAATATTAAGTATGATCAAACGTGGAATCAGTGGTCTGCAAATGTAACAAAAACTTTCGTGTCTGTAGTTGCTGGGCAACTTGGGAGTAACTCTTTTCACCCGGAAAGTGCCAGCTTTATATTATCTTTGATGTTTTTCGCAATTATTGCTTTATTATTGCTTCGACAGAAGAAGGTGGGATATGAAGGTAGGATGGTACTAACAATTTTGATTGTTAGCTTGCTTATTTTGGGATTTTATCAAGAAAATATTCATTTGCATTATCTTGGATTTTTGCTCCCAATTATATATTTGATCGTGGGAATGAGTACAACGCTACTACCAAGTAAAAATTTTTGGACAGTGATTGCTTTGGGTTTTGTAATTTACAATACGCCTACCCTCTATAGCTACATATTATCTGGACCAACTTATCAAGTCCAAAAATCCCGCGAGGTCGCTGAGTATATCGCCAAGCGTGCTGGAGGTCGGCCATACAATGTCGTGACACGCCAACTTGGCCAAACATCACCATTTCAATATTTCTTGGCTCAGCAAAAAAATCGCCCAAGCAACTTTTTGGAGTCAACGCTTTTTGTAATTTGCGATGGATCACCTTGCAACAATGATGATGTTACAACTACCCTGCTTTATCTGTCGGGACCTTCCCACCCTACGCTAGCCTCCTATCTTTGGCACCCACAGGTTAACGAATTTACTAACCCTAGAGAGATGGTGAGTAATGAAATGGTTAATTTTGGGATATGGGTAGGAGAACTCAAGATCGCAAAAGAGTGATATCATTATAATTATGCAAAAAGATCCCTGGATTAGTGTTATTTTACCCAATTACAACGAGGCTAACAATCTTAAGCGTGGAGTTTTGACCGAAATTAATGACTTTTTGCTTACACAGTCATACTCTTTTGAAGTAATAATTTCGGATGATGGAAGTAGTGACAATAGCCTAGAAATTGTAGATAAATTTGTCGAAACACATCCCGCCTTTCGCATTATACACAATCAACATGCAGGCAAGCCTTTTGCTCTACGGTCTGCAATTAAGGAAGCTAAAGGTAAATACGTACTGTTTAGTGATATGGACCAATCTACCCCAATAGGTGAGCTCGCCAAGCTTACCCCATGGGCAGAGCAAGGATACAAGATTGTGATCGGTAGTCGCGGTGCCAAAAGAAGTGATACGGCAATTTATAGGCAGGTCGCCTCTATTATTTTCTTAATGGCAAGACGATTGATTATTTTACCTGAGATAAAAGATACGCAGTGTGGATTCAAACTTGTTGATAGAGAGCTTGCAAAGAAAATATTTGCAAATCTTCGTATCCTTGGGCGCGCCAGCAACACGGAAGGTTGGAAAGTAACTGCTTATGATGTTGAGATGCTATTTTTGGCCAAAAAAATGGGAGCAGAAATCAAAGAAGTGCGAGTTGCCTGGAAAAATGAAGATACATCAACTGGCAAGAGTCGTAATTTTGTAAAAGAAAGTGTTGAAATGCTTCTGGAAATACTAAGAGTAAGGGTTAACGAAATTCTTGGTAAGTATCATATATGATCTGGGCTTGGTTGCTACTAGCTACTAGTTGGTTTGCTTACTCATACGGATTTGTCGACTTTAATCTAACACTTTCGAATAATCCCTTGATCGTTAAAGTTATTGGATGGGGGCAACACTTAGTTTTTTTTGATAGACCCTCATCTACCTTGTTTTACTGTTTATTATTAATAATTACTTGGGGTCTATACCTAGTAACTATTTGGAAGTCAAAAAAATGGGCTTACTGGAAATATGGAACACTAGCGCTTTTATTTGGGCTTGCTTATCCTATGCTTACTCACGATATTTTTAATTACTTGTTCCATGCTCGCATCGTAGTAAATTATCACGCCAACCCCCACCTGTTAGCCCCCCAAGTGTTTGTAGGCGACCCATGGCTTAGATTTATGCACTGGGTACACTCTCCATCGGCTTATGGCCCTGTATTTACAGCTACAATGCTTGTGCCATATCTTGTTGGAATGACCAAACTTACTACTTCTTTACTCGCTTACAAACTTCTAGCGTGTGCAAGTTATTTGCTTGCAATATATTTAGTTGGCGAAATCGCAAAGAGAAACAAATTGATCGATCCAAATAAAGCTCGACTACTAGTTGCACTTAACCCAATAATACTCACTGAGTGGCTTATAAATGCCCACAATGAAGTACTTATGGTTACGCTTATGTTACTTGCTTGGTGGATGGTGGGAGAAAACAAATTGTGGAGAGGATGGAGTGCAATCGCACTATCAGCTGGACTTAAATATGCTGCAATACTTGTTGCTCCAGCCTTGTTACTGTGGAAATTTGTGGGCGAACGATGGGCATTGTGGATTGCGGTATTGTCGTTAGTTATCACACCTTTTGTATATCATTTTGATTTCCAATACCAAATTTGGTATATCACTTGGGCTATTCCATTTGCAATTATTACTGGAAATCGCAAATTGATAGCTGCTATATTAGGATATTCTATTGGTGGAATGCTAATTTATGCCCCATATATCGCGACAGGTTTTTGGAACTTAACCCCCATGACGAAGATTTTATATTTAGTATCACCCGCAGCCCTAATGCTTATAGTTGAAAGTTTGTTAAGCATAAATACACATAGAAAAATTAGTTGACGCTTACTCGATCTACGGCGGCAATAGAAGAAAGTGGATACTTGGAGGTAAGTTTTATATTCATACCGTTTTCTACGAATGGATCGTTCATAATATAGTCATCGCCTTCCTTTTTTTTGACGACTATAAAATGTTCTGGCCTACTTGATCCATATCGGTTGATACCGACAATTACTGGCTTGCCATTGCCAAGCTCGGCGTCTAGTGAGCTTCGTGAATATCCAACTCTCGTTCTTGTTGTGGTAACCCCATTTATAATCAATGTGCCCATGCGAAGATCGGCAAACGAGAAGAAGTCAGATTGTATTGCAATATTTGCGGGCGTAATTGGCTTGTTGTAATAAGTGGTGATCATTGCTAATGAAGTAATAAGGCAGCCATAACCTGCAACAGTACATTCTTCCGAATTATTATTACCACATATATTTTGATTGTTAATTATAATATTTCCCCACAAACTGTCTCTTTGGTTGTAGTATTTTCCCCATCCCGAATCATCTCTGGTAGTATTATTTAAAATACTAGCCCCACCTTGCGAACTAACAAACTTACTAAAAGCTGCAAGCTGTGCTTGTGCACTACTTTTTACCTGCTGGTATTTGACTTCGTCGTTCTTGGTGTCAGCAAGTAAGAGATCTTTGGCGGTTTTTTGTTGATTGAGACTTATTTTTTGTTTAGAAAGCTTTTCTTGAGTGAGGACAAACTCATCCTGCTTTTTAGTCTTTAATGTTTTTTGAGAGTCGTAATCCATCCGAGTTTTTTCAAATGATATAAGCATTTTTTGGTCGTTGTCTCTTACGCGATTGAGATATTCTATACGTTCCAGCAAATCGGTTATACCCATATTTTGAAGTGATGAAAGAAATAAATTTTGGGCTTTATTTTTGTAGGTCGCGCGCACGCGAGAGGCAAAGAGTTTGGTTAAGTCTGATAATGAAGAATTGAGACTCCCTATTTTGAGAGAAAGATCTTGAATCTCTACCTCTAACTTGGAGAGTTCTTGCTCAGTGCTTACGATTTGAGCTTCTGTTAACGAAATTTGATTGTTGAAATATTTGATAGTAGAAGCAAGAGTTTTTTGTTGACCTTGCGAGTCTTTAATTCTGTTGCTACAAGATTCGATGTAACTAGTCAAATCTTGTTGATTGGTGGGAATATCTTGACCACATTCAACGGCATAAACGTTACTTGAAATCGCAAGAAAAAACGCCATGCAAAAAACTAACTTAACCCATACCTTCATTTGCCATACCTTCGAGTGGTTAACAAACTGGCAACGATGCCGATAACTAGACCTATTACCAACTCGCAACCAAGAATTGACAACATAATAAGGTATGGAATTGGGAAGATATTAATCCCTGTAAAAAAATCTAGCAAATTGGGCGTGAGATAGAGCAAAAACAAGTAGGAGCTGCCCCACCCAACTACTACCCCACTAAGCGTATAAACTAATGCCTCGTATAAAAATGGAGCCCGAATATACCACCCTGATGCACCCAATAACGAAAGAGTTTGAATCTCGGTTTTGCGCACTGCCACTCTCATGCCCAATATTACAATGATTGTAACGAGAGAGCTAACTAATAGTAAAGTTGCCATAACAAGCCCCCCAGAACGAATCCCGTCGACCCATTTCTTGAGAGTGTCGATAATATCTTTTTGATAGATGACATCCTCGACGCTTGAATCATTTTTTAACACAGTTGCTAGAGCATCTAGATCCTTTACGCTATGCGCTGAAACTTCTAGCGAAGCTGGGAGAATGTCGGCTGTTACGATTTCTAGCAACATCGGATTGTCTTTGTTTTGCTCTTTGTAGATCTCTAGAGCTTGGCTTTGCGATACATATTTGTATTCTTTGGCAAGACCAGTAGAATCGATCTGTTGTTGTAGATTTTGAACAATACTTTCTGGGGTCGCATCGTGGAAAAAAGCTGTTACTTGAGGGCGAGTTTCAAAATATTGAAGTAAGACTTGAGAACTATAAACAATAATTGCAAAAATTGAAATGACAAAAAATGTAATCACCGTCATAAGCATGGCAGCTGTTGATTGATATGGAGAACGACGAAGATTTGAGAGAGCAGTATTAAGTTTGGTCATTTTTTTTGGCTGGCAAGTCGCTGATCAACTTCCCCCTTTCTAGTTCGATAGTTCGCAAGTGATAATTTTTGACGAGGTGTTTGTCATGAGTAGCCATAAGAATAGTTGTGCCCTGATCGTTGATTTGCATGAGTAGTTCTACAATGGCCTTACCAGTAACATCGTCGAGATTCCCCGTTGGTTCGTCGGCAAAAATTATCTTGGGCTCAGGAGCTAGAGCTCGTGCAATTGCAACACGCTGAAGCTCGCCTCCCGAAAGTTGGATAGGGAACATCTCGCCTTTTCCAGATAAGCCAGTGAGTACTAGAAGCTCTTCTAAGCGGTGATCGGCGATATCTTTTTCGATACCTAAAATATCAAGCACTAGCGCTACATTCTCGCGTACGGTTTTGTCAAACATAATGCGAAAATCTTGAAAAATAACTCCCACTTTGCGCCTAAGTAGTGGGAGGTTTTTGCTACTAATTTTGTCTAGCGTATCTCCATCTACCTTTAGTTGACCGCTACTTGGGGAGGTTTCTTTTAAGAGCAGTTTTTGAATAGTTGTTTTGCCAGATCCAGAATGACCCTGCAAGATTACAAATTCTTTGGGCTCAACTACAAATGAAACACTATCTAGCGCAACTGTGCCAGTACCGTATTTCTTGGTAACTGAATCAAAAACAATCATCATATTTTTATTCTGGTTGAGGAGCATTAAGCTCAAGTACCTTGAGCCGCCCAACATCGATGAGCCAACCAGCCTTTTTGGCTCCCATAGTTTGACCCCAAACTTGAACTTTGGTCCCTATAACTGTATCGAGATCGACAACTGAGGAGCTTAGGTAAACATTTTGAGAAACTCCTCCTGGGCGAACGAGGTGATGACTACCCTCTCCACTAACACCTCCGGCGACCAATACACCCTCTGCCTGATCTGGAAAGTTGCTTTCATCTTTGCTCCCATACGTCGTGCCAACTTTTAGAGCATTAGGATCTTGAGGAAGATTGGCGGTTGAAGCTTCGCTCCCACTATTTGTTGACGAGTTGGCGAGGCGCGATTTGGCAAATATTACCCCACTTGTGACACCTACCACTGCCAAAAGGACTAGAAAGATTTTGAAAATAGGTAAGGTTTGAAAAGAAGTTGAAGAGGTTGGTGAGATGTCATCTTTTGCTAGATTAATTTGCTCCATTGTAATCCTCCATTTATGTATACATTCCAATATAGCACAACTCTGGGCACATCTCTAAATATCGATCGAACCAATAGATCCCAAAAAACCCACCGTTTATAGGTGGGGTTAGCTTTTTGTCACTTTTTATACGAAACCGATTTTGCGGGTAGACACATTGGTCTACTCCTACAGTAAATTCGATATACTAATTTATTACCAAAGAGATGGTAGCACTCGCAAGACAAATTTGACTTGAGGATGGTTAGATTGTTTTATCTGGTCAATACCATCAAATACCAGGGCGTGAACAATTTTTCCCCATACAGGGCGGGTCGTGATACCCTTTGTTACTCCTAGAAAGGAGGTGATCCATCCGCTCCTTCCAGAACGGATACCTTGTTACGACTTAGCACTCATCGCTGACCTTACCTTAGGCGGGTCTTTCCTTGCGGTTAAGAACACCGACTTCAGGCATTGCCAACTTTGCTTACTTGACGGGCGGTGTGTACAAGGAGCGAGAACGTATTCACCGCAGCCTGCTGATCTGCGATTACTACCGATTCCGACTTCATGGGGGCGAGTTGCAGCCCCCAATCTGAACTGAGGAAAGGTTTATGGGATTGGCTCCCCCTTGCGGGTTGGCGACCCTTTGTTACTTTCCATTGTAGGATGTGTGTGGCCCTGGATGTAAGCGTCATGCTGACTTGACGTCGTCCCCTCCTTCCTCCCTTGATACTATCAAGGGCAGTCTGCTGTGAACATACAACACAGCATAGGGGTTGCGTTCGTTATTCTACTTAAAGAAACGCCTCACGACACGAACTGACGACAGCCATGCAACAGCTGTGTAACACCCTCTAAGGCATCCTACTTTCATAGGACTTGCAGTTACATTTCAAACCCAGGTGAGGTCTTTCGCTTCGTATCGAATTAAACCACATGCTCCACCGGTTGTGCGCTCCCCCGTCAATTCCTTTGAGTTTTAGCCTTGCGGCCGTACTTCCCAGGCGGGACACTTAACGCGTTAGCTTACGCCAGCCACCTTACGGCAACCAGCTAGTATCCATCGTTTACGGCTAGGACTACAGGGGTCTCTAATCCCTTTCGCTCCCCTAGCTTTCGTCCATCAGCGTCAAGAATTGTCTAAGTATCTGCCTTCGCCATTGGTGTTCCTCTCGATATCAACGGATTTCACCCCTCCACCGAGAATTCCGATACTCCCGACAATCTTCAAGTCAAGTAGTTTATATAGCATTTTTCTGGTTGAGCCAGAATCTTTAACCATATACTTACCTAACCGCCTACGGCACTCTTTACGCCCAGTAAATCCGGATAACGCTTGCACCCCACGTATTACCGAGGCTTCTGGCACGTGGTTAGCAGGTGCTTTCTAGAGAGGTACCTTCATTTATTATTCCCTCTCCACAGTGGTTTACGACCCGAAGGCCTTCTTCCCACACGCGGCGTCGCTGCGTC
>JBAXNV010000027.1:0-11058 GCA_037133595.1 bacterium
GCGGATGTACACGGCCAAAGCACACACCAAATCAACTCTTTTTGCTACTTAAGCCATTGTATAGCTATAGTTGCGTAACCACAAATAGCTTAAGGATCACCAGCACCACCAGAGTATACATATTTTCTTTGGGGTCGTAACTGTCAGGGCAACCGGAGTTTCTATATTTTGGCTCGTTTCGTAGGTCGGCGGTTACTATTATCAATTGGGTAACAATTTAATCCAATATCTTCTTTTTAGAGGTTTATCTTTACTTTCTTGGACTATATTTTCCAAAACTCCACCACATGATTCAATAACTTTTTGTGATCCGATATTAGTGTCATCACAGGTTAATAAGATAGGAGATATACCCATTCTTTTAGCCTTATCCAAAGCTAATTCCAAAATCTTTTTTCCATATCCCATTCTACGTTTGGAAGGTTTTATATAGTAACCAATATGTCCGCCATAATTTAGTAGAAAATCGTTTAGAGTGTGGCGAAAGTGTGCTCTTCCGATAACTTCATCTGTATCTATCAACCAATACATAGTTGCCGATACAGCTCCTTTGCGAAGATTTTTACCCTTTGAGTGATCCCTCCACATACTAATGAACTCTTCAAAAGTTTGATTTGTTTCTGGCCTATTAAGTTTGGTTTCTCCAATTTCTACTTCTGCTTCTTTTAAGGCCTGTAAATATGCTTTTTTATACTTTAATGATGGAAGTATTAATCTCATTAATTAATTATAGCAAGATCTAGCAATCAATCTCTCAAATAATTCAACTCTATACGGGTCATTTTGTTTTCATCTAGATCCGAAATATCTATTATCAATAGATCAATCTATATCATTTGCTCCCCCGGTAGGACTCGGACCTACGACATCCTCCTTAACAGGGAGGCGCTCTACCAGCTGAGCTACAGGGGAACGAGAAAACAGTTATTTAGTTGTTAACTTTTGTATTATATCAAGCTCGAGGACTAAGTGCTACACTACACTTATATGTTTCAAAACTACAACATGATGGATTGGAATGGCTTTGGTAATTATGGCTTTTGGCTTGCCCCAATTATGCTCTGGAGTCTATTTTGGAAAGGTCTCGCTCTTTGGAAAAGCGCCAAAGAAGATAATAAATACTGGTTTATCGCCCTCCTTATCATTAATTCAATGGGTCTCATAGAGCTTAGCTACCTCTTCATTTTTGCTAAAAACAAATTAACACTAAGCTCTTCAAATCAAACTCCAAAAAAAACAACCAAACTCAAAAAATAACTCATGCCAGATAGTCTCAAAGCTCGATTTATCAATGCTTCCGATCTACATCAAAACCCCCGTTATGCTCAATCCATGAGCGAAATTGGTTGGATCGCAGAGGGCCAATCAAACAATCTTATCTATATCAAAAAACTTGGGCCAATAAGTATTGCCAAAACTCAACGCCCAAGAGAGTTGGATCAGATATGGCTTAAAAAGCTCAGGCACAATTATCATATCCTCACAGCATATGTCGAGCCAAGTCTTTGCCAGGCCGATCTCCCCAAGATGGGTTGGCTTGTTGAACCTTTCGCCAATAGTGCCACCTCAATTATCGACCTCAATCTAGATGAGCAGGATTTACTCTCCTCTTTCAAGCAAAAAACTAGGTACAACATAGGTTACGCCACCAAAAAAAATAATCTTCAAATAATTACCAAAGAATTTCAAAGCCTTACGCCACATGATCTACAAATATTCAAGACATCGCGAGAATCGTGGAGTAAAAGGAAGGGAGTGATTGGCTACGAAGAAAGTTTTATCAAAGCTCTTCTCAAGCATTTCTCCAGTTCGGGTTGGCTTCATTTTGCCTATCAAGAAGACGTTTGCGTGGCAACACTTATGATTCTCAAAAACAACGAATCGGCTATCTACTATTCTGCTTTTGCCGAACCAATTGGATACTCTTTGTTTGCACCAACTTTACTTACGTGGCAAGCACTCACAACAGCCAAGAAAAATGACTGCACCATTTTTGACTTTGGAGGGATTTACGACCCTAGGTACAAGAACATGTACAAAAAATGGCAAGGTTTTACCAAGTTTAAAGAAGGCTTCTCTCCAACTGTTATTACCTATCCCCCCACTCAACTATTGCTTGGGTGGTAATTACTCCAAATAGTCTTGAAGCATTCTTCTGCGGCTTGGATGCTTAAGCTTACGAAGTGCCTTGGCTTCTATCTGGCGGATACGTTCACGTGTTACCCCAAACTCGCGACCAACTTCTTCCAAGGTCATTGGTTTGGCTCCTCGTAGTCCAAAGCGCATCTCAAGCACCTTACTCTCCCTCTCCGATAGTCCAGCCAACACTTCGTCGATATTCTCGCGAAGCAATCTTTGGCTAGTAAGCTCATAAGGGGAAAGTTGCTTGGTATCTTCGATAAAGTCGCCAAGGTAACTATCTTCATCATCTCCAATCGGGGTTTCAAGTGAAGTTGTTTTTTGACTAATCTTAAGTATTTCACGCACTTTGTCGGCCGTAACTTCCATCTTCTCAGCAATTTCCTCTGGAAGTGGTTCGTGACCCAATGTTTGCATTAGTTTTCGACTTATTCGAATTAGTTTATTGATGGTTTCTACCATGTGTACGGGTATTCGAATAGTGCGAGCTTGATCGGCAATAGCGCGAGTTATCGCCTGGCGAATCCACCAAGTAGCGTAAGTCGAAAATTTAAAACCTTTTTTCCAATCATATTTTTCAACAGCGCGAATCAAGCCTTTGTTACCTTCTTGAATTAGGTCCAAGAACGACATTCCGCGGCCAATATATTTTTTGGCAATAGAAACAACAAGTCGCAAGTTGGAAGAGGTCAACTTGTCTTTGGCTTTTAGATCTCCAACTTCGGCTTTTTGCGCAAGGTCAATCTCCTTGTCACGCGTAAGTAAGGGGATTCGCCCTATTTCTTTGAGATACATTCTCACTGGATCGCTTATTGCACGGCTATCCAAAGTCGACAGCACCTCTAGCTCTTTCTCAAGATCGGTTGTTGCATGCTCTTGGGTTTTATCCTCCGATTCGTCAACACTTTCGAAAAGATCAATTCCTTTTGTAAGAAGTTCGTCGTATAGCTCGTCAAGAATATCTACTTGCTCTTCTGCATCTGGGAAAAGTGCCAATATCCCATCTTGTGTCACGTAGCCAAGCGACATTCCCTTAAGTACATATTCTCGCAATTTCTTTCTTCTTGTTTCGCCAAACTCTCCAGGAACTATCTGTAAAGCTTGTGTTACTGCTTCTTTTGGCGCTCTTTCAACAAATCGCTTTTCTTTTGTAGATAATTTTTTGGAAGCAGGAGTCTTTTTGGGCATTACGACTTTTGCCACTACTTTCTCAGTCTTAACTTTTGTTTTAACTTCCACTTTTTTTGAAACTTTTGGCATATTGGGATCCTTTCCACACAACACAAGAGACTTTCGGTCTCTTTGATTTTAATTGTTGTTTCTCACCTTGGATCCCTCTTACCAGCTAAAATAGCTTATATTGGTTGTTAGAAGGTAGGTGTGATTAGACAGGAATTATAGCACTATTTAATCTCTTTGACAATTTCACAAATTCATCCTGAAGCTCTACTAATTTTTCTTTATCACCCGAAGCTTCGGCGTCGGCGATTTGAGGTGTCAATTTCTTCATCGCTTCTTTTAAAGCAAACGCCGACAATTCCACAACTGCCTGTGTATATTCGCGCTCTATCATTTCAGGAGTTTTCAACTCAGACAAATCTCGCAGATATGCCTCATCTAACTCTGGTTTTAGTTCATCTGGTAAATCTTTGATAAATATTCCAATATCAAATTTTTGATTAAATCCCATCAAGCGATCTGCGATCTTTGCAATGGCTATAGTTGCAAACAGCTCATATACTTTATCTCTAATATTTTCTTTGGGAAGATCTGGTTGCTGCAACAAAAATGCCAATATATATTTCTCTACTTTTTCCCTACGACTAGTTGGAGATTGTTCAATATTCTTAACTTGTTCCCCCAAAATTTTGATAGTATTCTTTTTTTCTACTCGTATGATTTCTTGATATACAATTTCTTCTTTAATTTGCAACACGCTGGCCAATTTTTTAACAGCCTTATCTTTTACAATCAAATTACCTATTTCGGCAATAACTGGGAGTACGGCTCCAGAAATTTGCTTTGCCCCCTCTCCCGTCGTTGGATCAATTCGGTTACAAGCGCTGTCGATAAGAAAATCGTAAAAAAGCACACTACTTTTCACCATTTCGCGCCAAGTACTAGCATTTTCGGTCGCTACATCCCCGGGATCTTTTCCACCAATAATTTGCACAACTCTTATACTCAGATCATATGGATCTGCCACTTTCACCGCTCTTTTAATAGCCTCTTGTCCTGCACTATCGGAGTCCAAAGCAAACAATACATTCTTCGTAAATCTAGCAATCAATCTCGCCTGTTCGGTTGTAAAGGCACTTCCTTTTATTGCAACTACCTCTTTTATTCCTGCTTGCCAGCTAGGGATCATATCAAGCTCACCTTCAACAACCACAATTCTATCTGCCTTGCGGATTTGTTCACGGTTTTCATACAATCCATACAACATTTTTCCCTTGCTATAAAGAGCTGTCTCTGGCGAGTTAATGTATTTGGCCTCTTTTTCATCTTTCAATAGAGTTCTACCCGAAAACCCAACCACCACTCCTTTGTGATCGCGTAGAGGGAACATTACCCTCCCTCGAAAACGATCATAATATCCTCCCTTATCGCCCTTTATCACTAGTCCAACAGCCTCAAGCTCTTCAACGGCATAACCTTTTTTGCCAACCAAGTAATCAGAAACTCCTCGCCAGGTATTTGGTGCATATCCCACATTAAACAAGTCGCGCGCCTCACTTCCAATTCCTCTTTTTTTAAGATATTCTCTAGCTTCTTCTCCAATCTTATGTTCGGTTAAAAGATAATGATAATATTGCGCGCCAAGCGCAAGCAGTTCAGTCAATCTTTTTTTGGCAAGATCTTGGCTTGTTGGTCTATAAGACTCAAGAGTAATCCCGACTTGCCTAGCCAAAAATTCGAGAGCTTCCAAAAAGCTCATTCCTTCATATTTCTGCAAAAAAGAGATGGCATCTCCACCTTCAGCACATCCAAAGCATTTATAGCTTTGGCGTTCGGCGGAAACAATAAATGATGGCGATTTCTCCGAATGAAAAGGACAAAGACCTTTGTAGTGACGCCCTGCCTTTTTCAAAACCACTCTTTGCCCAATGAGTTCGACAATGTCCGTTTTCTGCTTTATCAAATCTACCTGATCATTCATAGCCTTATCTTACCAGAAAGCTTACCCTCGCTTACCCACACCTTTAGGCGCAAAAGCAACAAACTCATCAAGTTTTACCAAGTCATTGTTAAAGGTAAAGATCAATTTGTTCATCCAGTTGTGCAAGTCTTCGGCAAAATGAATATTCTCTATCTTAAAGTTTTTAATATTCCCCGCCGAGGATCTTACAACAAAAGTGCCAAGTCCAAAAATAGCTTGTAAATACCCCTTGCTATAAGCCGCCGAATCAACGATTTTATCGATAGTTATCGACATTTGATATCTTGTCCATGGGGTTGTATGAATAAATTTTGTCAGCCGACGCGTTGTAATAATAAACAAGGTTTTTCGATATACCTGCCACATCCACCAAAGTCCTCCAAACAAGATCAAAGCTCCCAAAACAAGCACCAATGCTATGGCTAGGCCCAAGTTAATACTAAAAATCTTACCAACAGAGCTTAAGAAAATACTCCCAACTACCATCAAAACAGCCACCGTCATCATAAATCCAGTCATTCGTATCATAATCATTATTGGAGACTCGCGTGTTACATATAGCAGCTTTTCATCTTCTGCTTCTCCCGGGAACACCAGATCAGTGTATGGAGCAATAAACTCGACGGCATCAAAAAGATTAATCATAAATCTCACATTCAATGTGTTACAGCGGAGGAGGTGGGATTCGAACCCACGCGTGCTTGCGCACAATTGATTTCCAATCAATCAGAATGGGCCACTATCTGACTCCTCCCAGATATCAATATAGCTATTTTACCGCAATGCCGCAACTTCCGCCAGAGGAAAGATAATCATGAATCCTACGTTCGTATTTAGGATTACTCGGCTTAATTATTTCAAAAAATTGCTTAGAATGCTTAACTCCATAACAAAAAATATCCTGGCGATTAGCATGCGGTTCTATTCCAAATAGTATAATGATCTCATGAGATCAGCCGAATCAGAGCCACAGCGGAAAAGTCTATCATTCCCAGATTTGCGCAAGCCAGCTTTTTATGTCGATTTATTTCCACGGCCTGAAGATAGTCCATCTCTCTTCGATTTAGCCAATAAAGAGCCAGCTATCGTCATTCATACTCCAGTTTGTATTCTTCGTGATAAGCGCAATTTGATTTCCAAACGACCCCTAACCACACTTCTCTGTCATGGCATAAGCACCGCAGATGGGCATGTGACCCAGAATGGTTGGGTAGATACTAGAACTATATATCTTCTTACCTCTCAATATCTCAAGGACCACAATCTCCCTCCGATTGATATGTTTGCTTCCTGTGATGAATATGGGTTAGGTCGCCCGCATCCTAGATGGGATCAAGAAATAACTAATCCTGTTTTGGGAATCGCTAACTCAAAAATATATTGGTCATATGGTGGATATCTCGATCGCGAGCTTCAAATAAGCTACCCACTAGATTTGCCAAACGACAATCCATTTTTTGATATAAATCACCCAAAACACAAATTAGTTCTTCAAAAATTCAAAATGAATTTAGCTTAAAACCGCCCCCAGCACCTTCACTATCTCTTTGATCGCCAACTCACTTTCACACCCAACAGCTATTCGTAGGAAACTCTTCACAAACTCGCTCTTTCGTGCCGTCAAATATAGTCTCGTATTGGGTAATCCAAAAGATGATCCAGCCGACAGTTGTACTCCTCTCATTTTGGCAAGAAATAAACTCTTGCGTATAACTCCCTGTATCTGCCACACCGAATTATTTTTTAGCTCCACCACGATTTGCGCTCCAGAAAATTTATCTCTTTTGCCGCGGTATACTGTTGCTATCTTTTTACCATCTACTAGTTTTTGAAGCTTTTTATAAAGAATTTCTCCATTTCGATTGATTCTCGCCTGATATGCTTTCATCAAACTTGCGTTCTGACGCGGTATCAAAGCACAAGCAAAGTCTGGCATTATTGTCCCCGTGTGGACTCTAGCATAAAAAAGATCCCAATAAGTTAATCCATCTTTTCCGTTCTTGGGTGCCCAAATTACTCCTCCGGTAGTACGATCTAGTCCATATTGAAAGAATTTATTCATACTTTCCCATACGATCAACTGACAGGTTCCTTTGTTTTCTTTCCATAGCATCTCATAATTCACACCCACTCCCAACAAACTATTATCTACAACTAGTATTGTTTTGGCGACGCAATTCTTACGGATCAGTTGTGCGATCCTATTTATATCTGGGCACGTAAGAGTGGGATTGTTGCAAAGACTATCCACAAACACTACTGAAGGTTGTTCTTTTTGTAACAAGGTTGCCAATTTATCTAGATCAAGCTCATCAAACTTAATAATCTTATTGGTTGAGTTTTCCACCACTTCATGGTTTTGAAAGTAACTTTCCTTCCCCATAAAATACGTTCCATTGTTTTTACTTACCCGTGCAAGTCCTATCAATATCGTTGTTAAAGCTGCCATCCCACTCGATGTAGTTAAAGCCCCAACGCCTTGGCGTCTAAGCAAAGTTAAGTATTCTCTAGCAAGCTCGTCCTCAAGTTTCTTGGCCATTGGGTGTTGATCACGCGTATAGTCGTTGATGTTGCCCCACACTTGCCCACTGCGTCGTCCAGCTTCACTCCACAAACTATGTGAGTATGAGGGAGATTGAAACTCATTTTTCACGCGCTCTGCCGCCTTCACCATTACTTCTTGTCTCAACTTTTGCCAAATTTTGGCTTTTTCACTTTCGTACTCTCGCCATTTATCTTCACCACATTCATTTGATGGACTATTGCCACCCAAGTGTTTAATTAGTCTCTCATCGTGTTTAATATCACTTGCCCAACTCATATCCTGATATTATATCCTTATGTCCATTTTCACACTATTTAAACCCGCTCCAAGATTTCAAGTTTGGCATTCACATCCAGGAAGCAAGTCGCAGGTTCTTATTACTGCTGGAGTCGATGGCGACGAATATGCCAGCATCGCTGCTGCCAAACAGCTAATTGAACAGTTTTCCACACATCCCCCAATCATTCCAATTACAATTATTCCCATCGTAAATCTAGCTGGCAACAAAGCTGGCGTTAGCCACAATCCGCTCGATGGTAGATTCCCCAAGACCATTTTCCCAGGCTCTCCGCTTGGGACATCTTCTTCTCGCCTTATGTTTAAGTTAAGTAAATACACCAAGGGTATTAAGCTTTGGATAGATCTTCATGGTGGTGCTCACGACGAAGAGCTCAATCCCTTTATCTGGGCCGACAAAACTGGCAACAACCAAGTAGATATTCTCACAAGCTATCTTCTTTCCAGTCTCAAGGCAACCTCTCTGTACTCTCACAACACGCTCACTCCCTCCTTGCCACTAAGCAAACGCAAAGCTAGCTATCTACTCATTGAATGCGGGCAGCTTGGCCAAACAACACCCCCCATGGTCAATCAACACATCTCTTGGGTCAATGATTGCATTAAGGTTCTTTCTAATCAACCCTACAACCCAATTCTAGCGTTCACTCCCACATATTCTTTTATCAATTACCACATTGGCTCTTCTCCCAATCCACATCCCAATAATTTGTTGTGGACCTCACCCCTCTCTCACGCCACCGCTTCCTGATATAATCTAATCACTTAGGAGGGTGGGCAGGACGGTAATGCGCTAGTTTCGAAAACTAGTGGGAGTAATCCCTAACAGGTTCGACCCCTGTATCCTCCGCAACAATAAGAAATAAATTCAAAGAAAAGTCAAAATGGTTTATTTTTTATCAGAAAATTCAAGCAAAGATTTAAACGTTTTATTAATTTCAGCAAGACTAGCTCCAGTTTCCTCCATTAAGTCTTCTTTAATGTGTTCCTTTAAGAACGAGCTCTTTACAAATTTATTTAGCGGCTCTCCATTTCGCTTCCCGAGAAATCGATTTAATATACTACTCAATCCCAACGCCACATCATTCTCTTTTCCATCAGAATCAATGGAAATATTTTCAAATTTAAAATTATCTTTAACAACACGAGAAATTAAAGATTGCAATTCAATCATTTGTTCCGCATAACTAGAAATAGGTTGTTGTTGTTCAGGCTTAATAGACATATATAACTGTATTATACAACAAATATTATTGGCTCAACAGAGCATTATTAGAAACATACATATACATCAACATAGGTTCAAATTGTGGGGTTATTACCACTCCCCCTAGACTAGTCGGGGTTGGGATCAATTCAGTTGGTACTAAAGTTTTTTCTTTTAGTATTGTATCGCTTGGCACCTGTACTACTCCGTTTACAGTAGGAAATTTACCGGGTAGCCTCATTCCACTAGAATTATTTGCATCAATATTTATCAATTTAACTCCAGATATAGGTTCTACAAAAGTTCCAGCATAATCAATGCCAGTCACCGCTTTGTCAATTGTAGAAACAGGAGAATGCCCGTGTATAAGAGTATCGGCGCCTAGCATGTCATTTATATATAAAGAAAGTAGGTCGGATTTTTCTGGTCCGTAAAAGCTTAACTCTCCGTTCATCATATCTCCCAACTTATCAAGAGCTAATATAGCATCTTTGTCTGTTGGGTTAAGTAGCGCATTAGATGTAATAGAATGAGCATTATTGTTAATATTATCTATTATTTGTTGCGACGTAAGCTCAAGAGTTTGCTGTGCCTCCCTGATAGTTTGCATACTTTCGGCTGTAAGCATTGTTGTACTATTATTAGTCAATTCGTTAATTTTGGTCGCAAGGGCAGGATTAGTTTCCTGTAATTTCGCCAAGTCTGCACTACTCAAGCTCAATTTTGCAAGTTCTGGTGTATCTATGTGTTGTACAACTTGTCCGTCTATCATCGACACATAATCAAGCCTATCCAACATCGAGGCAAATTTTGCAGGATCACTCGCCAATGTTTCTATTTCTTCTTTACCAAGTCGCTTATTCATTAAGTCTTCTACGACCTGCTGGTTACCCCCCAGATAAGCGACAACTGCCTTCGCAGTTCTTGGCTCCCAATTTCCAGCCTGCAAAATCGCACGTTCAGTACCTACAACATCTTGAATATGTTGAACATATTCAAACGTATCGATCCCTGGTGTTGTAGAAAGAGGTTCTACATATTTTTGCAAATCTATTCCAGCTGGCGTAGGAGGAACATAAGTATTATTTTTGCCAAAAAAATCTCCCACTGAAACAAAAGGCCTACCCGTCGGGCCAAATTCATCGACAATACCAAGATTTCTAAATATTTCTTTCGTTCCATCCACATCAGCATGCAGATCACCCACCAATGCAATTGTGGTTTGATCTAAAGGTACCAAGAAATCACCACTTAATCCACCCAAGTATTTATCTACCACTTTATTTGTTACAGTATTTACGGCTTTACCGATTGGTTTGGTAATCAAATTAGTCACACTAGAGGTATATTGTTCTGTTGTTGCGACGGGATCAGCAGCAAACCCCGTAAACAATGCTTCTCTTGTTGCATTACACAATGTGCCACTTCCACCAGATTGCGCACAATCCCACGCACCAGCAGCAGTGCCTCCAATAGTCAAGGCACTACCAACGACACCAATCGTTGTTTGCGCTGCCGCAGGAAGTGTCGCCATTGCCGCTCCTCCAACGGATGCAGCAGCTTGTCCAAGTGAAGTGAGTGTAACTCCTGCAGTACCAGTGCCAGCAAGTGTAACTATTCCAGGGATCGCACCGGCAACAGCAACCCCACCAACAACAGCACCAGCAACAACTGCAGCATTAGCTACGTAAGTTGTGCCAAGCTTGGTGG
>JBAXNV010000028.1:0-10755 GCA_037133595.1 bacterium
TCATTTTCATATAACTCCAGCGTACGATTGCCCATCGGTAGTAGGTAGAGTGCGTTTGGATTATTTGATATTGCTGACGCCATCTCATGTAAGTAATTTGGAAGCAACTCGTTATCGCTATCGAGATAGCAGATCCATTTACCCTTGACTTGCTTAAGGGCTAGATTGCGTGCGGTTGAAGGTCCTGCATTTTCTTGATAGAAATAATGGATTTTTTGATTTTGGTACTGCTCGATGACTGATCTGGAATTGTCGATAGATCCGTCATCTACAACGATTATTTCCCAGTCTGAATTGGTTTGTGCAATGATACTTTCGAGAGCCGTGGATAAGCAATATACGCGATTGAATGTAGGGATGACAATACTAAAAAGTGGTGTCATATTGATTTAGTATCACACTCCTGGAGTGTGATACTAGTTGCTTCTTTTGCCGTACTTGGCGGCCTTGAGCTCGAGCATGGTCTTCCTAAGCGCCGCCTCGGCGATTGCAAACTCGGCTTCTTTGCCACGATCGGCCATTTTAACCTTGGCTTCTTCTTGGGCTTTGATAGCGCGAGCCTCATCTATATCCTCTGCCCTTACCGCGGAGTCGGCAAGAATTGAAAGTGAATTCTCGCTATTTAGTTCTAGAAATCCCCCAAAAATGGCTACTACTTGCTCAACCCCTTTGTCGTCGTCGTATCTTAATAATCCTTCGGAAAGCCGCGAAAGAAGAGGAACATGGCCAGCTAAAATTGTTATTTCGCCAGCCGTAGTCTCAACAGTTACGCGAGATGTTTCGACTGTTAGAAGCCGTTTTTCTTGTGTGACAATGTCGAGTGTTAGTTTGTTCATTTTTTGTTATGTTCAGCGATAACATCATCAATACTACCCTTCATATAGAAGTCTTGCTCTGGGATGTGATCGAGCTCACCAGAAATGATCATTTTAAAGCCGCGAATGGTGTCTGCCACTTTGACGTAGACTCCAGGAATACTAGTAAACTGCTCACCAACATAGAATGGTTGAGTAAGGAATCTTTGGATTTTCCTGGCTCGAGCAACTGCCTGCTTGTCTTCGTCACTCAATTCGTCGATACCTAGAATAGCAATAATATCTTGCAAATCCTTATATCGTTGAAGATTTTTTTGGACAGCGCGAGCTACGTTGTAGTGCTCTTCACCAACAAGGTCGGGGGAGAGCATTTTGCTACTACTAGTAAGTGGGTCTACAGCTGGATAAAGCGCCTGTTCTACCAAACCACGATCAAGAGAAATGGTACTGTCTAGGTGAGAGAAAGTTGTAGCCGGAGCTGGATCTGTGTAGTCATCGGCTGGAACGTAAACTGCCTGAAAACTGGTAATACTACCCTTTTTGGTGCTAGTAATTCGCTCTTGCAGTGCGGCCATCTCGGTAGCTAGGTTGGGTTGATAACCGACGGCACTTGGAATACGACCTAAGAGTGCGGAAACTTCTCCACCAGCTTGACTAAAGCGGAAAATATTATCGACAAAAAGTAGCACATCCTCACCTTTGACGTCGCGGAAGTACTCGGCAAACGTAAGGCCTGTAAGAGCTACGCGAAGACGACTTCCGGGTGGTTCATTCATTTGGCCAAAAACCATGGTGGTATTTTTGAGAACACCGGAATCTTTCATTTCATTGTATAGATCGTTGCCTTCACGGGTGCGCTCACCAACACCAGCAAAAACTGAGTGACCGGAATGTTCCTCGGCAATATTGCGAATAAGCTCCTGCATGATAACGGTCTTGCCAGTACCAGCGCCACCAAAGGCGGCTACTTTGCCCCCACGAGCAAATGGGGCAATAAGGTCGATAACCTTTATACCAGTTTCTAGAATGTTGGCTTCGTTACTTTGCTCAGCTAGTGTTGGAGCTGAACGGTGGATAGGCATCATCAACGATTGATCAACTGGTCCCTTGTTGTCGATTGGAAGTCCGAGAACATTGAAAATGCGACCAAGTGAGCCCTCGCCAACTGGAACACTAATTGGAGCACCCGTGTCAACAACTTCCATACCGCGCTTGAGACCGTCGGTAGTGCTCATGGCAATTGTACGAACAGAGCCTTCGCCCAAGATGGTTGCGACTTCTAGGACGACTTTTGTACCATCTTCGCGAGATATTTCGAGTGCGTTGTAGATCTCTGGTACGTGTCCTTCGAAGTGAACATCAATGACTACTGAAACTATTTGGGTGATTTTGCCGATATTTTTTCCGCCTAAGGCGGATTTTGTACTATCTTTATTTTCGTTTTTTGTACTCAACATTTTTGCTCCTAATTATATTAATATTCTTTAACTTATTTATAGATCTCTCGACTTCGCTCGAGATGACACATTACTCGAGATGTCACATTACTCGAGAGTCATGCGCGCCGTCGTGACATCCAACAATTCGGATGTTACTTGCGACTGACGAGCTTGATTGTAGACCAATGTGAGGTTGCCAATAAGGTCGCGTGCGTTGTCGGAGGCATTTTTCATCGCTACCATCCTGGCTGAGTGTTCGGAGGCACGAGCCTCAAGAACAGTTTGAAAGACTGTAAGCTCTACCTCGTACGGGAGTAAACTCTCGATCATTTCTGTGGGATTGGGCTCGATTTGATAATCGGCAGGAGCTACGTTATTGGTTTCTACTTGAATTGGAAGTAGAGCCTCGATCGTGACATCATTTTTGAGAGTGCTTATAAACTTGGGATAGCCGATAAATATTTGGTCGTACTTATTTTCTATAAATGCTTTGAGCACGTAAGAACTAATTGCCCGAGTTTCCAAAAAGGTTGCTGTCTCCCCTATCTCATTAAAACTTGCAATAAGACTGCTTTCTCGCCCTGGTATACTAGTGCGTGCTTTTTTGCCAACGGCAATAATATCTAGTTTGATACCAATGGGTAATGACTTGGTAAATTCGATTAGGCCTTTGTGAAGATTAACATTAAGAGCACCACACAAACCTTTATTGGTAGATACCATAATTATGGCGATGGATTTGATTGTGTTTGCATTTCGGGTAAGTGGGTGACCAGCAGTAGTTGTGCCGCTAACAACGTGACCTATCATTTCACGCAACTTCTCTGTGAATGGGCGACTAGCGAGAGCTTGATCTTGAGCTTTCTTCATCTTGCTTGCGGAGACCATTTCCATGGCTTTGGTAATTTGGGAAATGTTTTTGGCTGACTTGATTCTTCGTCTTATCGCAATGAGGTTACCCATGTCGTCTTACCCCTTCTCTTCTGTTACCATCATGAGCTCTGAGGCAGCATCGTTTAGCTTGGTAAGAAGGATTCCAAGAGATTTGGTGATCTCGACTTCAAGACTACTGTTCTCGGCTAGATCTTTGGTTATAGCCAAACCCTCTTTGGTTTTGAGAGCATCGAGAACGAGTGCTTTCCAAGAGGCCATATTCTTGAGATCGACTTTGGCGGAGTAGCCTTCGGTAACTGCCCAAATGAGTGCTACCTGATCGCCGACAAACATGGGCTCGTCCCAACCCTGTTTGAGAATTTCGGAAAGTCGAGCACCTTTGTCGAGCTGAGCCTTGGTTTTGGCATCTAGATCGCTGGCAAATTGAGCAAAAGCGGCAAGTTCGCGATATTGAGCAAGGTCTAGGCGCAGACGCCCCGCAACCTTTTTCATGGTTTTGATTTGTGCAGAGCCACCAACGCGAGAGACGGATAAACCAACGTTGACAGCGGGTTTGAAGCCAGAGTTAAAAAGATCAGATTCGAGATAAATTTGACCGTCGGTAATACTTATGACGTTGGTTGGGATGTATGCCGATACATCGCTTGCTTGGGTTTCGATGATTGGAAGTGCTGTAACGCTACCACCACCATATTCTTTGTTGAGCTTGACGGCGCGTTCTAGGAGACGAGAATGAAGGTAAAAGACATCTCCTGGATATGCTTCGCGGCCAGATGGACGACGAAGTAGAAGAGAAATTTCACGATAGGCCCAAGCATGTTTACTTAGATCGTCGTAAATTATGAGAGCGTCTTCGCCTTTGGCGGCATAGTACTCTCCCATTGAAGCTGCTGAATATGGCGCTAAAAACTGCATTGAAGCTGGATCGGAGGCGGTGGCGGCAACGATTGTGGTGTATTCCATGGCGCCATATTTTTCTAGTGTGTTGACTAGCTGAGCGACAAAACTACGTTTTTGGCCAATAGCCACGTAGATGCAACGCATGTTTTGGCCCTTTTGATTAATGATGGTTGTTAAGGCGATACTACTTTTACCGATACCCCTATCGCCAATAATTAATTCACGTTGACCACGACCAACTGGGATCATGGCATCGATTGCAATGATACCGGTTTGGACTGGTTGGTGAACTCCTTTGCGGGTGATTACGCCTGGTGCGACACGCTCGATTGGGTATATATCTGAGGCTATTGGAGCTTCTTTGCCATCGAGTGGCCGACCTAGTGGGTCGACAATGCGCCCTAGGAAGTTTTCGCCAACTGGAACGGAAAGAACCTTGCCTGTTGTTTCGACCTCATCACCTTCTTTGAGATGCCGATAATCGCCAAGCATGACGACACCTACCTCGTCGGTCATAAGTGATAACGCAAGGCCAAATGTACCACCTGGAAAAGCAATTAACTCGCTCATCATGACATCAAAGAGTCCAGATACCTTGGCAACACCATCGCCAAGAGTGGTGATTTTGCCAATACTTACTGATTTTTTAACATATGTGAATTGATCTATTCGGTCTAGGATACCTTGGTTGAATGAAGTGCTTGTGTTGGTCATGATAATGAGTTCCCCATATTATCTAGGAGATTACTTAGTGAAAGCTCAACCTGTTTGTCTTTGGAGACTATCTTAATCCCGGCAATAAGTGATTTGTCGATTGAATAATTGGGCACACAGCCCAAATACGTTTCGACAAGTTTTTTGTCGGTAGTTGATAGATCTTGAGTACTAAAGACAGTTTGCTGAGTCATAGATTATCCTAGTTTGGCAATTAGTTTCTTGGTAATTTCGTCGATTTCTTTGGATGACAATGATTCGCTGAGGGCTTTTTTGGCCATGGCGACGGCAATGGTCGTTGCATCTTTCTCAACTGCTTTCATTGCTTGAGCCTTTTCAGCTTCAGCTTGATTAATGATTCGCTCAGCCTCTACCTTGGCTTTGGCACGAGACTCAGCAATTATCTCATCGCCTTTTTTCATGGCTGTAGTTTCGGCTTCTTTGATTATCACGAGAGCTTCTTTTCGAGCTTTGGTAATTTGAGCTTTCTTCTCCACTTCGATTTCGCCTTCAGCTTTGAGACTTTTGTCGGCAGCGGCTAGCCCCTCGTTGATTTTTTTCTCGCGAGTTTCTAATACATTAAGAATTGGCTTGTATAGAAATTTTGTAAGCACAAAAAGTATTGCTCCAAAATTGAGTGCTTGAAATAGTACTTGCCAGATGTTGATTTGCATATATCCCTTTCCCGATTATACGAATTTGAGAATAAGGGCAACAACTAATGCGTAAATGGCGATAGCCTCAGCAAAAGCAAATCCAAGGATCATATTGGTTTGAATTTTACTGGTTGCCTCAGGGTTTCTACCAATTGCCTGCATGGCACCCATTCCAACTAGACCAATACCAATGCCTGGTCCTAGTGCTCCAAGACCCATGGCTATACCAACGGCAAGGCTTTTAAAGTCTGGGGCTGCGGCTACTGCTGCAACTGCTTGTTGGGCTACTTCTGTGACTGCGGCTACATCTGACATATTGTTACTCCTTAAATTTAATTAACTAAATGACTATGCGTGAGCTTCATGCTCGTCTCCACCATGACCTAACGTGGCCATATTCATAAAGACAGCAGATAGCATCATAAAGACTAGGCCTTGGATAATCCCGACAAATAGCTCTAGACCGTAGAAAGGTATTGGAACTGCGAGTGGAATTAGATATGACATAACTGAGATGAGTACTTCACCGGCAAATATGTTGCCGAAAAGACGAAAGGTAAAAGAAATGATCTTGCTAAACTCTGATACTAGCTCGAGAATGCCTACAAACGCATTGATTGGATTGCTAAAGTTGAAGAATTTTTTGAGATAGCCTAGTCCTTGGTAGCGGAAGCCATAAACTTGAACCATGACCATTGCAATAATTGCGAGCGCGAGAGTTGTATTAATATCAGCGGTTGGGCCACGAAGAATTGGGATAAAGACTTCTTTGCCGTGCAGTAACTCTGTAAAGCCAATACTACCTGCTCCAGGCAATAAGCCTGACCAGTTACTTGGAACGATAAAGAAGAAGAATGTGGCAACTAAAGGAAAGAAGACTTTGGCTTTGGCGGATCCAGTGATTGATACAATAAGATTGTATAGGGCTTCGACTATAATCTCCATAAAGATTTGAGCTTTGCTTAGTTTGCCACGGAGTTTGATGTTATTTGTGAGAGATAAAACGAATATTATGGTAAGTATAGAGATAATCCATGATGTCAGGATGGAATTGGTGATTGCGATGCCAAAAATGTGGAAAACTGGTTCTGCTACGATCGAAATATTTAATGATGCCATATGGGTAGTTATAATAATTGATACACACTAGTTATGTCAAGAAGTAAATAGTTACCTATTGGCTATTTGCGTGTAGTCTAAGTTTATCATACAATACATATGTTGTGTGGGGGCCTATAGCTACACTTCAAGTCACGCAGTGACATGAGAAATGTATCCAGACACGAAGTGATCTGGGATACCAGCCTGGTCAGCCAACGTAGGTAGTGATAAAATAATTTGAATTGATAAATGTGGGGCCTATAGCTCAGCCTGGTTAGAGCACCTGCCTTTTAAGCAGGGTGTCCTGGGTCCGAATCCCAGTGGGCCCACATCTAAATATTGGCCCTATCGTCCAGTGGTTAGGACACCTGGTTTTCATCCAGGTAACTAGAGTCCGATTCTCTATAGGGTCACCATAGAAGTATTGTTTTAGATCGACTTGATCTCTCTGTATTTCTTGATAACAGGAATTTCGGCCCAGAGCTTGCTAATATCCAAATATTGCCCGGCTTGCGCAACTGCATAACCTTCTGGGAAGCCGATATTTATATTATCTTTGTAATCGTCGGGTTTATAAACTAAAAATCCCATGTTTACGACTTGAGTAAGCGTTCCGTATGAACTTTGCTTAGCATGTGGTGAGTAAATGTTGTCGATATACGACCTACCCCTTGAATCTCTTGCCATCGCGTATATTAGCTGATCACCGCGATCGCTCTCAACCTGATATTCTTCAATGTTAATATCTGTATTGCCATGCCACCAAGGATTGGTAATTTTACCCTTCTTGATGTATCTATTGATCGGAATTTTGTTAAAGTCTGGTGTAATGGAGCGGGGGCCTGATTGACGAAATCCGGCCAATATCCTTTTGGAAACATCGGCGTTATATGCTTTGATTAGCGCTTGCGAAGTTGCACCCACTTCTGTCGAGAGAGTGGCCAGATCAAATATTCCTTTGTGTGTTTGGAATACTTCATCGTTTCTTGGATTTCTTTGAATATTGTGAATGACTCTATTAATGTTGGGATAATCTTTGACGGGCCAATTGGAATCAACGTTGTTAAAATTTTGTTTGGGGCTTTGGATGACGGCTCGGTAATAGTCATACATTTGCCGTAGCCATTTGGCATATATTTGCCAATTTGGATCAGCAAAATCAACTTGTTCATTACGAAACTCAAATTCCGCTTTGTATTTGTTATTGGATTCGCCAGGTCCTGGCAAAAACTTTGTGTAATCGGGAGTCTTTATACCTACGCTAAATGGCAGTGCGTTAATCACCATATACATTTCTTTGGACAATTTGGCATCTTGCACGTAGTGTTGATAACTACTGTTCTCATCACCTTTCATGTAATCTCCATTTGCTCGCAGGCCTGGTAGACTTTTCCACTGATTGTCAGAATCGGAAAATCGAAATACTCTAGTTCGAAATCTATTTGGGGTTTTGGGATCAGATACCCAGCCTAATATTTCAGCATTATTTTTGTGACTAAATATCCATGTTTGCTCACCTATCGCTGCAGCATACTTCATTATTGGCTTTGCTTGTACGAACATGTCTTGGATCGATTGTGGCTGGATAAACAAATGGCTTTCAACACTTTCGAGAATTGTGTTTCCGTCTAGCTTTATTAAATTTTCATGTCCGCGTGGTTCCATGTAAATATCTTACTACTAAATATTCTAATGATTATGTCGAAAATTTGACATTTGCTCGCAGAAGTATTTAATTATTGATATTATTGATATTTATGATATTCCTGACATTTTTTGTCAGGGGGATTAATTTATATATTTATTAATACTGTGATGAAAATGCTTTTTGACAATCGTTACGTAAGCCCTCCTAGTTTTTTTCATAAGATTTGTGCTTTTGTTTCCTTTTTACTTGTTGTTAGTATTGCGGCCTTTTGGAGTTGCCCATCAGTTATTGCTGTAGAGGCTTCGACTCCAAAGAAGGTTTTTGTTCTAAACTCCTTTGACCGGGGTTATGTCTGGACAGACAATATGTTGCAGGGAATTGATGAAGTATTTGCCAAGTCTATTCCCCCAATTGATTACACTATTCGATTTATGGATACAAAAAAGGTTTTACCAACACCTGAGTATTTTTTGAGCTTAAAGAATTTGATATTGACTGGATATGGCAATGTAAAGTTTGATGCAGTAATGGCATGTGATAATGATGCGTTTAATTTTTTACAACTCTATCGAGATGAGCTTTTTCCGTCAGTTCCAGTATTTTTCGTATCGATTAATGACTTTAGTGAAGAAATGCTAAAAGGGCGAAAGGATATTACGGGAACCGCCGAAAATACCGATTATTTGAGTACAATTGATCTAGCTCTTAGGCTTCGACCCAAAACGAATAATGTCGTGGTCATAACGGATGATACAACAACTGGAAAAGCACATAAGAATGCAGTATCTAAGATAGAGTCGTCGTTTGCAGGTAGAGTTACTTTTTCTTATCTTTCTCTTGGTAACTCGACATTGGAGGAGCTTGGGCAAGATGTGAGCATGTTGAGTGATAACAATGTGATTCTGCTACTACAAAGTTTTGTGGATCGAACGGGTAAATCATATACTGTTGAGGAAAGTACTCCCTTTATTACTGCCAGATCTACAGTCCCAGTTTTTGTCGTAACAGACATTCGCATGAATATGGGAGTCGTGGGTGGAAGTGTTGTGAGCGGCTATGCTCATGGAAAATCATCTGCCCAACTGGTGTTGAAGTATTTTGCTGGTACTAATTTGTCAGATATTCCCGTTGTGAATAATGTTGCTAATATATACATGTTTGATTCTAAGGCGCTGAGCCGTTTTGGGATTTCCGAGCGTTATTTACCTAGTGAAAGTAAGATCTTTAACCAGGAATCTTCTTATTTTGATAAGTACAGAGACCAAATCGTTATCTTGGGTATTTGTATCTCGATTATTTTATTATTTATTTTTTTTCGATATGTTGTTTTTGCTGCGACTTTGATTGAACGAGAAATTACTATTAAGCCAGCCCCATTGAACCATAGCGGTTTTATCGGTAATAGTTCGACCAAACTGTTTAGTATAATATTTTTTACCTCAAGTGTGACGTCGTTGATTGGATGGATTCTTTCTATTGAGTACCTAAAGACATTTTCTTTGACTTCAATTGCCGTAAAAGCAAATGAATCAATATGCCTAGCATTATTGGGTTTTGGCTTGTTGGCTGTCGTTTGGCTTGAATCGACATCTATGCTTCGAAAGGTTGTTCTTAGAACGACAGGTGTTTTTGTGTTTGTTATCGCTTTTTTGTCGTTAATTGAGTATTTGTTTGGTACTAATATCGGCATCGATCAACTGTTCTTTCGTGCTTCTTTAAACGAAATGTATACGCCACAGATTGGGTTAATGTCTTTTATTGCTGTAATCCAATTTTTATGTGGAGCATATTTGTTGTTTAGTGTTGATCGAAAAATGGGAGTATTGGGTACTTCGGAGATTATTAGTTGGATGATTGCGCTGTTTATTTCTTTTGTTGTTATAATCTCATATTTTTATCAACTTTCCGCAAATCCATTTGGTTTACAGTGGTCTTTTGCCATGCCTATCTGGGTTGCAATTAATTTCTTATTGTTTTTGTACGTATTGCTTATTAACACATCCTCCAATATTAATGAGTTTGTTCTAGGGAGATATTTTGGAAGCAGTATGTTTCGCAAGTTAGTACTATTTGTAGTTCTTTCTCCCTTTATTCTCGGCTGGTTTCGGATGTATCTTGTATCCCTAGGTGTTTTACCTGATAACGCCGGAGTGTTTTTTGTAGCATTGTTTAATTCGATTTTTGGATTTATTTACTTACTTACTTTCTCTGTTGTTGTAAATACTGATGATCGATTATCTAGATCGACTAATTCTGAATTGCAGAAAGTAAAAGATGATTATGATGCAACAATTAGTGCTGTGTATGATGGACTTTGGGATTTGGATGTACCCAGTGGAAATGCAGTGTTTAGTAAAATTTTCTACAAATTACTCGGTTATGATAATAGTGAGTTTGTGGCTAATTATGCTAACTGGAGAATATTGGTACATCCCGATGATATTGTGCGTGTCGAGAAGGTATTATTCGATAGTATATTGAGCTTGGATACGTTTAGTGTTGAATTTAGAATGAAGACAAAATTTGGTAATTGGTGTTAGGTACCCAGTTTGCTAGACGCTTTGTCTAATCTTCTCCTGGTTATTAAT
>JBAXNV010000029.1:0-10407 GCA_037133595.1 bacterium
TCTACGATTATTCGCGATATGGTAGGTGCTTGGCCTGATAAATATGTTTATATTAAGCCATATACTACGCGACCATTAAGAGAGGGAGAGACTGATAAAATCTCGGTAAGTATTGAACAATATTGTGATATGGAAGAACGCGGAATGTTTGCTTATGATAATCCATTGTATGGAGTTAGATATGGAACTCCAATAGAGCCAATACGCAATGCATACACTGAAGGTAAAATTCCACTATTGGATTTTCCTTTAAAAGATTTAAACAAACTACAATTGCCAGGTGATATTGCATTGGTTGGAATTTACTGTTTCCCCCCAAGCATTAAGACGTGGATGAACCGAATTACGCGAGATGCGCGCGCGAATATGTCGAGAGTATTTGCAGCTAGAGAATTGTGGAGATTGCAGGATACGCAATATTTGAATTCAAATATTCATTTTGCAATCATTAATAGCGAGGGTGAATCATTGCGAGCTAGTAATGAAATCCATGATTTTTTACAGAAAAAGTATAGTTAACGGTTTGTAAATTAGTCTTTAGAATTTGGATATTTCTTTTTGATGAATTGTCCTGGAAACATTCTTACGGCAAATCTTTTCTCTTTTTCATAAATCATTGGGGCTCCGACCATCACCTGACAATGTGGGCATTTGAGAGATTTTTTATGTAGTGCATTTACTTGTTCGCCGATGTCTTTGCCAGAATTTATTTCTAAAGGCATCCAGGCGATTCTGTCCAGATAGCAACGTTTTAGCTGACCTGGCCCATCTTTTTGATAAACTAGTAGTGGGGTATCACAATTCTGGCAATCGATCGCCAACATTTGTGCAGGGCCTCTAGTTTTTTGATATCTGTCTGTTTTTATGCGATATATCGATCCATCTGGCATAACAACGTTATTTTTCCCTAGATTTTCAACCATACTCCCTCCCTGATGTTGTATTTCTGACTTTATCATGTGAATATTTTATCATGTTTATGAAGTCTTAACCTATTCTTAACCTTCTAAATGATACATTGAGAATATATATTTAGCGGAGATAACAATATGTCAAACCAACTTGTCAAAACAATCTTTACTGGAGCTCTGACCTTGGGCATGATAGTGCCTACTAGTGTTGCTGGATTTAAAGTTTTAGCCGCCAAAATGAGTGAAAACTCAGAAGTGCCTTTGGTTACCGCTCCTGCTGCTTCTGTGGATGCAGAAATACTTGAAACTCAAAATGTTGATCGTGACCCGGTGATTGATAATGAAGTAACTGAGACAGCGGTCGTTATACCTGAACCAACAATTGCGCCCGCACTGCCAGTGGCGCCGATTCTGCCAGCAAGTAGTGTTTTGCCCATTGCTAGTCCAACTCCAAGTACCTCAAGTTTCCCCGTGGCCAGCATTATCCCTGGAAATATTAAAGAGATTGAGATCGAGGATAACCATACTAATGAAATCAAATTTGAGAAGCATGACACTTCTAAAAACGAGATTGATGACTAAATGGCACAAGTTAGCAATTATTGTTCTACTCATATTTAATGGATTAATACTGAAATTTATTTTGTCTAAAATGAGACCAGTAGAAGCTACGCAACTCACCAACGAGTTGCCATATTTTACGTTAGATCAGCTAGCAAAGTATGATGGTACAGATTCAAATCTACCTGTGCTTTTGGGAATGAACGGTTATATATATGACGTATCGCCAGGTAGAGTCGACTTCTATAACCCTGGGCAACCCTACAATTATATTGTTGGCAAGGATAGCAGCACCGAACTCAACTTGGTTGGTGGAGACATAATTAAACGTAAGTACAAAATAGTAGGAAAGATTGCTAAATGATAGGTACAATTTTGATTTGGTTGACCATTTTGTTTACTATGACTTTATTTGGAGTAGCCAAAATCCAATTTTTCTCTCTTTCCCCCAGTATTTGGCAGATATTTGCTCAAATTTCTGGATTAATGGGACTATTGCTATTGTCTTGGAGTTTTGTTCTTTCAATTCGTAATTTAATACTGGAGAAAATGTTTGGTGGACTAGATAAAGTATACAAAATTCATCATATTGTTGGTGGTGCCTCATTCTTGTTTTTGATTAACCATCCATTGTTTCTGATCATTAATTCACTTCCTTCGAATCTTCTCAAGCTTTACCTAATACCTGGCACAATGTTAGATTATAATTCTGGTATTTTGGCGCTTTATCTAATGCTTTTACTATTACTATTAACCTTGTTTGTGGATCTTCCATATTATCTTTGGAAACAAACGCATGAATGGATGGGAATGGTGATATTCTTGGGTGGTATGCATGGGCTATTGATTAGTTCGGATATGTCTCGCTTTATGCCACTTCGGATTTGGATGTTGGGATTTTCGCTTGTTGCAATCTTGTCGTTTTTGTACAAAAGATACTTATATTACTTTTTACTTCCAAACAATAACTATCGATTGATAGAGACGCGTCAAGACGGCGACGTAATTATTATTAGTATGTCCTCCACTGATCCAAAAAAGTCACTTATATTTGCCCCTGGTCAGTTTGCATTCTTAAGCGTTGTTGGGTCAAAAAGAGATCGTGATGAACATCCCTTCTCCGTACTTCTGCAAGATGGGGATGTTGTACAGTTTGGGATTAAAGCATTTGGACAGTTTACGTCCTCATTGTTGCGCTTGCCGACCAACGCATCGCTGACATTGCGAGGACCATTTGGTAGGTTCGGCGAGGCAATGGGGCATACAGAGGAACTAGTATTTATTGCTGGTGGCATTGGAATTACTCCGTTTATCTCAATGGCAAAATCTTTGCAGTCAAATCAAAAAGCTACGTTATTTCACATTAGCAAAGGGACATGCTCCCCATATATTTCTGAGATGTTGAATTTGATCGTTAGTCATTTTCCAAATTTTCAATTTATTGAGTATGACTCTAGACTTGGCAGAATTACTGGAAATAACATAATTGAACATACTAAATATGGAGACAAAGCCAAGTATTTGATTTGTGGTCCAGTACCTATGATGGAAAGTTTGAGCGATCAACTCGTGTCTCTAGGTATTGCCAAGAATAAAATTGTATATGAGGACTTTAACTTCAAATGAAAATAATTAAGTTCTTGATAACCATATCAATTATTAATGCGATCGCGTTGATTGGCCTAATATCTTTTGGCACCAAACCAATTGCCAACCCGAAAAGCTCGACAGAAATAGTGGCCTCACCGAAGCCTAGTGTAAATATTGTGGCTACAACAACAGCCCCAGTTGCTACTAAGGCGCCAATTCGTAAACCTATGGCGACAAAAACACCAGTTTCTGCTACACCAAAACCATCTACCCCGATAGGCAATTCTGCCCCAGCACCACTTGTTGTTGCGACTCCTATCCCAAAAGTAATTGTTGCGACACCTACTCCTACACCTACGTCTACGCCGGTAGCTAATCCTGGTTGTGTAATTTTGATTGATGGTGTCAAATATGACGTGACCCAGTTTCGTAATAAACACTCTGGTGGTAATGTATTCCAGTGTGGCACAGATATGAGTGCTGTTTTCTGGAGTAGGCATAATGCGTCAATCTTAGGTATGATGGCGCAATACAAGATATAATACATATATGCGCCTGTTGTATCTCGAAGATGATCCACAAATTGCGGAAAATATTGCGATTGTTTTACGCAATCATACTTTTTCTGTAGATGTAGTTAGTACGATCGACGATGCTTATGAACTGGCAACTGAAGTGGAATATGACGTACTTATCTTTGATCGTAAAATTGGTAACCAAGATAGTGCCCAACTAATAGCCAAGTTGCGCAATGAGGATATCGGAATACCAATTTTACTTTTGACTGCGTTGTCACAAAAATTGGAAGTGATTGCGGGGCTTAACCTTGGAGCTGATGATTACCTAGCCAAGCCATTTGATAGTGAAGAACTACTCGCGAGAATTAGAGCCTTAACCCGACGAAGTCGTCAACAACCAGCACTCCCAATTCTAATTATTGGTGACTTACAAATCGATACTAATCGCCACGTAGTAACACGAGGCGGTTGTGAAATTGAACTTTCACCAAGAGAATATTCAATTCTGGAGTATTTAGGACAAAATCAAGGCAAGGCGGTAGAGCGATTAGATTTGCTTGCTCATGCGTGGGATTCTTCTGTAGACATTTTCTCTAATACACTTGATGTTCATATTGCATATTTGCGAAAAAAGATAGATGTTGGACATCAGAATAGACTAATTAAGACCGTTAAAGGCAAGGGCTACATGCTATGCGCCAGTTAAAATTGGTTACAAAACTAAAACTAATCGTTGGAGGATTGTCTACATTAGTTACAACATTCTCTGTCCTAGCGTTAGCTGGTTTAGTTTATATTAGTGCCGAAGTGCAAATTAAATCTCGGCTGATTGAGCAGGCCAATACCCTTCTTTTGGACAATATTAAAATTGTTGATGGTAATCTAAAACTTGAGGATGCACCAGATGGAACCACACTTGCAACAAGATTGCGTGAATTTAATCTTTCGTTGTACCTTTATGACAATAAACAAGCTAGTTTTGCCCAGTATGGGTTTTACCAAGATTTAACTCCAGACTTAATTAAAATTTTGTTGTCAGAGAACTTGATTGAGAATGTTGAACAGTCGAACAAGGGTATCTATAAAGATTTTACAGTAACAAAGTATGGACTCTATGATACCTATACATTACCACTACGTACCGAGAACGAAGTGTTGGGGTTTATGCAACTTTCGAGCCAAAATACTGTGTGGCAAATACTTTTATCTTCGGTGGCATGGGCAATCGTATTTTTATTCCCGTTAATTTGGTTGGTTTCGTACTTTGCGGCGACAAGAAGTGCTGCAATTGCACTTGCTCCACTACTTGCGTTGGTTACTCATCTTAACAAATTTGATCCGGAGCATTTGCCAAAGGAAATTACGATTGATTCAAAGCTAGATTCAGAGGTTGCAATTTTGACAAAGTCATTTAATCTACTTTTGACACGTATTTCTGAAACTCTAGCGAAGCAACGTGAGGTTGTTGAAAATATTTCGCATGAGCTTAAAACACCTCTTACGCGAATTAGTAGTAGTCTTGATGTTTTGTCGAGCATTGTTAATCAATCGGAAAAATCGCGATTTGATAAGATTCGACATGAAATTATTGCGCTTGGTGGAAATGTCGATGCAATACTCTCGATGGCCACAGAATCACCTAGTAATAATGTACATACTTTTATTGTTTCTCCCATTGTTGCTTCAGTTGTAAGAGCACTGCCGGAGACGCAAAGAGTGATAATCAATCTGCCGCCACATTTTGCAATTCGTTTTGACCCTTCTGTGTTACGAATCGTACTGCGTAATCTAATTGATAATGCTGTTAAATATGGGGAAATTGGTAGTGAGATTACGCTTACTGGTAATAATACGAATGATGGATGGCAAATTGAGATCGCTAATATGAAAAAAAGTGAGGACGTGATAGATAAGAATTTGCTGTTACGGAAAGTACGCGGTAGAGGCCATGTTGAGGGTTATGGAATTGGACTAGATCTAGTTAGAGAGCTTTGTCAACAAAATGCGGTTGAGCTTCGCCTGTTCCAAGATTTGAAAGGGAAAGTCGTCGTGATAATTAGTGGCCGAAACTGAATTGCTTAAATGGAGCTTAGTTCTGGTGCATTTGGAGTGATGAGTGGCACAATGATAGATGCCTACTTTGGATTAGTCCCTATATTTCGGATTGTATTTTGCATTTACTATTTCTTTGCTCCCATCTACTATTAGTCTTAGTCCTCCAATTCCTCCTATTATCCCACCCAAACATCCTACTCCTGAGCTAATTAGCAGAATACTAGCAGTTAGTATAATTGCTCCAGTTGCAACTTCGGCAGTGCCTATTAACTCGTGGATTTCTTTAGGTTCCATTCCCCAAATTTCTTTGTTGCTCATAATATTCTCCTATCGGCATATACTAAAAAACCAGCCGTGTGGTTTGATATTTCGCCATCCATTTATGGATCCAAGAAACATCAAATCCTCTGGCCGGTTATAAATCTCGATAAATCGAGCAAGGCGTTGTTGAGTAATTTAATCTTATAGTATTTAGCAGCAATTGTCAATTTTTTGGGTAGATTGAGGGAAAGAGTAAGAAGCCTGGCATCGACCATCGCGAGTGCGTAATACTCACCAAATTTACTATATAATATACGTTTAGATTCAATTAACTACATATAGTGAAGAATAATATGACAGAAAAAGATGATCTACGTCAAGAAGTGCGTGAATTTGAAGCTGCTTTGGAATTGCGACGGGGAGAAAAAGCTATGCGCCCTTATTTGGCAATCCATGAAGAGATTCGCCAAGCCATCGATCAAAATAAACCTGAAGAATATGTGACTGGGCTTTCCAGGTTGCTAGTGGCAATACAGAATGAGGCGAGATCCTTGTTTGGTGATCGAGGGTAGGTTGGCATTTCATATAGTAATTGGCGCTCTGCCACAAACTGTTTTGCAGAGGAAGAGCGTTCTAATATTATTGATGGTAAACACCAATTTGTATTATCAGACACGTCCGATAATAATGGAAGAATGCATTTTGCATATGCCAAAAACTCACCTGTGTTAGATGATCAGGCGATACATTACTCCATTGCTGTTTCAGATAATATTGCAAGCTTTGTAAACTCTAGAGGTGGTGTGGTCGTGATGGCAAGATCTTTGGGCTGCACGAATAACGGATCTTCCTACGAATCAAAAGCAAAAGAGTCAGGATACTTCGCGCACAGCGCTTTTGTCGTCAGTACTAAGCTTTTGAGTTTTAAAACTAAAGTTGCTTAGTGAGCTTTCGGCAGATGAAGTGACCTACTTTGATATATTGGGGTACATTGAGAAAATTAGTGAGAAACCTTATTTGCTAATTATTTCGCTTCTAAGTTTTCCCGTTTCATTTTCGAAGTATTCAAAAATCTGTCTGGTGTCTTTGCCCTTTGTAAGTATCGGGTCATCCAAAAACTTTGATGCTTTGTCTAGCTGGGAAGCTAGCATGAGTGGGTCGATGTGCCAATCAAACTTTTGCTTGGCAAGCATGCGAAGTTTGGGGATCGTATACCCGTATTTAGTGATTAGGAAATATAGGTCGTAATAATCGCGCCCGCGAGGAGTTTGGACAATAGTAAATAGTTTGTTGGTGGCGATATCGATGGCGCTATCAACCTTTAATCCATCGATGATTTTTGGAGATTCAACTTGTTCGAATGGGTAGTAGGTGAACTCGAGCTTGAGGATAGTCTTGTCTGGGAAGTGCAGGAAGAAGAGGTTTCGATTCATGCTGCTCTGGAAATCAACCTTATCGTACCCTACCTTTGACTTAAGTAACTTCAGTGCAACATATACGGACTGTACGTCGAACTCTTCTGTCCGAAAGAAATCAAGATCCTCTGAGAGCCGATGTTGCAGGTAATAATGCGATAACGCTGTACCACCAGAAAAGTAGAATTCTTTCGCTAGATTGGACGTTGCGATTGCGCTTAAAGTTTTGACTTGATTGGGGGTTAGGATTGTGGCCATACAAGTTTCTTTAGAAAATTTTTCTTACCTGGATCTATTGTGAGCGTGTCCCAATGTCTCTTTAGTAATGTAAGGGAGAGCTTGCCATTATCCAGGCCAAAGTTGATCATGCTTTCAAGTCGAAACTTTTCGTAGGCATGCGTGTCTTTGGCTAATTTTGATGTATCTGTCGACCAATTGTACATCTGTATATTATAGCATTTTGACTGCTATCTAGTGGCCAAATATGGTAAAGGTCAAATTTTGGAGCTATACCATATTTGTGGTTGGTAAATACTGCTCTACGTCTGGTAATAGTGACGAACGATATACTTTAAGACGCTTGAAACACCAACTCTATGCCATATTAGTGATGTATTTTGATCTATTGGGGGGTAGATTGAGGGAAAGAGGAAAAAACCTCATGGCTTGTGTCTATTCGTTTTCTTTTAGTAGTTGTGTATGATGTATCTATATGGCAAAAGACCCAGAAAAACCACCAGTTAAAGGTATAGGTGATGGTGGTGACGATGAGCTACGAAAATTGTTAGCAGCATTTTCGGCTATGGGGAATGGCCTGTATGACACCACAATCAATCGTAAGGATGCTGAAGAAGGAATCGCTGGGTTGCAAAGTAATACTGGTATTCAGATTATTAATCTCGGACGTAAATATCAATATAGAGACGAGCCGCGATTGTTTGCCGACGAAACCGGACAACTTTCTGACTGGAGAGATAGGTTTGACAAACCAGGTCACATTTTTGGCTCTGGAGAAAGAGTCGTTGTGCCTGCGTATGTCGAAGTTAGTCAGGATGGCGATTTGTCCATGGTGGCAGATGATCAAGACGGTAGGATGGCGGATGTTTTCCACCTGTCTGACTTGGATCCTGATGTTAGGAAAACACTTTTGGATAATAGAGGTCTTGCGCTTGGTTGTATTGTAAATATTAATGGTCTTCGTCAAACTACTAGCCAACTAAGTGATATTCATGAATATGATGCTAAGATTGAAAATCGGATTCTAATCCCACCGATAAACCCTACCCCAGAGCAAATCGCTAATTTACCTAAAGGATACAGGGTAATTGTGGAAGGATTGGTTGAAGAAACAGGATTCGATAAATCTTTGCATTATGGACACTTCATTGATGAAGCATATTTGGTTGTTGTTGCGCCAGATGGTAGAAAGATTAAACTTCCTTCTTGGAAACGAGAAAAGATAAACTATAACGGCGGGACTATCGGAAATATTAAGGGTAAGCAAGTAGGGGTTGGGGAGCGAATTAGAGTTACTGGCTATATAGACCAAACCCCTTTGGGTAACACACTCCACGGACACTATAGTGAGCCATATATGGTCGAAGGTACCCAAGATCGATTGGAAAAGTACTCTGAACTCAGAGAGTCCATTTCTAGAAGAGCTAGGAGACTGTCCGAGATGGTTGACGGTGGTGATTACCGCTCGGCTAGATTACTCTTTGCTCAATTACGAACTGAAGAACTTCTCGAAGGCGAAGGGTTGCAAATTATTGCCATAAGAGATGGTATTCCAGAGGAAGATCGACCGATTTATGACGAGTATGTAAATGGAAGACAGTATTGGGCAAGAAGTGTAGATGAGGCATATGGTGTCATGACAGAGAGTATGACGAAATCTGAATATATTGATTTTGTGCGATCTGTTGTGAGTGGTGGATTGGTACAATCTGGTCCAGAATGTGATGCCTCATACCTATACTTAATTATGGCTCATAACGAATATGATACCGATACCTGGACTAGTGTTTTGTCTGGGGCGATTGATACTCAGTTCGCAAGTCTTGAAGAAGCTCCTGACGAGATTGACGACTATCATACACAAAAATTTTTATTAGAACAATCAATTTCTTACCTAAGCTCAGTCAAAAACGTAAAGGCCACTGGTAAAATACTCGACTTTGTTAGAAATGTGATGGCACATAAATACTATGATAAAAGGCAAAATCGGGATGATGATCATCAGTTGCCATACAAGTACTTTCACCTCCTTTACAAAGGAACCGAAGGCCTTGCTAGATCAGTTAAAGTTGATGCAGGTAACCTAGATGCTATAGCTGATTTAGACGAGATCATGAGCTGGAAAGATGAACTATCGGCTTTCCCTTTTAATTATACGATGGTCGATCATTTAAGCGAGGTGATTGATAAGTTTAGTATTGCTTAGGTGGAACCTATAATTTCGTTGAGCGTTGGTTTAATAACATGCAATCTGATATAGATTGATATATTGGGGTGGGATCAGGGAGTATGTTCGAACCTTATTTGTTAGCGATACCAATTTTCCAGATACCTTTTTCACGAAAAGCGGGAATCAGTTGACGTCTAGCGGAGTTTAATAATACAGGGGAAGGTTTGCCTAGAGAACTAGCATATTCTGTGACTTTGATGATTTGCTGACCTCGCAAATATGTAAGTCTTTTGTGAAGTGACTCAGTGAGCGCACGATACAAAACAACCAAGAATGGTTGAATATCGCCAGTAGATCTAAAAGTGCCAAAGGTATCATAATACTTTTGCTTACCTTTATTACGGATGATAATCTGGGGGAATCCTAACCGTAATAGTTGCCAGTTGATTAAAATACGACCAATTCTACCGTTACCATCATTGAATGGATGGATAGTCTCAAACTGTAGGTGAAAACGGGCAATTTTTTCAAGAAAGTATTCTAGATGGTTACTATCATATGTGACGAGAGTATTTTCGATCATTCGTCCTATATGCTCTGGAGCTGGTGCAATGTGGGTGCCCACTCTGACATATTGAGTAATGTGACATAGCGTGTTGGTTTTTTGTGTTGATTTGCTTGATAATATC
>JBAXNV010000030.1:0-10180 GCA_037133595.1 bacterium
ATTCTGCATATAGTTTGGATCTTATACCATTGTACTAATATTGGGGTACATCATACCCCGTCCAGTTCCTGTTTAGCAAATAAATGATCGTGCCCTTGGAAAAATATTGTGACTTTATTTTTGACCATTAACTGGTGGATTGGTAGCTCCCACCCAGGTCTCATCTTATCAAATTCCCATACACCTTTTTGGTTGTAGCCTCCCCATTCATACAGCTTAGCCATTTCTACTCCACCCCGTCCAGTTCCAAGTACATGGTGTGTAAATACAAACTTGTATTTGGCTGTTGAACTCTCTAGGGTATTTTTAAACCATGTATATTGTTCCTCTCCCAGAGTGTTATTCCACAAATCCCTTTGTTTTTTATCTTCGTTTTTGGCACCTGCGGTGTTGTCCACTGGGGTGTCTGAGTGCCAATAAAAGTCGATTACAACAAACAGTGCCTCACCCTTCGTAACTGAGTAGTATCCAGTTTTGCTTCCAGGAGAATCAAAATAGGTAGTCCTGGCATTGTCAGCAAGTAGTGCAGGACTAGGATTTTGACCTAGTAAGTATTTTGCTTCCTGTTCATGATTACCATTTACTAAATATATCGACGTAGACTTGTCCAGTAGATCTAGATATTTCTTTTGTGTCAAATATACTTGGTTTACATTTTCTTGGGTAACTGTATTGCTATCAATTAATTTTTCGGTACTAAAATCGTCCCCCATCAAAAAATACAGACTAGGTTTGTAGCTAATTACGTTCTGCATGGTAGTCGTATATAGCGACGGGCTAAACATTTTACCTTCACGTTCTGGGTGAGAGTCTCCTTGGACTCCGAAGTTAAATGTCGCTTCTGTTCCTAGATTGGTGTTTTTATAGCTAGTCAGATTTCTACTCAAATACCAGAATGCTGACACTAACAAAATCGCCAAAAAGAGAGACGTTGATATAACCACAGATTTTGTAGCTAACATATCTATTGTCCTATCGTATTACAAGATTTTTTACACGCTTGTATTACCGCAGTGTCCTGCGCAAGACTATCACAACAGTCCTTGCAAGCTTTGTTTACTATGCTTGCAGTACATGTTGAATACAAGCTAGTGTCAATATTGGCCTTTGGCTGTTGCTTTCCTCCATTTGTGGAAGTGGTTGTAGTACTTGAGGCCTGACTAGCGCTGGGCAAAGGAGTATTTGCTTTTATGCAGTTTCCTATGCAAATATGCTCCCTCGCGTACAAGTCCCAGAATGCACCAAATGATACGAGCACTAGCACAAGTGTAAGGGCGTAGATAATGATTTTTTGCTTATTCGACATATTCTCCTTATCTATATTTAATTAATTAGTACGCGTATATTTCAAGTTCAGTGATGACTTTGCAAGTGTGGTATTTGCGATCGCACTTTCTATTGCTGCTCCCGTAATATCAGTTGTCTGACTTGGTAGTTTAATAGCTTCAGAAAGGGCATAGACAGTAAACGTATAGGTATTTGTTCCAGGGCCTTGTGAACATGGTGCCTTGTAGGCAAAACCAGTTTTTCCAGCTGATCCACCTTTATTTATGCTCGTGATTGAATTTGGGATATTATAAAGAGCCCAACTCCATTTTTTGTTTCCATCAACCGGCATGGTAGTCATAAGTACCACAAACTCTTTTGTGCTACTTGGGGCACCAGCCCACGATAATGCTGGGGAAACACTCTGTCCATCACATGTATATTCAGCAGGCAAATTACCGTTATCTGTAGCCACTACACTAGTTAGCTTGAACGTTGTGCCAGTATCAACTGAGGTAGTTTTATCTTGATTCTGTAAATCATCTTTTTTTGCCGGGGCACAGGCCATAACACCCGGCTTATTGTCGCAGATACCAGAGACAGTGACACCTTTATCACTAAACTCACAAACGTCACCATCTACCTTGTTTTCACAAGCTGCAATAGCTTCTACTGGTGGTTGGTTTGCATTATCAACTTGGTTACTATTTTTGCCATATAGATCATAGAAAACAAAAACTGTAGTAAGTAGGAATATTAACAACATCGTGAGTATCAATATTTTGCTTCTTTTTGTCATATTGCTCCTTAATTAGTTTTTGGTGCTGGCTTATTACTCTCCTCGGCGGTTGCGAATGCAGTTGGGGCGCTAAGTTGCCCTGCATCGCTTGGCATTGATCCTACCCCAAACATGTAATCTGTAGATGGTAAGGTTGGATAGCTAACAGGAGTAGAAAATCTATATCCACCTTGCGGAACCACGGTTAGGTTGCGCAATTTTACGAGTGCGGCCATTTGAGTATCTGTCAAAGTTTTTTTCACTTGTGCAAACCTTATGGCATATAGTGCAGACATTTCGCCATCTAGTTCGCCGTATCTTTCGATCAGTGTATAAACCTTGGCTTTGTCTATTGTGCCACCAGCTATCGCCTTGCGAAGTTCGGTAGAAACTGTTGTTCTAATTTGTACAACTTCCGCAAGCATTTTTTGTTGTGCTGGAATGATCCCCTCTATTAGCGCGCGCTGCTCGCTATTTAAGATTTCCAAAAATCCTTTACCACTGTCTCCAGTTGTAGCTGTACTAATAAAGTAATCGGGGTTGTTCATAGCAGGATAATCTTTCATGTAAAATCCACCGAAGTAAGTCCCATGTCTTTCGGGGCAAAAATACACATCAGCAGTAAGACTCCCCTTGTACCACGAAAATAACTCGCTTGCGTAAGTCATGACAGCGACAAACTCATTGTTGTTCATGCTTTTTTTGAGAGTTTCGTCTTCCTCAACTTTGGGCCAACTTGCGTAATTGTTAAATTCCATTTTGGCCAGATAAGCTTTTTGTTCGTCTGTAAAGGAGTTGATTATTTCCCCTACGACGAGAGCTCTGTTATAAGAAAGGTCAGCATCAGTCTTGTATAAATTGGCCGTGTACTTGGCTACAACCTCACTACTTAGCCCGTTTGTACCACTAGGAATATCTCCCTCTAGATTTCGACGAAAAGCATTCATGAGAGGATATCTGTTGTATGCAAAATTACTATAAAGTGGCGCCTGGATTTTGGCCAGTGACACTAGTTTTGCCTTTTGAGCATCATTTAGTACTGTTAATACATTGTTAGCCACCAGCGACAAGAACGTTGTGTTATGCCCATAACCTGCAGTATCTACATCTCGCATATACTGAAAACCATTAAAATCGGCTACTTTTCCAGGTGGGAAAAAACTATCTGCACCCGCGGTACCCGTAATAAATGCAAGACCGCTAAAAGCAATTGTGGATAGCTGTGCATTGTCAGATATCGCTTGTTCGAGAGTATAGTCGCTGCCACCTGCTTGGGTTGTTGATTGTTTATTATTTTCACCGTTGCCTTTGATTGGATTTGCAGATTGAGTTGGTGATTGTTTTTGCGATTGCGATTGCGATTGCGATTGCGCAACATCACCTGTAACACTGGCGGCCAATTGCCCTACACTCTTATTGGAGTATCTACTATATGCCCAAAACCCAGCCACGCTTAATGTAAGTACGCCTAGTACACTCACGATAATTATTACTTTTTTGTTATCATCGGATTGGATGGGAGATTCATTAATACTTTGTATTGCTTCTGCACTTTCGATAATTGGTGTTTCCATATATCCCCCTATTTATGAGTATTGCATCTACAATACCAAATATTACCTTAGAATGTGCTTAGACAATTGGTAGAAAAATCGTAAAGGTGGTGCCATTACTTAATTTGCTACTTACTATTACTTTGCCATTATGATTATTGACGATCTCTCTCGCAATTGATAGACCTAGTCCATAACCTGGTATGCTATCTTTGGACCTGGAATGATTTGCTCTATAAAATCTGTCAAAAATATGTGGCAAATCTTGATCGGATATTCCCATTCCATTGTCGCTAATTTTGATTTCAGCTTGGCCCTCTTTACAAATTAAATTTACTGAGATTTTACCGTTTGGCGAGCTATATTTGATTGCGTTATCGAGAAAGATGTTTATCATTTCCACCAATGATGTGTGATCTCCAAGCACAGAGATTTTTTTATGGTTGTCTTGAAATTTTATATTTCTATTCGAAGCAGTTTTGATTTTTTGGACACAATCAGATAAAAGAGTATTTATTACGATTGATGTTTGATTTGAATAATCTCTATGCTCTGAGTATTTTTCGAATGATAATAAATTATTAATCAATAACTCCATATTATTTATATCTTCGAGATTGCTCATAAGTATTTTTTTAATTTGAGCATAAGGTATTTGACCCATCTTGAGTGTCACTTCAATTGCGGTTTTTATAGTGGCAATTGGAGTGCGTAGTTCGTGCGACGCATTGGAAATAAACTGTCTTTGCTCGATAAGCATTTGTTCAATTGGCGATAGCGTTTTGCCCGAAAGAATATATGCTGCGTAGGTGCCAAGTGCTAATAGCATTGTATTTATCAAAACAATTTGAAGTATGAGAGTGTTTCTGGCTGAAATGTATGACTGTTTAATCTCTATACCAAGTGGTGGGTTAATTAATTCTTTCGGTAAATCTTGTGGATCAGGAAGAGGCTTGGGCATGACATAATTTAGTTGTGTAGATATTATCTTTTGTTGTTCGCGCCTAGCAGATCTGAGAAGTTCGGCATTCAGTGAAACAAACACTACGATGCTAAAAATGAAAGCTAACACCATTAAAATGACCAAATACCACTTGGTTAGTTGCCATCTTGTTTTCTTAAATTCATTATTCATGTGCGTCTACCTTGTAACCAAAACCGCGAATTGTATGGATTAATGGATTTTTTGTAACAAATGATTTGTCGATTTTTTGGCGTAAATAATTAATATACACTTCGACAGTGTTTGGCAACACGTCATCATCATAGCTCCAAACATTCTTTATTATTTCATCTTTGCTCTTTATTACTCCCTTATTCTTTAATAAATATTCTAATAGGCTATATTCTTTCTTGGAAATTTTTAATATATTTTTTCCTCTTTTTACTACGTGGTTAATGGTATCTAGCGTCAAATCTTTGACTCGCAATATGACGTTTTTTTGATTCTCTGGTCTTCTTGAAAGCGCTCTTACTCTTGCCACGAGCTCGGCGAAAACGAACGGCTTGACAAGATAGTCATCCGCTCCTGAATTGAGCACAGAAACCTTGTCATCTGTCGTACCCTTGGCAGTTAAGATAAGAATTGGAGTGTGGATGTTGAATTCTTCTCTAAGTTTTTTGCATACTATTTCACCCGTTATCTTGGGTAACATGAGATCTAGGATGATTACATTGTATTTTTCTGTTGTAGCTAAATCTAACCCAGCTTCCCCATCAAATGTAAGATCTACTGACCAATTTTCTAGTTCTAGTCCAGTTTTGATAAATTGTGCGATTTTATGTTCATCTTCGATAATGAGTATTTTCATACTGACATAATATATCACGCAAGCCTAAATCTGATTTAATAGACCAAAGCGAGCGACAAAACTTCGGCGACTTTGTGGACCGGGTGGAATGCGAGCTCTTTCTTTACTTCGTCGGGGATTTTTTCGATATCTTTAAAGTTGGCTGCTGGAATAATAATTTCCTTAAGGCCCGATGCATGAGCGGCGATCACCTTTTCTTTAAGCCCGCCGATCTCTAGCACATTACCACGCAACGTAACCTCGCCAGTCATACCTACAAATCTCTTAACCGCTTTTTTGGTAAGAGCAGATACGAGAGCTGTGACCATAGTGACCCCAGCCGAAGGACCGTCTTTGGGCACTGCGCCTTCTGGGACATGAATGTGTATATCAATTTTTTTGTAAAAATCTGGTTTTAGATCAAAATCTTTGTAATGGCTTCGAATATAAGTAAAGGCGGCTTGAGCCGACTCCTTCATAACATCGCCAAGTTGGCCGGTTATTTGCAACTTTCCACTACCTGGCATGGTGGCAACTTCGATAAATAAGATTTCCCCACCGACCGATGTCCAAGCAAGACCAGTTGCCTGCCCGACTGGATTCTTCTTCTCGGCAAGTGTTGGTAGGAACTTGGCTGGCCCCAAATAAGAATGCAGATTTTCCTTTGATATTGGATATATTTTGGAAACTTTGGTTTTACTTATTTTGCGTGCCACTTTGCGCGCAATATTTGCCAGCTCTCTTTCGAGGCTGCGAACACCAGCTTCACGTGTGTAGTCGGCAATAATATTTTGCATAATTGAATCAGGGATAGAAACATCTTTGGGGGTGAGTGCGTTTTTTTCTAGAACTTTTGGGAGTAAGTAATCTTTGGCAATATGAAATTTTTCAAGTGGAGTGTAGCCGGCAAAACGAATTACTTCTAGGCGATCACGAAGAGCGCTTGGAATTGTATCTAGCGTATTGGCGGTTGCAATAAACATCACTTTGGATAGATCATAATCAAGCTCAATGTAATGGTCTGAGAAAGCTTTGTTTTGCTCTGGATCGAGAGCCTCGAGGAGTGCTGCAGAAGGATCACCCCGATAATCGCTCCCAAGCTTGTCGATTTCGTCTAGCACAAAAACGGGATTACTGCTTTTGGCAGTTTTGATCCCCTCAATTATCCTACCCGCCATGGCTCCAACATAAGTTTTGCGATGCCCTCTAATCTCGGCTTCATCCCTTATGCCACCAAGAGAAACTTTGACAAATTTGCGCCTAAGAGACCTGGCGATAGAACGGCCAAGACTAGTCTTACCTACACCAGGTGGACCAACAAAACAAAGAATTGTGGGGAGCGCAACAGAGGTAGTACCCAACTGCTTTTGCTTGAGCTTCATAACAGCAAGATATTCGAGAATACGCTCTTTAACCTCCTCCAAGCCATAATGATCTTCATTGAGAATCCGCTCTGCAGTTTTGAGAGAAGCAATATCCTTGGTAACTTTGGCCCAAGGTAGCTCAAAAATTGTTTCCAACCAAGTGCGAATATAGTTGTATTCGGGATTGTTTGGCGACATGCGATCGAGCCGATCGAGCTCTTTGGTAACTTTGGCCCGCGCTTCTTTCCCTAGCTCTATTTTATCTAGCTCAACATAAAGCCCATCGTGCTCGGCCTCCAACTCATCTATCTCCCCAAGCTCCTGGCGAATCGTATTGATACGCTCGCGCAGTACTGCTTCGCGCATACTTTTGCTAAATTTTTGTTGAGTTTTGCTCGCTATATTTTTCTCGATTTCGAGAACTTTCACTTCGCGAGCAAGAAGCTCGATAATTGTGTACAGCCTTTTTTTGAGATTGAGTTCTTCTAGAAGATTTTGTTTGATCGAAATGTTGATATTGAGAGTGGCTGCTACTTGATCGGCCAGTTCTTCGGCAGAAACACCAGAAACTAAACGCATAAAGTGCATAAACTCGACTGATTTGCCAAGCCCAACCGAAATACGAAATTGCTCTGTAAGATGCTTGGCCAAGGCCTCAACCTCGGGATTTACTTCAATTACCTCTGGTAACTCAACTACATTGACTAGTGAAACTATTGATCCTGGGATAAAGTTAAGTAGTTTGACTCTAGTAAGACCGCGGACAAGAGCGTTAAGCTCGCCTTCGGTATTGAGAGTGCGCTCCACGCGACAAAGCGTACCAACGCTGTAAAGATCAGATTCGTGTGGCTCATCTACCTTGCTATCTTTTTGTGCAAAAAGAACAATCAATTTGTCTGATTTGTGCGCGTACTCGATCGCTGCCTTGCTGGCATTTCTACCAATTGTTAGTACTACCTCATTGTGAGGGTAAACAATAACATCACGCAAAGGAACATAAGGCACGGTGTGTGCGATTGGTACGGCAGTAATTGTAGGAGTGTTTTGATCCATGCTGGCAGTTTAACTTATAGAGTGCTAACTGTCAATCGAAAAGACTATCTCCAACCTGGGCACCAAAGTGTGCAGCAGCCGAATGACCTTGTACCACTAGCTCAATAAATCGACGATCACCGAGCCCAGAGCTACCAATAATAAGTCCTGTCTCGCCATTGGGAACATCTTTGAGACGAGCGTAGCACTTGACTTCTCCCCATTTGGTTTTGACTTTGGTCCCAGGTACGTGGGTAAAATCGGTTGACCATGCTGTCGTTTTGCAGTTGCCAAAATTGTCTATATACCAAATTGCAATTGGCGAGCTTAAGAAATCTGAGAGCGCATGCTTCTCAAAAGGCAATTTGTCGCCATCGAGGCACCATTTGGCGACTCTCGGCAAAAATTCGTAGCTCCTAAATTGAGTGTTTATAATGTCGGACTCTAAATTTTTTTCTAGTTTGCCATTTTTGATCTGAGATTTAATAACAGTGGGAAGATCGTACACCTCAATACTATCGGCGAGACCATATTTGGAAATAAGTGACAGGGTAAAGCCGTCGACTGTTGTGAAAATATGTGTTTCTCCTATCTGAATATGTCCAAATGGAGTGCCATTTTCCCATTTTTTGGCTTTGCCATGGCGGGGAGCTACGTTTGCAAAAATAATACCGGGCTTACCCATGGCGGCGTCGAGAGTATCGATCAAAACACCTGATGCCTCAAGATCGGCATAGTTGCCAACGGCAACTGGTGAGATTTGAACACCTGGAAACAATGTTGCTGCTCTAACAACTTGGCGATTCATAGTCAAAGGGTCATGACAATCGTTGATGATAGTTAAATACATAACATCCTCCTATAAGGTAATTGTTTTAAATTCGCCTGGCTTGAGATCGCCAAGATCCCAATCACCAAGCTTGGTACGAGTTAAACGCAAGACCGTGTGATGTAAAGCTTCAAACATTCTACGAACCTGATGATTGCGGCCTTCGTGGATAGTAATGTCGAGCCAGGTATTGCCGCCTTCTTGCCTAACCACATCGACAGTTGCAGGGGCTGTAATGCCATCTGCGAGATGAATACCGCGACGCAAAATATCCAACGAAACTTGAGTAAGTAAACCATGTACTAAGACACGATAAGTTTTGTCGATCTCATATTTGGGATGAGTTAATTCTTGGGCAAGTGTTCCATCATTGGTCAGCAATATCAAACCTTCGGAGTTGTAATCTAGGCGCCCTACAGGGTAAAGGCGAGGAGTGTTTTTGGGAAGATAGTCCATTACAGTCGGGCGACCTTCTGGATCATTTACCGTTGAAACAACAGCATGTGGCTTGTACAAAAGATAATAAACTAAATTGGTGTCGAGCTTGATTGGTTTACCGTTTACCTCAACATGTGCTGAATTTTCGTCGATAACCAGGCCAATTGTGGCCACTTTTCCATTGACAGTAACCTTGCCATCGGCCACCATCTCCTCGGCATGACGGCGACTAGCCACTCCGGCGTGAGCTAAATATTTGTGAATACGCATGGACATAAGCTTATTGTACCAGATAGGAATGACTAATCCTTCACGATTGCCATCAGAAAAATACCAAGAAGAAAGCTAGCGATCATAGCAAAAGTTTTTTTTGAAGAAGTATCAGTTTTTAGTTCTGGGATAAGATCGGTAGCTGAAATGTAAATAAATCCCCCTGCTGCAACTGGGATAAGAAGTTTGGCAAATGAAGAAATACCATGACTCGCAAAGTAGCCGAGAATACCACCCAAAATAGCGGTGAGACTAACCATAATATTCCAAAAAAGAGCGCGTTTCTTGGTGAATCCAGAATGCAACAAGACGCCAAAATCACCAAGCTCTTGAGGTAATTCATGTAAAGCAATCGAAAGAGTTGTTATTGCACCAAGACCTGGGTTAACAGCAAAGGTTGCAGCGATAAGTGTTCCATCGAGAAAATTGTGGATACTATCGCCAACAAGATTCATTATCCCAACTGTATGAATGCTTGGGTGATCGCAATCATGACAGTGGCGCCAGTGGAGAAAATGCTCGAGCAAAAAAAAGCCAATAAATGATATCAAAGTTAGTTGAAAAGGAAGAATAGGCCCAAGAGTATTTACCGACTCTGGTAAAAGGTGAAGAAAGGCCGCAGCCAACATTGTTCCCGCTGAAAGTGAAACCAAGCTCATAAGAATTTTTCCGAGAAAATTTCTACTCAAAGCCAAAGTAATAACCCCGATTAATGAGCCAGAGGAAACGAGCACATTGGCAAGGATGACATAAATTAGTTCTTGTGGCATGACTGTATTGTACCAGCTATCTAGTTGAGAACGACAATTCCTACATTCTAACTGGAATTGCACCACCTAACTCCTTTCGTTAGTATAGCT
>JBAXNV010000031.1:0-9736 GCA_037133595.1 bacterium
TTACGTTGGTATCACTATTTAATTGAATCTTACTTACCGCTCCAAGCGTGGTGGAGTTTGTCCCCACGTACATATATTGATTATTCCAGTCTGGTCGGGCATCGCCGATAACACTTGTACCAGTACTTATATATCCGAGTTGTTGATTAGTATCTGCACCCGATGAGCCTAAGCCAGAGGCAGAGTGGGATTGAAGTGCCCGATATCCAACTTGGTACATGTTCTTGATTTGACCTGCAGTGAGAGCCGTGGCGGTGACAAAGGGTTCATCAATTTGACCATTGAAAAAGTTTACCAAAACATTTGAAGCGTCATACATCGCTCCAATTGAAAGTTTGTAACTAGGGCTTACTCTGCCGGCACTAGCAGATGTGTACGAACCATCTAACCGACCGTCCACATAAACAGACAGGAGAACACTCGCTCTTGTGGCGACTACATGGTGCCATCTTCCGTCAGTGACGACCGTATTCCCATCCGCAGCGTCATTTTGCCCAGAGGCTGAGTCTCTAACAGAGAATCCAACTTTATTTGTGTTATTGACATAGAAGCGGTACATATCAGTTCTTGAGTCTAATGCATATCCATAGTCGTTTACGATGTATTGAAGTACGCCGGTAGTACTTGTTTTAATCCAGGCTGAGATGGTAAAGCCACCAGTCCCGAAATCGAAGTTTGTGTTGGCAGCACAAGTTGTTCCAGAGCCGGAACAAACATAATCGTCTGTGCCGTCAAAATTTATCGCTGTTCCTCTTACTCCTGTGGCATAAGCCATTCCCGTACCGTTGGCATTTTTAGCAATAGTACCGTTTGCTTTTACTGATATATCTGTAATAGCGGCACCATTAGCGATCGATGATCCTGTTGTGCCGTTGAATGGATACATGCCCCTAATATCCCCGACCATTTCTTCGGAGATGTAATCTTTGGTGTAGTATTTGACGGAACCATTTTTCTCGTCTGAACCGTCGCCTGCAGTAGCACCTGATTGTTTTTCTTGGATAACCGCTAATCCTGTAGCAGTTCCAACATAAATAGAGTTTGATTTTCCATCTACGGTAGAAGCTCCTTTTGTTACTTCAAGTGAATTGATAGTTGTTGTTAAAAGTGGAATTACCGCTGGAATAGTGCTATTTGTATAATAATAATTTCTCATTGTAGCTATATCACCGCTTGTGTTAGGTAGATAATAGCCAGTGTTAAGGTAATATTCAGTGAAGTTATCTTTAACAACTGTTGTATACCAATTTCCATTATCAAGAAGTTTTATTTTTTCCATATGATAACCCGCAGCTGTAGTTAAATTGACTGAGGTTTGATCGGTTTCATTAATAAATGTATTTCCACCACCCGTTGCCACGGCGACGAATTGTTTTGGGCTGACTTGTCCGGTGGCAGTCCAGGTGTAACACCAATAATTACCAGAGCTAAGGGCACCTGATGAATCTTCTCTAAAAACAAAACTGCTAGAAGTAATTGTGGGATTATTACTTCTTTCTCCACTTTGTTGAGTAGAACATTCTGACAAATTAGCTGGTGGAGTTGTTCCTTTATATCCAGCAATTTGAGAGTTTACAACTGGAATATTATTAAATTTATAGGGTAAATTTACTGTTTCAGTTACATAAGTAGCGCCTGTTCCTTGTATATACCCCCAGCCACTGACGGTGACGGTTTGGGTGGGTTGGTTGGGTATGACGGCGGCGGAGACGTCGTTTGCAGAATTATTCACGATGAAAGGGTAATGACTAGGACTAGTCGATCTATTAACGTCCATACCAGCATTTCTTTGAGAAATACTTCCCTTATATAAATCGACAAAGGTACTTGACGAATTGATGGCTTTTTCAGTGCCAAAGTCAATCATAATTAATCTTCCATCACCGGCACCAGTGTTTGTTGCGATATATAATTTTCCATTAAGTGTTTGAGTTGATTGAGCAGTTATAGTTGGTGAGATAAAAATATTACCTGTTGCACCGAAAAACCTCATCCACAGTTTTTGAGTGTCAGCATCAATAATATCGATGTATCCAACACCTCCAGATACGCCGCCTGCAATAATATTTGATCTCTCTGGGAATTGTTGTTTGGTGCCGCGGGTGGAGGAGACAGGCTCCACAAACCAGGAGGCGATTTTGAAGACATCGCCCACATTATAATTAGCTGCCGTGAAGGTTGTGGAAACTCCTGTTGTGCCAAGAGCTTGGGCAATACCATGAGTCATCGCAACACTAGTACCTGCATTGCCGTTGTAGTCTGTCCAATCGAATGTATTTGCATTTTTTATTGTGATGTAAATTGTCTTGGCACTACTTGCATAGGTACCGGTAACTTTGACAAGGGATCCGTTGTAGCTTGTGGAGAGATTGGGGTTCTTTGGGGTAATTGTGGAGTTTTGGGAATATTGTGCGGAGGAAGTGGCGACACTAAGAGTAACACCGTTGTACCAGTTGGGATCGATGCCGAGCTCTACTTGCACCTGCGGGGCAGAATCAATTTTGTTGCGGTCGTAATAAAAAACTTTATTTACAGTGTTACTGCCTAAATATGTATTGCCGGCATTGTCTGTTGTTGCTGTACTCATGGTCTGCCCTCCCACGAGGCCAACTTTTTTGTTGTTATTGTCGACTGAAACAGTGGTATCGGCGCTACCCACCTTGGTTGAGTCGACGAATGTGTCGAAGAAAACCCCTTTGGTGGGGAGATTTGTCTGGGTATCTGAGCCTACATTTGCGGCTTTGTACTCATTGGCCAAGAGCTGAAAGTCGTTGTACTTGCTGGTTTTGTCTATCGCAAGCGCGGTAGAAGTGGTTGGCTGAACTTTGAAAATCATCTTTACATAGCCACTACCAGCTGAGGCAATACTCGATACTACGCCAACTAGGCCATCAAACTGCTTGGTACTCGATACCCCGCTGCCGGCAGTTGCCCCCGTAAAAATATAGTCGCCTTTGCCAGAGCTTGCGGCATTGGTTAGCAGTACCTCTACCTCGCCCCCTGTTGTTACCATACATACATCATTGGCGTCGCAAACGCCGTCGTTATCTGCATCGTTGCCGACAAGCATCCCAACACCAGTTACAACGCCGTAGGCAGATTTGGAGTAAGGAGTGGTTGTTGTAATAAAGCTAGAGTTGTTGGTGGGGTCTAGTACAACAAGACTTCTTTTGGATACTGTTGCCCCACTCTTGTTGGTCATGAGTATGCCAGTACCGTTGCCTGCGGTAATGGTGCCGGCGGTGTAGAGGTTGCCATCTTTGTCGATATAAAACTTTTCTAACCCAGCTGTTTGGAGCGAAAGTAGTTTGGCACCAACAGTAGAAAGCGCGTTGGTTGTGTTTAGGGTAAAGCCTGTGGCCGAGGAACTATCGGCAACCTTGGAGTTGATGATGCCTGGCTGAACAGTGAGCGCACCATTTACATCGAGAATAGTAGTTGGGCTATCGGTGCCAATGCCGACCATGCCGGTGCCATTGGGAATGATTGCGAGATTTTGATTGGAAATGGTTGTAATATCTGTTGCAGCGTTTGCAAACACAAGCCCTGTACTTCCGATTGTTTTGTTGCTAAGTGTCTCGATACCGGCAAGAGTTGATAGTACGCCAGATATAGGGAGAGTAATATCGGTATTTGCGGTTGAGTTAATTGTTGTATTAAAGTTGCCAGCGAATGTCACTGTGTTGCCTGTTGGGATCGTAAGGCCTTGGACCGACTCGGAGAAAAGTGCATACGGCGAAGACATAAGGCGCACCCTTGTGGTCATCTCTTCGTCGGTTGAGAATGTGACCCCGAGGTAGAGGGAGCTATTACTAAAGTCGGCGTTTGCTGAGGCAAAGGTAGTTACTGCGCCAAGCGCTACCTGGAACACACCATCTTTGATCGCAACTTGGTTGCTACCTGTACGCGACTCTGTCCACACTGCTGTGCCGCCGGTTGCGCTGTTGTAAAGCTTGAAGACAAAGTCGTAGTTGCCGTCTATGACATTGGTACCGCTAGTTTTGTTGACTATTTTGCCCTGAAAATTGATTTGCCTATTTACCCCAACGGTTGCCAAAACTCGATTGAAGTCAGTAAAGAATAAACTGCCCAACACAACCACAGCAAGCAATAACCTTTTGATTGAAAGGTTGTTATTTTTCAAGTTTGGCTTTCACTATCTATAAAACAAATAACACTATTTCATTTAACCTAATATTCGCTCTCTATGCAACAAGGTAAATACTCTATAGCCAGGTGAGGTATGATAGCGATATATGAAATCGGGCACCAAACGAGTAGGAACAGTTTTGCCAATGACGGCGCTTGTAAGTACGGTTGCCCAAGCTGGTACTTTTGCAGCTGGTAAAATCTTTATTCAATGGCTTGCTGGTACCAAGCAGAAGGCCTGGCAAATCTTACCTTTGCACCAAACTCAACTAGAGAAAGGATCCAAGTCCAAACATGTCCCCTCCCCTTATAAAGGCTACGGAGTGGGGCTTGATCCAGTTTTCTTGGGGAATAACTTGCAGAGCTTGACGCCAGATTTTTTGGCTAGGTTTGAAAAGCAAAATACGTATTGGCTCAAAACTTATGCGTTGTTTTGTGCTTTGCGCGACCACCTGGGTACAGATGACTGGAGTAGCTGGCCCAAAGCAATCTCCCGTCGAGATGATGGTGCTATCAAAGAATGGGAGCAAAAACTAAAAGATCCAATTGCAAAGCATGTATTGGTACAAGCTCAACTTTTTGGGGCTTACCAGCAACTTCGCAAATTGGCTGGTAACTTTGACATTGCCCTTATTGGCGACTTCCCATTTTACCTTGGATTGCATAGCCCTTTGGTGTGGCAGTACCAACATCTTTTTGATCTCGACCAAAATGGAAAGCCACAGAGAGTGAGCGGTGTACCGAGTGGGATTAAGTCGCACTTTGGGAGGCAAGTGTGGGGGCACCCGTTGTACAAATGGCAAGACAAAACACTTTGGGGGCAACTCGATGAGCTGTTTCGGATCCGCATCCAATATTTGGCGGGGCTTTTTGATTGGATTCGCTTTGACCATGCCAAAGGGCTTTTTGCTTATGGTGTAATCGATGTGGTGCATCACAGCGTCGATAAATATCTCAATGGTCCAGGTAGCGATTTCTTGGATGAGCTTATTAAGTTTGCACGGCGACACAAGCTGCATATTTATGCCGAAGACACAGGGGAAAAATTGGTGGCACTGCGGCACTGTTTGCGTGCTCATCGAATCCCCGGGATCAAGATTTTGCGGTTTGCTTATAACGAAAAACTCAAAATATTTACAAAATCGTATTTGTTAACCGACAAATATCCCGTCAATACTTTTGCATATACAACCACACATGATACGGAAACATTGGTAGGATATTTGAGCTCACTTTCGTTGGGTGAAGTGGCAGAATTGGCTACAAAAATGAATATCGATAGTACAAATAATATCGCAGAACTTGCTACTTTGATACGACAAAAAGTTATCGATTCACCGGCAAAGTTTGTACTTGTGCCACTACAAGATTGGCTGCTTACGAGCGATAGGATTAACGTCCCAGGTACAGAAAAAGAGGTTGATGATACCAACTGGCAATACAAAATGAGTGTAGCTATTGAGAAGTTGCCAAGGAGTATCTAGTGATAGAATTACGAGATGAAAGAACATAGTTTTAATCGCAGGGATTTGTTGCGTATTGCCGGACTTGCTGGTACGGCTATAACTCTTGGTGGATTGATTGGATACGGTGAGAACATTAGAGAGCAATCACTACGTATCGAAAATGAGAGCTGGAGACTCGAAAGCAGTAAATACCGCGAGGTATTTTTTGAGCCCGACAAAACAATTTCACTTGAGAATGGAAATGAAAAGAGGGTCTTTGTTGTGCCTGGTACGGGGGTTATTTACACCAAAGAATATGATGCTTATCACCGCCTCGATACGATCGGGCTTATGACCTTTCCTGACGACCCGTATAGTAATCTTGAGTCGTTGGATCTGCTAAATAGTAGAGAGAATGATCTTGTATTTGAAGGAGCGGAATTGATGTTTGTTTGGGATGAAGCAAAAGGGTTCCCTGTACAAAGTGAAGCTTTGGAAAATGCAAAAAGTAAAGGTATTCGCGTGATGCCCGATATTAAATATGCACTTTTGAGTAAAATAGATATGATGAATATTTATGGAATCCAGAGCCAAGAGTGGTTTGTGGACCCTAAAAAGGTAGAACTGCTGATGCGCGAATATCCAGAAACCGTTATAGGGTTTACGTTTGATGAGCCTTATCCAGATGCATCTTTCGACGGCGCTAGATATGATTTTGAGAGAATTGCTTCGCAATATGTGGATCTATGCGACCTCCCAATCAATGTATGTGCACGTGGAATGCTAAGTGCTGTTGATGACGTAAAAAACTCAGCACAAGTAATCGAAAATCAAAAATATGTAACCAAGATTCGTAAACTACTTACCGATCGAGATATTCTGGTAATTGGGGGTAGCTTTTGTTACCCCACAATTTATGGAGATGCCAAGGCACCACCCATTATTGAGAGATTAGTCGACCATGCCAGGCGCGAGTTTGACGCAGATAATGTAACACCTTCTTTTATGGTACTGCCGGCGCACGACACTGGCCAATTTGATACACCAAATGATTTTGACAATATTGTGGCTTTTGGAGATCAACTACCATACCTGGGAGAGGTGCGCCCAAAGGGAGATGTGCTAGCGGATCTTACGCAAATCGTTGTACAAGTTGCGGCAAATCTTACCTACTGTGGAGTACGTTATTGGGATTGGCCACTAGATAACGATCCAAACACTCCCCCGCCCTACTCTAAGATGATGAAGGGGATAGTAGAATCTACCAAACTGCTTGGCGCTGGGAGGCATGGGCTAAATGGAAAAACACTATTTCATGCCAATGATTTGCACGTTGCTTACACTAGAAAGCAAATTATTAACGGAGTTGTCGGCACAAATTATGAGGCAGTATTTGTGCATGTAAAATCGAATGGATGGATGCCCAAAATTGGTGGGCTCAAGGAAAATTGTGTTTACAAAGATACTATTTCTGGGCTTGTCTTTAAGACCGATATCGCTGGGCAGATAATCTCCAATCACAATATTCCCAAAAATACTGTTTTTTGCTTGGTGCCGGCGCATGAAGATTGAATTGTGGAATGTAGAGCGTTTTCTTTAAGTATTTACTATGAGACTATATTGTGGTAGTATGTATCAGTATAATATTTAATATATATCATTGTTATGTTTGTTTGGCTTTTGGTCCACTAGGATAGTGGTATTATTATGAAGAACTTTATCGAAAAACGTGTTGGATTGTCTTCGGCTGAAGCTTTCCCATATGCTGCACATGAGCAATCTCCATATTTTCGAGTTATGCAGAGGCAATTTCGCCAAGTTACTCCGGACATCGATGAAAGTCGTTTTGATACTCCAAACGTAAGCCCTGCTATTTTTGAAATTCTGCGACAGCTCGTGTTGTACGAAACAGAAGATTTGACCATATTTCATGGCGGAAAACTAGATTTGGGTGATAGTGTTGCTGGAGAGCATTGGCTAATGCCTGTTGCTGTACATATGAATGAAGAGGGCGATAGGCCAATTCAGTTGCATGCTATTTTATCTAATATTGAATTTATGAACCAAACTATTGATAAGCCTAGTGAAATTAATTTTCAAGTATCTCTTGCTACGGAAACGGAAATGAAATTATTGGCAATGAAGCAGGAAGAGGTCGACTTGTATAACATCCTTACGGAAGGCTCTTCAGAACGACGAATTATTGTGAGACCTGTTACTATGGGAAATATCGCATATCCAATGATCACTACCCCAAGAGATTTACCAGTTCAATCAGTTATCCGGGGCGCAATCCAAAAATTTGCTGCATTTTTTGGTATCGACGCGCGAGATCGCATCCCACGGGATATTGGCAGACTTTATGATGAAATACGGCCGGAAATTCGTCCGAGAGATTTTAACTGGCCAGAAGAAGGTATTGTTGATAGATTGAAGAATTTTCAGATATTGGAACCAATTGTCGTTGCAACGCCAAAGGGAAATGTATTTGTGTATAACGTGTACCCCAAAGATGATGTGTGGGGAATGTATCAAATTATGTCATTTGAACCAATTACTGAGTTGAGAAAGCGTAAAGCTGTTACCGTTCGACCAGATTCTGGGTGTGAGAGTGGAATGCTATATCATGATGACGGTTGCGAGTGCCATCTGCAATTCTTAGATGCACTTGATATTGCGCAAAGAGATGGAGGCTTTGTGCTTCATTTCCCTACTCAAGATGGGAGAGGCTATGGAACTGCGCTCAAAATGGAGACAGAATTGTTAAAGCAAGGACGCAGATCTGCGATGTTTCCGACCAATTTTAGTCGCCACTCAACCATAGATGCCGCAAAAGCAGTTTTCGGTAGAAGCCAGTGGGATATAAGAAGATATTATTACCCAGGATTATTGATGTATGAATTGGGTTTTAAGAATGTATTAGTTTATACTGATAATGTTCAAAAAATTGCGGAATTGACACATGGGTCAAGTTCTAGAGTTAATTTTACCCGCATTGGTACGAATGCTGCCGCAAAATCTATGAATAATCCAGATTTAGCTTTACATATAAGTTCTAAGCATGATGATAAGCGATATTTTTCAGATGATCCTATTTCTACTAATCAATAATTGTTATGAATACTATAAATAAAGTAATCGAGCGCATGAGATCAATTGACAGTATGGCTGGAGTTGGAATTGATCCGGTTATTAGTCGTATTCCAAGTACAATCTGGCGGGAAGTTGGATCTAAAGATGTTGCAGCTGCAATAGAGTTGTTTTGCAAAAAAGTGATCGATGTCACTTCATCTTGCGTGGTAGATTATAAAATTAATTCGAGTTTTTTTATGACGAGTGAGGGCCGAAAGGCGCTTGAAAACACTTTTACATATCTTCGAGATAATTACCCAGAAGTGGTTCGTATATGTGATGGAAAGTTTGGTGATGTAGAGCATACTGCAAGCGAGATAGCGTCGTATGTATTCGACGTTTTGGATGCTGATGCTGTACTGATTAATCCTTATCTTGGATACGATGCAGTGCGACCATTTGTTGAACGAGCTGACAAAGCTGTTGTGTTGTGTATTAATACGTCTAATCCTTCTGCGAGAGAGATCCAAGATGTTGTAACTAAAGATGGTATCCCCCTTTGGCGTCATGTTCTAAAACTTGCTATGACGAAGTGGAATTTTAATGGGAATATTATCCCAGTTGTTAGCGCCACACACATTTCTAACTTGGTTGGAATCCGCGAGATTATTGGTGATATGCCTGTTGTTCTAGCTGGAATTGGTTCCCAAGGTGGAAGCTTGCGTGAAGCTTTGCCGCACGTACTGACTCCAGATGGCTATGGAGCTATGATCTCTTCATCACGCGGTATTATTTATCCGGAAACGAAACCAGGCCAGGATTATTGGGAAACAGTTGCAGATAAAGCGAATAAATTGCGAGATGATATTCGTAACTTGAAAAGATCCGCATGATCCCAGAAGCTAGAAACATGTCATATGAACGAGTATCGGAAGTCTATAATTCTGTAGACAGTATTGCAGAAAGATCTAGGCATCCTTTTGGAATATTGTTAGGACCATCTGGAGTGGGTAAATCTACGATTATTCGCGATATGGTAGGTGCTTGGCCTGATAAATATGTTTATATTA
>JBAXNV010000032.1:0-8962 GCA_037133595.1 bacterium
CTACGCCAACCTGAGATTCCCAGAATATTGTCTTAACAAAAGGGGGGCTTGACAGTTAACAGCTGCACGAAAATCTTGATAATAAGTTTTTTGTAATCCTCTAACTTTATTAAGTAGTATTTCTCCAGTTTCAAAGATTGCCGCCTCCTTGGAGGTCGAATCAGATGATAGAAGAGTTTTAATATATGAAGTAACGCGCATCAAGAGTGTTCTTTTTTCTACATAAAAAGGCCACGTGTTTTTCCTAAAAAGATTCCAGGCAATAAAAGATGGGATAGAAGCCGCAAGTAGCATGGGAGCAAAGTATGGGAAGATTGTCGAAAGAAAGATTGTGGCAAAAGTGAATTTGACGATTGCATCGATAAACATAGTAAAACGATCCAAATGGGCTTGTAATGTCCCAGAAACACCATCTATTTGTACAAGTAATGCCTGAAATTCTGGTTTTTCGAATGTTGCTGGATCTAGACTAGTCAATTTTTTTAGAATAATTAGGTCCATATAACTATCAGTTTTGATTTGCTGGAAAGACTGCTGTGCATCTTTGTAACTACCAAACAAAATTTTTGCGATTGACGCTAACAAGTATGCAGAAATAATCCACATCAAGCCCGAGAGGGTTAATAAGTTGCCACTTGCAACTTTATCAAGCAGTCTCGCTAGTAAGAAAACTTGCGCAAAGGGGAATAGTGTATTCTCATATATAGTGCAAAACAAAAGTAGGAGTGCAGCAAATCCATTAGCATTAAGCGACAGTCTAAGAGATTCCCATCCGTACAATAAATTCTTTTTCATAACTAATATATAATACACGCTATGGAAGAACATGAACCAAAAGAACAAAGTCTGGGAGGGGGTGGGTCGCAAGTTAAATCGTCTCTCACCCTAAATCAAGCGATCGATTTTGGAGAATATGATCCCAAGGTCCTAGAGAACTTTGCCGAGTGGCATACTCTCAGCGTACATATTCAGTGGCAACTAATACGCAAGGCTCTCGATATTAGGAATAGGCAATTAATTACTCAGTATGCCGAGCTTAGTAACGCGCTAGATTTTAGTAAAAAGCCAGAAGTCAATAAAGCCTGCAAAAATGTTGAGCGTCAGATCAAAGCTCTAGCTGTTGCCAAAGAAAATCTCTATATAGAGTATTCTGGCAAGATGTAAGATTCCTCCACTTCGGTCGGAATGACTACGTGTGAGCTCGAATCATTTTCCCGCCATCTCGAGTCTAACCAATCGTCATCTCGACCCTAGTCTGACCCTAGTCTTTCGTCATCTCGAGCGAAGTCGAGAGATCTATTTCGATCTCTGTTGTATACATTTTGTTATCTTGTCTTGAGCAAGAATTGTGCTCTAATATAGATATATGGCAAAACTCTCTGATCTCATGATTTCCAAGGTTCGCGTCGAACTTCTTGAAGTATTTTTCCAAAATCCCGAAGAAATGTACTACATCCGCCAGCTTACTCGAATAGTAGACGAAGAGATTAATGCCGTTCGAAGAGAATTAATTCATTTGGCTCAAGCTGGGCTAATCAAAGAAGAGAAGCGTGGCAATCGCACCTATTACTCAGTCAATCGCAATTATCTTTTTTATAAAGATTTGATGGGTATGGTAGGCAAAACTACAGGTCTTGGCAAGCTACTACTCAAGGAACATACTCGCCTCGGCCATGTCAAATTTATCATGATCTCTGGTCGTTATGTGCGTCATATGCCAAGGCGCCAAGACACAGTCGACCTATTAATTATTGGCGACGTTATCTTGCCAACGCTTGCCGAATTTATCAAAACCGCAGAGGGTAAGCTCTCTCGCGAAATCAACTACACCGTCATGACCGAAACAGAGTTAATCTATCGTAAAACACACAACGACCCCTTTATCGAACGCATTCTCTGTGGCTCTCGTGTCATGGTACTTGGCGACGAAGAAGATTTGGTGGCATAACATATGGTAACGACGCACATCACTCGCATTGGCAATTCCAAAGGGATTATCGTACCTTCACTAGTTGTCAAAAGTTTGGCCCTCGACGAGGGCGACGAAGTTGAGTTAGAATACGACGAGGATGCTCAAATTCTAAAATGTAGTTTCCCTAGTACCAAGCAATTAAAATTAATTAGCGCTCCGAAATAGGTTATGAAAAAAAGACAACCAATTATTTTTGTCATCGCATTAATTATTCTTGCTGCAGTTATCTCCGCGCCCAAAAAATACCCGGTCAACTTTTCAATTATTGGCAAAGAGATCAAGTTTGAGCTCTCTAGCCCAGAGATTCACATGACTCGCCCCTTTGTTTTCGATCGTACCCTTAATATCAAACAAGGCCTCGATCTTCAGGGTGGGGTAGAGGTAACTCTGTCAGCCGATATGAAAGATGTGGCAGAGTCTAACCGCAAAGACGCCCTCGAAAGCGCCAAAGAGGTAATAGCTCGACGAGTTGACCTTTTTGGTATTGCTGAGCCAGTTATTAACACCAAGCAAATTGGTAGCGATTATCGCATTGCCGTTGCGCTCCCTGGTATCGACGATCCCCAAGCTGCTCTAGACCTTATTGGCCAAACCGCCCAACTCACCTTTTCCGAGCTGCCAGCTGGTACCGATTCTGCAACTTATGCCAACTTGGTGCCCACCGAGCTATCGGGCAAGGATCTGCAAAAAGCCACTGTTCAGTTTAATAGCCAAACAGGCAAGCCAGAAGTTGGGCTGCAATTTAGTGAAGAAGGTGGCAATAAATTTGCAACCATTACTGAGAGAAACGTCAACAAGCCTCTCGCTATTATGCTTGATGGAATGCCCATCTCTGCTCCAGTTGTTCAGCAAAAAATTGAGGGTGGCAAAGCCAGTATTAATGGCAATTTCACAATTGAGGATGCCAAAAAACTAGTCGTTACTCTTAATGCTGGTGCATTACCAGTACCAATTCAGATCATAGAACAAAAGAACATTGCCCCCACTCTTGGTGCCGACTCAATTACCAAAAGTCTTCGCGCTGGTTTTGTGGGCTTGGGTGTTGTGGCGTTGTTTATGATCCTTATGTATGGTTGGCTAGGTTTCATTGCTGATCTTGGGTTAATCGTTTACGGTTTACTCACTCTCTCAATCTACAAGCTCGTCCCAATCACCATTACTCTGCCTGGTTTGGCGGGCTTTATTCTCTCAATTGGCATGGCGGTCGACAGTAATATTTTGGTGTTTGAGCGTATGAAGGAAGAGATTCGCAAAGGTCATCCATGGCAAGAAGCTATGGAGCTTGGGTTTGGCAAAGCTTGGGACTCGATCAAAGATGCCAACGTAGCTTCGCTTATTACGACATTTATTCTGTTTAATCCACTCGATTGGTCATTTCTTAACAGCTCCGGCATGGTTCGCGGCTTTGCTTTAACTCTATTTCTAGGGATAGTAATTAGTTTGTTCACAGGTATAGTTGTTACTCGTACACTTCTTAGGACTCTCTATGGCAGAAAATAAAGTTGTTATTCTTCAACCAATGCGTTATCGAATACTTTATCTTGCGCTTTCGGCAGCAGTAATCATTCCAGGGTCACTTTCGCTTATTAAAAATGGACTTAAGCTGGGGATAGATTTTAAAGGTGGAAGCACGATTATATGGCAAATGGATAATATCGATGAAACTAAAATTCGAGGACAGTTTCAGGAAAAAAAAGTCAGTATTAATGAATATACTCAACAAGACAAACAAGTCTCAATCCAAACCGATCAGCTCGATTCCAAAATTTATCAATCTCTCAAAACCTCTCTCTCTACTCCCTCAGCCATCAAAGAGTTAAGTTTTGAGACAGTAGGGCCTTCGCTAGGTGCCGAACTTCTCAAAAAAACAATTACAGGGCTAGCTCTTGCCGCCTCGCTTATTCTTTGTTACGTTGCCTATCGCTTCAAAAGCCTCAAATACGGAGTGTCTGCCATTCTTGCAATGTTGCATGATCTTCTTGTAGTGCTTGGAGTCTTTAGTCTTATCGGCAAATTTTGGGGAGTACAAATTGACACTTTATTTGTAACCGCATTGCTTACAATTCTTAGTTTTTCTGTCCATGACACCATTGTGGTTTACGATCGTATACGTGAGCTCAAGAAAAAGCATAGCTACCTTGATTTCGAAGAAGTTGTTAATCGCGCCGTGGTAGAGACAATGGGGCGCTCGATCAATAACAGCATGACGATTATCTTTATGCTTCTTACTATGTATCTCCTAGGAGGAGAAACGACCAAATGGTTTATTTTCGCCCTACTTATTGGTACCATTTCTGGTACATATAGTTCAACGTTTACCGCTGCCCCACTCATTGTATTGTGGGACAAGTGGGAACGCAAAATGAAAGCGAGGTAATATGTCCAAATATCTGCCAGATTTTATTGATTCGTTAAAAGCAAGCTGGAAATTATTTTGGTCCAAGCTAAAACCGTTATTTCTTCTCTCACTAGCCGAGACTGCATTCATAAGTGGTGGCTCAGCTATCATAATATTGCTTACGACTCTTCTTAGTTTGGACAATTTGTCCAAGTTATTTAGTAGCAACTTTTCTGCAACGAAAGTACTACCAACACTTGCCAGCTCTCTTCCCCAGCTTAGTTTCTTCTTTGTAATGACTTTGTTAGTAGTTGGGGTAGTTTCTGCCATTTTTTCGGCTGCCAAAATATATTGCCTCTCTACAGACAAAAGTTATTCTGAGCTTTTTACTTTTGGCAAATCCAAAATATCTCGGATCTTTACTAGTCAATTATATATTGGCTTGCTTGGTTTTGGTGGATTTTGGCTATTTGGGATTCCTGGTTTATTAATTTTCTTTCTTACTTCATTCACTATTTACGAACTCGTATTTACCAATGATTCAGTGGTTGCTGCACTCAAGCGTAGCGTTGCTATTGTTTGGTACAACTTTTGGCCATTACTTGGCCGCTACGTTCTTATTTTGCTCATTATTGGAATCCTTAGAGTGCTCTTCTCATCAAATGGTGATCACGGCCAGGTTATATCTAGTTTATCTTGGATAATTAATACTTTATCTGGGTGGTTTCTTCTTTCCTATTCATATTTGCTTTACAAGCATGTATTAGGCAAAACTCCCAAGAATATCAAAGTTAATCTAGTGTGGATTGTTATCCCTGCGGTTGTTGGGTGGCTAGCATTCTTCTCGCTCTTTTATTTTGGAACCAAGTTTCTCCAGTCTCGTGGCGCCTTCGACCAATTTTGGCCCAAAATCGAACAGATGATCCAAGATAATAATGACTTCAAAATGCCAGATAATCTAAGTAGTCTTGGCGACAATTCATAAATAGATAGTAAATATGAGTAATAATAAGAAAACAATTTCGCAGATTAAGGAATATCTTCAATCGCATTTCCAATTTGTTCTTGCGACGTACGGTGAGTATCCATGGGTCGCAACACTGTATTATTCTGTCGATGACGATCTCAACATTTACTTTCTCACAGGGCCACACACAATTCATGCCGAACATATTGCCAAGAACAGCCATGTTGCGGCGGCCATTTCCGACGCTCCCCAAGCCCCCAATTCCAACAAAAAAGGCCTCCAAATATCTGGTGTTTGCGTTGAGGTAACGGGTGCTAGAAAAATTACCCATGCGATCACTCTTTGGACCAAAACTCTTGGTGTAACCAATCCCAATTACAGTTACGAAGGTATGGTGAAAAAAGCTATCAGTGGTCATATGTACAAGCTAACTCCCAAGAAAATCAAATACTTCAATGAAGAACTGTGGGAAGAAGGAAAAGAGAAACTCATCGAGCTTTAATATGTTATTCACCCCTCTAATTAGTGCCAGTTACCATTACCTGCTCAAACCCATTCTTTTTTTGTTTGATCCCGAAAAAGTCCACGACCTGCTCACCTTTACCGGCGAAATGATGGAGAAGGATGACTGGCTGGTCGGTGGCCTTTTCCGCTTTCAAAGTAAAAAGCTTCACAAAACTGTTCTCGGGGTTCACTTCGACAATTCTGTCGGGCTTGCCGCTGGCTTCGACTACAACGGGCATATGGCCCAGGTAATGCACTCCGTTGGCTTTGGCTTTAATACTGTGGGCACAGTGACGGCGCATGCTTACGAGGGCAACTCCTACCCCCGACTTGGTCGTTTGCCCAAGAGTAAATCCCTCATGGTTAACAAGGGCTTCAAATCGGGTGGGGCAGTGGAAGTGGCGGCAAGACTAGACGCCAAAGACTTCTCACGTTCTACCCTCGGTATTAGCGTAGGCAGCAGTAATATCCCCGAGGTTGATACGGTAGAAAAAGCGATCGCCGACTATCTCTTTACCTTCAAACTCTTTGCTAACAAATCCTATGTAAAATATTTTGAGCTCAACATTAGCTGTCCCAACACCAAGATGCCTACTCCTTTTAGTCACCCAACTAATTTCAAAAAATTAACCGCCTCCGTCCAAAAACTACATCTAAAACAACCCATCTTTGTAAAGATGCCCAATGAAATTTCTTTCGCTCAGTGTGACGAGCTGATACAAATCGCACTCGATCACGGGATCAAAGGTTTTGTATTTAGTAACCTTGTCAAAGATCGCACCAATCCTAAACTTGATCCAGAAGAGATTAAGGCTTGGGAGGGGATGAAGGGTAACTTTAGTGGGGCACCAACATTCGCAAATAGTAACAAACTAATAGCTCATGCCCGAAAAAAATTTGGCGGTCACATTGCAATCATTGGGACAGGCGGAATATTTAGTCCGAAAGAAGCCAAAATTAAGCTCGACGCCGGTGCCGATCTCGTACAGCTTATTACTGGGATGATTTTTGAAGGACCACAACTTATTGGTGAAATTAACAAAGAACTATCTCATTCCTAATTACTATCCATATTCCTGAATTATGACGTTATTAGACGTCATTCCGACCGTAGTGGAGGAATCTCTATCAGTTAAGATCTCTCGACTTCGCTCGAGATGACGATATTAATGGAAGCCTCATTAGCCCAAGTTGGGGACGTATAAGATTTTGTGCCTTTGAGGGTTGGCATAAGCCAGATTCTGTTTTTCGTATGATCATTTATCTACGCCCGTAAGCTTCAAAACTCGGGAGTGACACCGTCTTTATCGTTTTTGTCGCCGGTTGCAGCAGGGAGGATTGCCCTTTTCACTCTCTTCCCACCTTGTGGGTAGGTGAGTCGTAGTCTCTGTTGCTCTAACTGTCGATTACTCGCCCCTCGGCTTTACGCCGAAGCACCTCGTCACTCTGCTGTCTGGACTTTCCTGACGACTCTTGCGAGCCGCCCGATCATCCACCAACCCTCATTGGTAAGGCGATTATAGCAGAGAGTACAATTAAACCTTATGACTATCTCTCGTAACATCAAGTTATTAGCAGCATTTAACTTCCTTACCGATTTTAGTTTGGTGGGGCCAATCGCTATTGTGTTTTATGCATACATTTCTGGATCATTTGCCCTAGGGATGAGTATATTTTCGATCGCGATGCTTACCCAAGCTATTCTCGAAGTACCAACTGGCGTACTATCCGACTTCTTTGGGCGTAGTGGGGTTATGCGCCTCGGTGCCACAGCCAACGTCATCTCAGTATTAAGCTATGCTCTTGCTATCCAACTTGGCTATTGGGCACTGGTTGTGGGAGCTCTCTTTGAAGGTCTAGCTCGAGCGCTCTACTCCGGCAATGACGATGCCTTCTTACACGACACACTCAAAGATACCCACAGCGAAGAAAAGTATCATGAGTACTTGGGTAAGACTAGCGCTATGTTTCAAGTTGCTGCCACCCTTGGCGCCTTGTTAAGTGGTGTGATTGCTTCGCTTTCATTCTCTTTATTATTGTGGCTATCCGTTATTCCTCAGGTCATTAAATTACTAATTAGTTTATTCTTTAAAGAACCAAAGTCATACACCAAAAGCGATTCCAACATCTTCGTACACACCAAGGAGGCAATTACCCTGTTTATCCATAACTCCAAGCTGCGTAAGCTTTCCCTCGCTTCCATGATTGACTTTGCCATGGGCGAGTCTGGCTACCAATTCCGCAGCGCCTTTATTGGCACGCTCTGGCCACTCTGGGCTATTGGATTTTCCAAAGTATTATCTAGTCTCGGCGCTACATTAAGTTTTTGGTATAGTGGCAAACTGATCAAGCGTTTCAAAGAGCTTCCCATTCTCATTTTTGATGGCGTCTTTAGCAAATTAATCGACATTGCGTCACTCGGCTTTCCCACTTTATTTTCGCCAGTATTAATGTCGGTTACGTCCCTCGGTTTTGGTGTAACAACTGTTGCCAAAAACAATCTTATGCAACAAGAATTTTCCGACAAGCAACGCGCGACGATGAGCTCTCTAAATTCTCTTGGCGAAAGTCTAATGTTCGCCATTGTCTCACTAACGTTGGGATACTTCGCCGACACCATTGGCCCAGCCAAAGGCCTACTAATTCTGACAATCTTGGGAATATCCGCCAATCTTATCCACTGGTCACTATTCAAACATGAAAGCAAAGTTGAGTAGGGCGCAATGTTATCATGTTTTAAAACATGGTAACATTGTATTTCGGGTTTTCGGTAGCTCTAAATTTCAATATTCAAAAAACAGAAATCACCACTATAACTTTTCAGTCTTAATTCATTCCCATCAAGTTCTAGTACATGATAAATACCAGGGTTAATCGCGATATCGCATGAAGATAATATGTTATCAGTGAAAGGTAAAACAGTAACGCAAGGAAACATTCTCATCTTGGAATAGCCAGCCCAATGGAGATGCCCATTAATTGAAGCTCTGATATCAAACTTTCCAAGGAAATTTACGAACTCCTCCGAGTTTTGGATCTGCACAGTAGAGTCTTTTCCTTCAAATCCAAAACTTCCATCCATTTTTACTGGTTTCAATGAATAATGGGAAAACAGGATCGTTTGTATGTCTTTCTTTACATTCTCCTCAAACCAATCCATTGTCTCCCTCAATATTTGCGC
>JBAXNV010000033.1:0-8770 GCA_037133595.1 bacterium
CATAACAAGTATGAGTTATGAAAGACAACACGTCTAGTTTATGGGGTACCGGTCATATAGATGCGGGATGGCTCTACTATGCCAAGCTTGAAGCGGTGAAGCAGAGAAGGTCTGTTAAGAGCCTAGTAGAAGAAGGTTTGGAGTTTGTGTTAGGTGGCTATATTCAAAACACTACCCAAAGGGAGGTCAATGATCCCAGACTCTGAAATAGTTGAGTTGAAAAAGATTATCGCCTCGGAATATCAGGTTGAGTTGAGTTTGGAGGAAGTTCGGCGGATAGGCGAGAGCTTGGTCAATATTGCTTCTGCAATTCTTAATAAGAATCACGCCAAAGGTCACTATGAAGCGTAATGGCTATAGACCAAGTTATAAGAACAGATGGTTACTCAGAATTGGGGAGGTGCTTACACTCCAGCAGTGGGCTTTGTACGAATATCTTCTTGATTGCATGGACTGGGACCCTAGGCATGATAATTTCGGCCTATTTGAGTTTTTTCCTGATGAGATGGTTGGTGTATTTCATAAATCTCCTGAGAGTATAGGGGACTGGTTTAAGTATTTAGTGGAGAAACGATTTGTAAAGTTGTTTGATAAGAAGCGTAAGTTGTACGGAATGAAGAATCCTGAAAGGTACATATTTGGTAAAGCTTCTCAATACGAGCTATCAGAGCGAAATATAACTGTAGAAAAATTACTTGAAAATATTTGTTTTTCCGAGAATGAAATGGAAATTACGAAGGTAATACAGGAAAATATTCCGAAAATATCTATGCCTCTTATCTGGAGCGACACTCCTAAAGCTTTAAGTTCTTTTAAGGATGATTTGAGTATAGAGAATAGGCAAGCAGGAAGGGACTTGGATGGTTATAGGGAGATATATAAGAATGAGGGGTACTCGTTTCTTTTACCAGAAGACATGATGTGGATAGACCAAAGTCAGAGCTTTGATAAGCCCATTATTCGTAAGAAGGTAGAGACTATGACAGATCGGGAAGTTGACGATATATTTTTAAGAGGTAAATATGTGTAAAATGGAGATAATTATATGAAGTATTTTATCTATTGTCGTAAGAGTACGGAGAGTGAGGATAGACAGCTACTATCTTTGCCTGCTCAGAAGCGAGCGCTAGATGAATATGCTCAAAAAGAAGGTCTGGAGATAGTAGATCGGTTTACAGAGTCGGCGAGCGCCTACAAGGTAGGAAGGCCAGAATTTAACAAGATGGTGGAGAGATTACAGGATGGTGAAGCGGACGCAATCTTGGTTTGGCAATACAACCGTATAGCCCGTAATTCTCTAGATGGAGGCATGATTATCTACATGCTGGATTCTGGTGTCATAAAGGGGATTAGGACACCTACAGGCTACACGGATGGCTCTGGTAACAGCAAGTTTATGCTGGCACTTGAATTTGCTATGAGCAAGAAGAGTTCGGATGATAATAGTGAGTCGGTCAAGAGGGGCAACAAAGAAAAAGTACTACGGGGATGGTCAATCAAGAAATATTCAGGTTATATGTTTGTAGAAGACCCCGCCACGGGTGAGCCTATTCTAGCTAATGACCCTGAGCGATTTGATCTGATCAAGCGAGCATTGCAGATGGTGATTAATTATAAATCTCCTCCTAAAGTCCTAGAGATCTTGAATGATGAATGGGGGTTTCGTACACCAAAGACTAGAAGGATTGGTGGTAAACCAATGGGCATAAGTAATTTTTACAAGGTCCTACATAACGAATTTTATGCGGGGTGGATCTATACAGCAGATGGTCAGAGAGTAAGAGGTAAACATGAAGCGATGATTACAGATAGGGAATACGACCAAATTCAGATGATCCTAGGCTACAAGGGTAAGAGTCGGCCTAAAACGGTGTCATTACCGTACAGAGGGCTTATGCAGTGCGGAGAGTGCGGTAGCGCTATCTGTCTAGAGGAGAAATATCAAGTGATCTGTAGTGGATGTAAATATAAGTTTGCCTCAAGAAATAGAACTACCTGTCCTAAGTGTGAACTAGCAATAGATAAGATGGATGATCCGACAAGGTTACACTACATTTATGGGGCGTGTACCAAGAAAAAGAATCATGAGTGCACCCAGAAAACGATTAGGATTGAGGCATTAGAGGCGCAAATTCATGATTACTTAATGTCGCTAGAGATTAAACCCAAAGTTTGTGATTGGGTCCTCAAACAACTCAAGACGAATACAGAGGGTCAGATAGCGGTAAACACTCAAGCTCTAGATAACTTGCAAAAAGTAGTTAGTGGCACTCAGAGAGAGTTAGACGGCTTGTTGGTGCAATATACTCAACCAGAGAATAAGGATCGTAAAATCATTAGTACCGAGGCATACATGAAGCGGAAAGGGGAGCTAGAGGAGAATAAGAAGCAAGCAGTAGAGAAATTAGCAGATCTGACCCAAAGAGTTGCTAACTTTATGGGTGATACAGAGGAGAAATTTAACTTTGCAGTAAAGGCGGCCACTGATTTTAATACGGGTGATTTTGAGACTAGGACCACAGTATTCCGTAATTTAGGCCAGAACCTAAAACTTCTAGATCGGAAAGTATTGATAGATCAAGATATTTTGCACTTGTTTATAAGGAAAGCCAATGCGGATATTCGTGCTTATACAATAGATCCGCTAGAACCTGAAAAAAGTATTGATATATACGAGAAAACAGGACTAATAAATCCCGTCATTTCTATTCTGCAGGGGTGGAAGGAATCGAACCTTCGTCGGAGGTTTTGGAGACCTCAGTCCTACCATTAAACGACACCCCTAGGATCAATGACTATTTTAACCCAAGTCTCTTTAAAAGTCCCGCGTAGCTTGAACCAAATGCCTTTAATTTGAGCTCTCTATTTCTTGCTAACTTCTCGATAGAGTATGCTTCGTAATATATTAGTTCTGGATTATTCATCTTTTTGGTGGTGTATTCAGTCTTGTTTAGGTGAGCTTTAATTCTTTCTTTAAGATCTGCAGAATAACCAATGTAAAGTTTTTTTGTTAAATCTTTGAGAATATATACGTAGTACATGTAGGTTTTGGACCTCGCCCTTCGCGAAGAGCGGGGCTACCATTAAACGACACCCCTAATCAACAAGTGTTTACCTTATCGTTGCTCAAATGTCTTATCACCATATATAATTGCACACTATGACTATTGCTGTTTCAAAGGAATTATTTACTCCCAATGAATTGGAATCAACCGTAACTACAGATGAAAATCCTGAAATTGGGTTAGGTATTGTTGTGGGACTTCTATTATTTGGTCTCGCTATGGCAACAAATGAAACTAATTATGCCCCGATTACTAGATCATTAGCTCTCTTGTATTTTGTCGTCACGAATATTGCGGGTCAAACGAAAAGATTGAGTAGATAACTTTTACAATAAGAAATTGATAATAGCAGTTTTCAGTGGCTCGATAATGCTGCTGATTGCAGAATTTCCAGAGAAGGGGAAGAGCAAGAGAATAAGAATGAGAGTGCCATATTGTTGCATTATCTCGGCAAAGTTGGCAGCAAGATCGGCTGGCAATAGCCCAAGGAGGATCTTCTCGCCATCAAGTGGGTACACGGGAACAAGATTAAAGACGGCTAGGCTTACGTTGAGCATAAGCAGCGGAATAAGAATAGCGCTAAAGGCGATTAAGGGAGTAAATTTGATTAGTAATGAAATGATGAGCGCAAGCGCAAGGTTACTTAGTGGCCCAGCAAGCGAAATGATGGCGCCATCTCGGCGTCTGTCGCGTAAGTTGAATGGGTCAAAAGGTACTGGTTTCCCCCAGCCAAAACCCACAAATAGAATAGCGAGTGTTCCCAGTGGATCAAGATGTGCCAGGGGATTGAGCGTGAGGCGGCCAAGAGATCGAGGGGTTGGATCCCCGAGCTTGTCTGCTGCTAGGGCGTGTGCAAATTCATGAATTGTAATTGCAATTACTAGAGATGCAGCCAATATTATAAAGGAGAAGGGGGAGCTAAATAATAGATTAAGCATGAGTTGATTATACAGTACAAACATTGACTTTGAGAAAAGTTATGGTATCCTATAGTCCATGAAAAAACTATTGCTCGCAATCATTGTTTGTTCGGCCATGATATCGGCTGTGACTACGAAAGCACAAGCCTTTGAGGGCCAAATAGATATATCTGGCTCTGGAGTTTCGTGCAAAGCCACCTCTGTATGGCATGAATCTAGATACCGCGTTATTGGGCGTTGCGATGGTCTAGTTTATCCTTACCAAACTCAATATGAGTATTACACTATCTGGGCACATGATTCCTCTCGTAATACTTATGTTCGAATTGATGATATTGATCGTGGATATTTTGAGGGTGATGTGACCAGTACTTTTGACAAAGTTCTAATTTCTGCAGAGCAAGATAGTGGTCCACGCCGACCAAGTAGCTATACAATAGCTACTGGGACTGTTGCAAAATTTGCTTTTGACAAGAGCGAGGTGTCGATACCCAAGGAAACATCTCCTGTTGTAAGTAATACAAGTAAAACCACTGCGGTGCAGAGTACGTCAAGTACGAGTACTAGCGGATCTGTTGTTGGAAGAATAATTACCTCACTTTTAATTATATTATTAGTCGTTGTCGGTATTGTGATTGCTGGATCTTTGATCTTCCGTAGTCGTGGTAGTGTGAGCGCATAGGAGTAATATGAGTCTTAATATCGAGACAGCACGCAAAAACAATGATGAGGCGAGAAGATTGCGAAAAATAGAAGAAGTTAATGCAGCAGAGAGAGGTCTCCTAGCAGTATTAAAAAATAGAGTTAAAGTGATTAATCAAAATTACTCAAAACTCGAATGTCCAATGAAAGCTGGAAGTAAATGTCAAGCTCCGATAGCTTTTAGTGATTTTGACTTGTCAACATTGACTCAGAAGTTAAATTTATTAGTATTGTCTACTGGCGAGTATAATTGTGGGGGTATCAATAGTATTGAAGAGAGAGGATGTTGGGATAAATTTGGAAGATTTGCAGAATCAGGATCGCTGGGAACTGATATCGCAACAACTAATGAATCAGAAGAGACCTAGTTTTTTTGTTAAGACTTTGATAGAATAACAACCTATGGCAAATGCATGTGATCTTTGTAGTAAAAAAAGAGATGTGGGACACACAGTGTCGCACAGTAAAAGACGTACCCAGCGAATACGTAAACCCAATTTGCACACTCATCGTCTGGCAACTGTCGAAGGCAAGATTAAAATGACTCTTTGCACCAAGTGTTTGCGGATGGTCAAAGGTGTAAATGTTGCACCCGTTGCAACAGCAGCCAAGTTAGCTTAATTTTCAATAATCAAAATTGGGAAATGTGATACGAGTTTGGGCTGAACGTTTGGGGAAATAAATTATTGTTATTCTTAACCTTGTGCAGATCCGCCCGACCCGTCTGGATTTTTGGGGCCTGTAGGACCCTTTGCGCCTTCGCCGGTGATAATAGTGACGTTACTTACCAACGCTTGTATAGCAGCAACGAATTTGCCGAAATTTGCAATTTCTCCAGACTGTATCCTTCCTACCATACCGTTTAATTTTTCTTGTTGATCATCGGTCAATTTTTCTGGTGGAAGTGTCATATCTGTTGATAGTAACGCATAAATTGAGATAATACAATGGCATTTGGCTTGCCGGCGATCTTGACCATGATAGAAGGATAAACTGACTCTACGGAAAGCCTTACATCGCCCTTGTTGGTTTTGGCTACTGTCCACACACCTGGCCAGGGGGTAAGAGCCCGAAAAAGATCTATTAAATAAGTCGAGGTATGGTTTGTCGGGTTTTTTTGAAGACGAAAGCTTAGGAGCTGATTGATGGTATCTTTGGGCAAAATGGGCTGATTATTGATGAGTTTTTGAAGCGTTTGCCACTCAATGTAACCTGTGTCGCGAGTAAACTTGCGAGTATAGGTATTGTCTTGGGAATTTGGATTTGTTGATAATAGTGTTGATTTGCCAGAAAGCCAATTGATTAGTAAGCTTGATCCTAAGGAAAATAGGCGAGTGAGAAGGGTGGGAGTGGTGTCCTCTGGGAGAATGTTGTCTTGGGTCTGTGCAAGGATCTTTCCCTCGTCGACACGAGAGGTTAGGTGAAACAGGGTAACCCCAGTTGTGGCGTCGCCAAGCGCGATTGTGTGCTGGGCTGGTGTTGATCCCCGATACTCTGGAAGTAGGGAAGGGTGTAGGCAAAGAATGCCGTTTTCGCCAAACTGATTGATTAACTCTGGCCTGAGAATATACCCAAAGGAAGCCAAGACGCCGAGCGTATTTTTGCCAATAACTGGAATTTCTGGATAATAGGAGAGTGCTAGGTTATACATTTTTGCCAGCTCTTCGACTGGATTGCTGGCAAATTGCTTGGTAACAACGCTGACGTTTGATATATGAATAATTAGCTTTTTAAGAACGATTGCGCTGTATTGATCATCGCCAAAAAAAATTATCTCTGTCATATCATTTATCATACAGGTTATTGGCGATTACTTTGAACCCGCAACATATCTGTTAATGTTAGCCCCCAACTTAACGCGGTAATGCCTCCAGTAACGCCTAGTATGCCTTGAGCAACGTTGGAGTAATTGTTCCAGAGTTGCTCGGCACTAATGCCATTTATAAGTTGTGGAATTATACCTAATAGGGCAGTTGTAAAAAAGATTTCGGCCGCAGGGAATAGTGGTCCCAATTTGGTTTCAAGGTGGCCATAAAGCAATTCTGATGCAGCTGTTTCTTCGGTCATTGCATATTCTGCTCTTGCCATTCTAATTGCAATTTGCTTGAGAATTGGTCTTTTAAAAATGGTAAGCAATGAAGCTATTGTTATTAGAGCTTGTATCGACTTGATGTTGGGATCCAGAGACTCTGGTAGTAAATATCCAAGTGAATTGGTTCGCGAGGCTTCGATTAAAGCGTTGGCGCCAACAAACCCAGCGGCTCCAGCCCCGAGCCGATACACAACTTGAGCACTATTTTGTAACATGCTATTTGCGACCATCCCTCCATATTTCAATACTCTTTTCCCATATGTAGCCTCCTCAATACTGCCTGCAAAAAGGATATGCTTGAGTCCAAGACCAATGGGAGTAAGTAGAACTAGGGCAGCAACTATTCCAAGGCAACTTAGAGGCAATATAACCCTACCTTGGTCAACGCTCAAATTGGTCATTTGAGGGGCTGCATTTCTTATTAGTTGTTTTAGGTCATCATAAGGAATATTGATTTTTATATCTGGATAAGCAGGATCGACAACTCTGAGTAATTCGATTTCACCTGATTGATTTAAGATTGCTGGGAATTGCCAAACAAAACCTGATTTACCTTCGGGTTGAATTGTATTGTCGCGAGCCAAGTCGCCATGAGCCGCTCTTGGGCAGGAGGCTGGATGCCCATCGACTAAGTCACAAATATCTGCCGGATTGCGCTCTTTGCCGGTTAATGGAAAGGAAAAGTATGTATTATAGGTCCTATCTTCATTGGGATTTGGTGAAACAAATACTTTGGTATGATCGGGCAATTCGCCCTTTAGCACAACGTTTTGTGGAATATCGATTGCTTCAACAGATTTGAGCAAATCTACCATACCCAAAAATGATCCCGCGTCTACTTTGTAACCAGCCAAATCAGCTGATTTGCCTGGAATCTCGACGGTAAAGTTGCCATTATCATCTTTACTAACAGGAAGTTTTATTTCTTGTTCAGGGCGAAGAATCCAATCGCTATCAAATGGAGATGGAACGCTGTTTTCTTCATTGAAGGGATTAAATGGAGTATCTAGCCCCAATCCATCTTGAAAGAATGTTTGTGATTGATCTTGATCCATTCCCCCGAGCTGAAATGCGTTTTTGAAACCCGTTAGACCTATTTTGTTTGGTTCCCCAGAAATGGTAAGTAAACTGAGATCATCCGAAGTAAGGCAGAGCACGTTGGGATTGGGGCACAGATCCTCTGGTGTAGGGGAATACTTTTGATTGGCAGCATATTCTGCAAGCCCAATCGTAGCCCCGAGAGCGGCGGTTATTGCTGTGACTTTGACGATATTCTCTAAACAAGACATGGCTTATTTTACTATACATGTCAATATTATAGGGTTAAATTACCACTTGATCACGGCCGAGGGATCTTCGATCTCGATAAACTCGTCTTTCTCGAGGTCGTGAAAGTATAGTGGGAGAGAGCCAGACTTGGTGTAATCGGTAAAGAGGATTCCATCGAGATGATCGTATTCGTGAAGAAAGACGCGGGCGGCAAAGTTGCTAAGATTGGCCGTGTGCTCACGACCCTTTTCATCGATTGCTTTAATTCTAATTTTGCGACTACGCCAGACTGGGCCATAGAGATGGGGAATGGAGAGGCAGCCCTCTAAGAGCGGGTGATCCTCCCTAGGGCCAAGAGTCTTCTCGTCGCCCATGTCGATGATCTCGGGGTTGAGATATATATTCATCCTGTGGTCGATATAGGTGACAAAACCACGCGTTAGGATACCCAGCTGGGGGAAGGAGAGGCCAACACCCTCGGGATTGCGGGCTTGTTTGAGAGCTTCTTCGAGATCGACAACTTGCTCTTCTAGTTCGCGAGTAATTGTGGTTACTGGCACACAAACTTTGCGCAATATGTCGTTTGGTACTTTAATAATCGATTGTTTCATAATTTGATCGAATTATAGCAAATATTGAATTTATTATGATAATATGATGTATAATGTAGGCTTAAGTAGCAAAAAGAGTTGATTTGGTGTGTGCTTTGGCCGTGTACATCC
>JBAXNV010000034.1:0-8412 GCA_037133595.1 bacterium
CATAACAAGTATGAGTTATGAAAGACAACACGTCTAGTTTATGGGGTACCGGTCAGTATTTAACTTTGTAGCTGAGACATTGACAGGAGTAAAAGCTAGTAAAGCTATTGGAAAACATTACAGTGATGTTGTAGCATTGTCGCTTGAAGAAAATCCCAAATTGAAAGTTGATTGTATCGCTGATGTTAGCACAATGGGGAAGAGCTTGGCGATGAGCAACCATAGAGTGCTAATACGTAGTAACGGTATTCTTATCCCCATTTCTAGCTCTGCTTCGCCGGTACGTGATAAGGATGGGCGCGTCATTGGATTTGTCGTAATTTTGCGGGATGTGACCGAAGAGAGAAGAGTCGATAAATCCAAAACTGAGTTTGTATCGCTCGCCTCACATCAACTTCGAACACCACTTACCTCTATCAATTGGTATAGCGAAATGCTTCTTTCGGATGATATTGGAAAGCTTTCCTCAACACAACATCAGTATGCCCAGGATATCCATACTTCTAGTAATAGGATGGTAAAACTAGTGAATGCATTATTGAATGTAGCTCGTTTGGAAATGGGTGTAGTTGAAATTAATCCTGAAAAAGTTGATTTGTCAGATATCGTTAAGTCTTGCATCAAGGACCTTGACACCGATATATTTACCAAGAAATTGGTTGTTACTTATAAATGTGATAAGGCAATTGTTGGCGTATGTGTTGATGTAAAGATTTTGACTATTATCTTACAAAATTTTCTTTCAAATAGTGTGAAGTATTGCAAAATTAGGGGAAATATTCACGTGTCTATTACCAAAGATAAATCGTTAATTGTGATTGCCGTTTCCGATAATGGCATTGGAATCCCAAAGGACCAACAAAAGAATGTTTTTACAAAGTTGTTCCGAGCTGATAATGCTCGCTTTGTCGATTCGGATGGTTCTGGATTGGGATTGTATATTGTAAGCGAAATTCTTAGGCAAATTGACGGGAAAGTATGGTTTAAAAGTAGTTTAAAGAAAGGAACTACCTTTTTTGCTAGCCTGCCTATTGTAGGACGGTACCGAGCTGGGAATAAAGGTTTGGTGTAAATATATGGCAAAACATGTTCTTGTTGTAGATGATGAAAAACTTCTCTTGCAAGCTCTGGTAGACAAGTTGACTAGAGCTGGATTCGTAGTGTCGACCGCTTCAAATGGCAAGGAGGGACTAGAGGCTGCGTTAACAAGTCAACCAGATCTAATTGTTCTGGATATTGTGATGCCACTTATGGATGGTTTGACAATGCTTACAAAGCTACGCAATGATCATTGGGGCAAATCAGCTAAGGTGATTATACTTACCAATTTGTACGATCCACGTAAAATTACACCTTCGTTGCTTTCGACAGTAAGTGACTCGATTGTAAAGTCGGATTGCCCGCTTAGCAAGGTAGTTGAACGCATTGAAAAAGTTGTTTTGAAGTAGCTAATTATTTCTCTTTGACTTTGGTTGCTTTTTTGCCGATACGATCTCTAAGGTAATAAAGCTTGGCCTGGCGTACATCGCCTGAGCGCTTAACTACAATCTTGTCGATAACAGTTGCATTGAGAGGGAATATCTTTTCGACTGCAATCTGCCCTGTTGCAATCTTTCTAACAGTAAAGGTAGGGTCGCCGTTTTTGCTTATTGCAATAACTATGCCATCAAAGAGCTGAATGCGGAACTTGTCGCCTTCTTGGATCTTTTGGGAGACACTTATGGTGTCGCCTACGTGGAATGTAACATCTTTATGTGTGATTTGATTTGCCATAGGTGGTTATTTTAACAGCTTTTAGATAAGCTGTAAATACAGGATGGGGTGTGAGGGGGCGAGATTTGTATTCTGGGTGGGCTTGGGTTGCGAGAAAAAATGGGTGCATCGATTGTGGGAGCTCGATCATCTCAACAAAAAAATTATCGGGACTGGTGCCTGATATTACAAAGCCCTTATCTTCGAGTTGCTGCCTGTAATCGTTGTTAAATTCGAAGCGATGACGATGTCTTTCGGAAATCTGGGTGGTGCCATAAATTTGGGCTGCCAAAGTACCTTCTTTAAGAATGCAGTCGTAAGCACCAAGACGCATGCTTGTACCCTCACCCTTGATTCGTTGATACTTGGCGTCGAAAGGGATACTGTGAATGATTGGATTTTGGGTATTTTCGTCGATCTCGACAGAATTGGCGTCTTTGATCCCTACGACATTACGAGCAAATTCGATACAAGCTAGTTGCATCCCGTAACATAAACCAAGGTATGGAATCTTGTTTTCTCTTGCATATTTGATCGCTTCAATCTTACCAGTTGTGCCCCTAGCGCCCCAACCGATCGGTACAATAATGCCACAAACTCCCTCAAGCTGCTTGGTGCCTTCAGTCTCTATGACCTCAGAGTTGATCGACCTGATATCTAGCTCGATCCCCTCTTTGATTGCGGCGTGGTCGAGGGCCTCAAAAAGAGCGTGATAACTATCTTTGAGATTATAGTCGCCTGTTTTGAAGTATTTGCCAACAATTGCAAGAGTGACCTTATCTTTACCTTCTCTAAGAGCATTTTTTACGAGTTGACGCCAAGCGGTGAGATCGTTTTTCCCTGGCTTTAATCCAAGTTTGGTAAGAACTTTGAGATCGAACTTTTGATCTGAAAAACTTAATGGCACTTGATAGATACTTTTTTGATCTTGATTCATAATGACGTCTTCGGGATGCATGTTGCAAAATAGCGCCAACCGATCGATCCGGCGCTCATCTAGAGCATTCTCGCAGCGAGCAACCAGGAAGTCGGGCTGAATACTCATGCTGTTGAGCTCTTTGACCGATAGTTGGGCTGGCTTCGTTTTGGGCTCCCCAACGTGGGCTGGAGTCGGAAGATAGCTTACGTGAACGTGAATCACCATGTCGCCTTTGAGTTTCATGATACGACTGGCTTCGTAATAAAGTACATTTTGATATTCGCCAGCGGTACCGCCTAATTCGATAAGACAGATTTCGGCTTTGTCGGTTTTGGCGGCTGACTTGATACGGCTAATAATCTCGTCGGTAACGTGAGGAATTGCCTCTACATCCTCACCACCATAACCATTGTTTCTTTCGCGGGTAATTACGGCGTGGTAGATCTGGCCCATGGTAATGAAGTTGTGCTTGTGGAGATTTTTGCCGAGATACCTCTCGTAGTTGCCTAGATCCATGTCAGTCTCTGTGCCATCGTCGCAAAGAAACGCGTCGCCGTGCTCTAGGGGATTTATCATGCCAGAGTCGATATTGAGATAGTTTTCGCATTTGACGATTGTTACATCGTAGCCATGAGATTGTAGTAGCATGCCAAGAGAGGCTGTGGTGATACCTTTGCCAAGAGAAGAGAGGACTCCGCCACTTACGAAAATGAATTTTGTGGTGCTATTATTTAGCGGCATAGTTTATTGTACTACAAAACTTCGCTCTCGGGCAAACTGTTATTTGAAGAGGTAAGTGTGTAAATGTCTCTGTTGAAGTTGTCGGTGCCAACAAATGTCGCCTCATCTTTGATAATTTTTTCGTATGGAGTGCAGTGCTTGCAACCAGCCTCACCTGACGGGCATTTGAACCGCTCAAGAGCACGGGCCAACTTGATCTCTTTGCCTACTTTTAAAACAGTTTCTTTGGCTAGATCAAGATCTACCAAAGGCTTATCCGTTGGCATATCGTCTTTTCCAATATACCAATATGCAGCACCTTCTACCTTTCGACTTTGGCAGTTGTGAGCAAGTAGGTAATATATAGGGAGTTGAAGACTAGCTTCGGACTCTTCCCTTACGCCAGTTTTAAAGTCGATGATTTTGATAGTGTCTGCTAGCTCGTTGTAAGAAAGCCAGTCTAGTTTGCCGCAAAGAATCAGATTGTCTTCCTCGGATAGCCAATATTGTGGTAGTTCTTCTTTGATTTTGACCGCTTTTTCCTTTAGTATTCCTGGATGTGCCATGACACGACGCAGCATGTCCTCGCCACGAGCTTTGTAGTGAGATTCGGTATCTTTACTATCAAAGCCGCCTTGAATACCAGATACCCTCCCCCAGACTGTTTGGAATCGATCAATGAGCGAGGTCTTAAACCTCTCTGCTGTAGGGAGAATTGAAAGGCTCTCGAGAACCTCGTGGACTGTGGATCCTAGAGAAAGTGATGGAGTTACGAGGTTGATCTTGTGGTTGTTTCTTTTGTCTTTGTAAACATTTTTGAGGTAGTAGGCGCGCGGGCAGCTCTTCCAGTCGGAAATACTACTGTGCGAGATCCATACAGCTGAGAATTTGTCTGGCATAGATTTGCTTTATATATTATTAGTATGAGCTGTTAGAATTATAGCAATGAATAATGTGTTTATACAGATTTGCAATGCTTTGATACGGTTTTATTACTCTCCAGCAAGAAGAATGCTTATTGGCGCTTATCTCGTCGCAGTTATCGGTGGACTATCAGGCACTCTTTGGCAAAAGGAAGTAACGCAAAAATCTCTTATTGCAGATATCAATAGTAGTAGCGAAGTGGCGAGTGGACTTGGTGAAGAAGCTATACAAGCAAAAATGCAACTTATTGAGCTGCAAAGTATTAATGACAAACTTTATGATGAATACTTGATTGCAAGTGCCTCAGCTAAAGCAACAAATCTAGCTTTGGCAAAAGCAATTGCTGTACCGCCTGTTGCAAAAGTACCAGAAAGTAATAGCTTGCCAGGCGACGGGTATAGCAGACAAACTGTTTCAACCTCGCGCGGGAGCTTTGTTATTTCACTAGTTGTTGCAACTGGGGCAAAAGTTGTTGTCGATACTGCCTCTGACTCTGATTGTGTCGACAACTGCCCTGTCATCCCCCTTGCTGACTACGTGACTCGAAACAATGCTTTTGCTGGGATTAATGCTAGTTATTTTTGTCCACCAGATTATCCAAGGTGCCAAGGAATGGTAAATAGCTATGATACCCTAGCTTTTAACGGTCGCACAAAAACAGCCTTTAACCAAAATAATAATGTGTATAGCGTTGTTCCGTTAATGGCTGCATACGGAGTCAAGCTTAGTTTTTATCGGCGGACACTCGATTGGGGGGTAGACCAATCATCGACTGGAGCTATAGCCAATCATCCACTCCTTTTACAGGGTGGGAATATAGCGTTTGAGGAAGGGTCTCTTGAGGCTTATCAAAGAGATGGCCGAGGAACAAAGGGATTTATAGGGACACGTGGTGACGAGATTATTATTGGGCACATATTTGGCGCGACGGTGCCAGAAGAAGCTGAGGTGTTGAAAACTTTGGGGCTAGAAAACGCGCTTAATCTGGATGGCGGTGGGAGTAGTGCCCTTTGGTACGGCGGATACAAAATTGGTCCTGGGAGAGCACTACCTAACGCCATTCTTCTTGTAAAGTAGATAGCCTACCTGCGGTGACCTACCTGGCGCAAAATCTTGCGCATTTCGGCTGTTCTTGGAAAGTGCTTGTTTACCAAATCCCAAAACCTTACTCCGTGACCCCTATATTTAAGATGTGCTAGTTCGTGAACAACAACGTACTCAACAGCGCTAACTGGCGCGTAGATCATTTCGGTATTAAAAGATATTTTGCCTGTTGGGCTGCAGCTGCCCCAATATGTTGTTACGCGCTTAAATACAAGCCCACTAGACTTTAGTCCCATGATCTCTTCATATTCTTCTGTTTTGGTGATTATGAATGCTTCTAGATCCAACTCCGTCGCAAAATGTTGTTCTTTTTTGGCTACTGATTTTGTAATCTCTACCAATCTTTTATTTATCCATCTTTCATGCTCGTCTACAAACTTGTCTAGAACAAACTTGGGCATATACCAGGGAGCTTGCACAATTATCTCGCCCTTGGGGCTTACCTGGAGAGCGGCTGAGCTTTTTCTATTTTTACTGCGAATGAGGGTGTATTGCATATTAGTTTTCCTGATTTAAAACAAAACCCTGACTGATTCCGTACGACAAGAAGCCGCTTAGTGAAAGCTTGGTTTTGTCGAGAGTGCAATCAAGATAACGCACACTACCGAGCGTACATTCTGAAAAGTTGGCTTTTTGAAGTAGACAATTCTCGAAGGTGGCACCTGTTAACTTGCTATCTTGAAAGTTAATCCCTCGAAGATCACAGTGAGCAAAAATACTACTTTCGAGACTACATGACGCAAAATTGCAGGTACGCAGATCGTATGATTTTTTACTATGATCGCCGATGTGCGGGCGAAAATATGTTTGATCAAGTAATGCGTTTCCAAAATCGCATTTGATGAGGCGCGTACCAGCAAAATCGAGATTGCTGAGCTTGCTACCGCCAAAACCACACCCTTGAAAACTTGTTTGATCTAGGACTACTCCTGTAAAGTCACAGTCTGTAAATGTGCAGTCGCTAAATGCCGTAAAGTGCAAATTGGTATTTGCAAGCGTGCAATGAATGTACTGATTGCCCGTGATTGACTCGCCTTGTAGTTTTTGTGTGGCAAGTGATTGATCGCGCAATTTCATAGCTGTAGTATATCAGTGCCCAAAGGCGATCGCGTCGTGAACATGATCTTTGTCGGTGCTTGAGCTTGCAAAATGAAGTATGTTGTCGCCATATTTATTATTGACTATGTCGAGACTATTCATAAGCGAACGAGACTTTTCAACTTGACCAAAAAGCGTTGGGTGGGTAACTATGGGCGCAAGGCCAGAGCAACTCTCTGCGAGCTGTTTGACATCCTTGTTCGGGGCCACATCGTATAGTAATAGTAGGCCTTTATAGATGTCTCTAGTGTCAAAGTGAGGTGATGATAGATTGATAGATTGATGATGACTTGTGTGATCGTCGTAAGCGATATAAAGACTAAGAATGCTTGTCGTGTAACCAGCTTCGCGCATTCTTTTGGCAGATTTACTGGCCAACTTGCTCAAGATTTTTTTGCCTTCTTCATGAGTGACTGCCTTGGGAATGACGTAGGAGTTGCCAAAGACGCGACGCGTAGTATCCCAGTCGTCGACTTCAATTCCTCTGAGGCGGTAGTACCAGTCGCGACCAATAACACTGCCAAAAGCAAATTTGAGAGTTTGAATACTAGCTTGATAAAACTGAGTGGCAGTGACAATGCCAGCTCGATTGAGCCTGAGTTTGGTGGCTGTACTTACCCCACAAAAGTCGGTAAGCTCGATTTGATCATAGATTTGGGAGTAGTTCTTTTGGTCGATAAGCTGAAGACCGTCTGGCTTGTCGATATCGGCACCAAGCTTGGCGAGGATCCTGTTTGGGGCAATACCAATACTAACCGTTATGTATTCGCCGATTTCTTTTTGGATGCGAGCCTTGATTTGCCTCGCTAGCTCGAGTGGAGAAGCCCTCAAGGTCTGACCCTGAGGGCTTTGGCTTAGATCTACGATGAACTCATCGATGGATTTGGGGATGACAACGGGGGAATATTGATCCAAGAGCTGACGTAGGCAGTCGTGAACGTGCCTATATTTGTTGGGATCGGGCTCGAGTACTATTAGGCTAGAGCAGATTGCGCGTGCCTCCCCTACCCTCGTGCCAGTTTTGATACCAAGAGCCTTGGCCTCGTAACTACTAGCTAGGATACAACCATAACTACCAAGACTGGCAGCTACTGCGACTGGTTTGTTTCTTATAAGGGGGTTGGCCTGTTGCTCGAGCGTGGCAAAGCAACTATTGATGTCGACATGCATCGTGAGGGCTGGCGCGGTGGTAAATGTACTTAGAGGTCCGTCCCCTAAGTAACCCATCACCCTAGGGGACGGACCTCTAGGGTTCTCCATCGGAAACCTCCTGCAAACGCCAAAGAAGAGTGTCTGTGTTTAATTCGATACGAAAAAAGATGTTGTTGCCAACAACAGAGAACACATGTGCAAGGGTTTCGCCCTTGTATGTCCGATGATGAAGGCCTACCTTGAGAATTGGATATGTGCTACCAGACCAGATGAGAGAAATTGGGCGGACGGATGCAGGCGACTCACGAGTTGCCCCTACAGAAGAAAACATTACCGAGATTGGTTCGTCGAGAGATTGATTCATCTCTCTACAATAACCCGAATACTAGGCGAATGTCAACTACGATAACATCTGATAGAAAAAGCTTAATATGTCGTATCTCATTGGATCTTGATGCTCTAGATCTTTTGAAAATAAGAGATATTCATGAGCAATTGCAAAGTCTTCTTGAATAGAAAGCTCAGAATCTTTTGTTGCCGTATACCCACCGCCTTCGCTAACCCTCTTTCCTTCTGAAATGAAGGAAGGCTTGTATTCTATATATCTTGGAAGATTGCTTTCCTCTAAAGTTTTCCACATATTGAAAGCTGACAATAATTGCCGACTATTATTTGGCTTAATATATTGATTAGGCTTAAGTAGCAAAAAGAGTTGATTTGGTGTGTGCTTTGGCCGTGTACAT
>JBAXNV010000035.1:0-6614 GCA_037133595.1 bacterium
TATCAGCAGTGCTCAATTTGTCGGAATATTCAAAACGATCGAGGTCGTAATAATCGTCCAGGACAAAGTATTTATTGATTTGATAGTGATATTTGAGAAAAATTAGAGCAGTCAGGAGACGGCAGGTGCGACCATTACCATCTACAAACGGATGAATGTAGACATATTGGTGATGGAAAATACCGATCTTTAGCAGTGGAGAAGTGTCTTTGTCCTGCTCTAGCCAATCTAGCAATTCAGTTAAAGCTTGCTCAATTTCAATTTTTTTGTGAAATGGAGGCTCATGTTTGACGTGGAGCTTGGGAATACCGTTTTCTGTTTCATAACCTCCCACTATGACCCGCGAATTTCTGATGGACCCAGCGATTTCGTTATCAACTGACTTTAGGAGTTTGGCGTGGAGATCAGTGATAGTTGAGAGTGTAAGGGGTTGATTTACATACTGATCGAGTGATTTAAGCAAGTCAAAATAGTTTTTAACTTCTCTTTCGTCACGATTAGCTGGGACTCTATCACCTAGTAAGAGATTGGTAACTTCGGGTAGAGATAGTGGGTTACCTTCGATACTATTACTTATGTAGGTTGATTTAATCAAGTGGTCGCGCTCGAGGTTGAGCTCGAGCTTCTTGGGAATACGTAGCCCCTCGAGCTGGCCATAGATACGCTCTATCTGAGTTAGATTGGTGATTATATCTGGAGAAAGGATAAAATTTGGTTGGAGCATACCTTAAGTATACAAATTTTTCTATTATTGTCAACTTAATTGACAACTTAATTGTAAACCATGGATGATGACATACGATAATTAGCACTAATTTGATATACTTCGCACTATGGTTTCACTCGATAAGGTCCAGCTCTACATGAATTTGTTTACAGGTAGGAGAGATGTCTATGCACGGCGATGGGAACGTAACGGCAAGAGCGGTTATTCCCCTGCCTATTCCTTCTCTTGGCCAGAGTTTATGACACACAAAGAAAATGGTGGGACAATGGCTAATTTCACGAACAAGACCTCGCTGCCCATGACCATGGAAGTTATCCAAAAACACTTGGAGGGAGATGAGTATCTGGGACTTTATCCACTGAGAGCCGACGACACTTGTCACTTGATTGCTGTCGATTTTGACAAAACTACCTGGAAAGATGATGCTGTAGCTTTTGTTGCCATGGCCAAAGAATTGGGAGTCAATTCTTCGCTTGAAGTCTCTCGCTCAGGCAATGGTGCCCATGTCTGGGTATTTTTTGCCGATTGGTACCCTGCCGTCAAAGCTAGAACTATTGTGCAACTCCTCCTTGATAAAACTTTTTACTACTCATCACAAGAAGAAACCAGTTATGACCGTATGTTCCCTAACCAAGATTTTCTAGAAATTGGTGGTATTGGAAACCTAGTTGCTTTGCCACTCCAAGGAAAATTGGTCGTCGATGATAGAAGTGTATTTGTGGACCCTACTACTTTGCTCCCATACCCAGACCAATGGGACTACTTGCAATCAGTCACCCGAATTACCACTGACAATCTTGATCAAATTCACGATAAATTAATGGTAGCCACCCCGACTTTGGTAGCAGTAAAAGCTGGGACGATGAATATTCGCCTAGGAAAACTTATCGCTATCCAAAAAGCTGAGGTACCAGTCGAGCTATCTAGCTACCTCAAGTCTGAGCTAAACTTCCTGAACCCTGGCTACATGATCAAAGAACGAATGGGACTCTCGACCTACAAAACTGAGCGGTTCTTCAAATTAATCCGTGAGTCGGCAGGCGAAATAGCCATACCTAGAGGATTTCTATCGTCACTAAAAACGTATTGTGACGAGCACAAGATTAAACATACCATCATCGATGAGCGACTAGAGCTACCAGAGACTAAATACAAATCGACCATCAAGCCATACGATTATCAGCAAGACACGATAGACGAAGTACTTAACCATGATTGTGGGGTCATCGTCGCACCACCTGGCAGTGGGAAGACTGTGGTTGGGCTATCACTGATTGCCGAGCACAATCTCCCTGCGCTCATTCTCGTCCACCGTGCCCAACTTCTCTCCCAATGGAAGGATCGGATCATCCAGTTCTTGGGGATCCCTAAAAAAGAGATTGGACAATATAGTGGGAGTAAAAAGAAACTAGGAAAACAAGTAACTGTCGCCATGATGCAGACCTTAACTAGGCTAGATCCTAACGAGATCGCACAAATTACTAATAAAGTCGGGATGATTATTATCGACGAATGCCACCATATACCAGCTTCGACTTTTCGCGAAGTCATAGTGCAGTTTGCACCCAAATATTTATATGGTTTAACAGCTACTCCCCAGCGTAAAAATCACGATGAGGCACTCATTTTTGATTACATCGGACCTATTATCGCCACTATGAAACCGCAAGCTATTGAAACAAGCTCCTTACTCGGTAGCACTAAACACCAACAACCAAGTACAAGCCTGATGATTCGTGAAACCAAGCTAGAAATTCCCTTTACTCCCAAAGTCGATCAATATGATCTTCTCTCCAAGCTAATCATTTTTAATGACGTCCGTAACCGTCTGATTGTAGATGATGTTCTCGAGCTAACCTCCAAGGGACTCAAGGTTTTGGTTTTGACTGAGCGAAAGGACCATGTCGATGTCCTACAACTCTATCTCCGAGGAAAAGCTGAGATTGTCACACTCACCGGCGATGACTCCGTCAAATCTAGAAGAGAGAAACTAGCCACAATAGAGCAAGGAAGTTTCCAAATTCTCCTTGCCACAGGCCAGCTACTTGGCGAGGGCTTTGACCTTCCGATCCTTGACGCTCTCGTTCTCGCCTATCCATTTTCCTTTGAAGGTAAACTTATCCAATACGTGGGGAGAGTAGAGCGTGGTAATACCGCACGTCTCATTTATGATTACAACGATGCCATGACTCCAACCCTTGCTAAAATGTTTAAACTCCGTCTCCGCCACTACAAAAAACGAGGGTGGATAACCTAGAGAGGTGCCGAAACCAACAATGCCTTAATATCTATTCCACTACCTTGGTCATACTTAAGTGCCGTGGCAATAATATGGTCACAAATGTAGTCATAGCTATAGGTAACGCAAGTACAAATCTGCTTGGGCGAACCGATTCGATGAAAGCCAATGAAGACGGAGTAAATTTGATTATCCTGTTTAACGATAGCGCGGCAACCATTATTATATGGACGCGTAATCTCGACTTGATTTTGCCAAAATAATTCTATGCCACGAAGTTTGATCTGAGGATCCAAATCAGGATAGATAAGGGAGAAGTAGGAAAATGCCATTTTACTTTTCCCCACTCCATTTTTTGTAGGCAGCCAGAGACTGACACCCTTTCATTTTGAGGTCAAACTTGAGATCCAAGAGATCGATAGAGTGACTCATCCCTGCATGTCGATAAATCCCCAACAACCTATCATTGCTCACTCTGATACGAATAATTGTGACAGATTTCCCAGAGACTTGGGCTGCAAATGGACAAATATCAGCATCTTCCAATAGAACTTGGAATCCACTAATTTGCTCACTAATGTCGTAAGTATCAATTGTTGCGCCCTCTATGATCTGATCCAAATTATTTGACTGCATTTCACTGCTTATTCCAAAACTTACCGAGTACTTTTTTGCGGTAAACATGTCGCCAATTATACATTCGTGGGGCACTAAGCGTTTTACACGTCCAATAGCCGTTTTAGAGCGTTTTACGCGTTACAGGCTGTAAAAGTGAATTGTCGGAAAAGTGACGACGAATTGATAGGAAGCGTCAATCTATTCTTCTGACCCCTTCGGGTCAGCTCGAACCACCAGAGATGTGTGAGCCCACTGTACCACAGGTGGAACCCATTTTCGACAGTGTGATCAAGACGTATTATAAACTTCAAGAACTTGGTATCCAAGAGGTAAACGGCAAAATCGTCTTTATCGACAATATGGAGGTGAAGAATGAATAACTTCACTACCTCGCTCCATGATGAGAAGACATTTTATAGAGCCTTCCTGAGAGATATTGATCGGGCTAGAGAGGAGATTATTATTGAAAGTCCATTTATTACCTCCCGTAGGATGAAAACACTCTGGCCATCCCTCAGAGGTGCGTATGCACGAGGTGTTAAGCTCTACATTATTACCAGAGACCCTAACGATCATAGTAATGGATATGAAATGCAGTCAGAAAGGGAAATTGAGACAATGGAGGCCCTTGGGATACAAGTATTATTGTGTATTGGTAATCATCATCGAAAGCTGGCGATAATCGACAGGGAGATCCTTTGGGAAGGTAGTTTAAATATTTTGTCTCAAATACATAGTAGAGAGATTATGCGCCGCCTGGATGGCGGCGGCTTCGCCGTAGATATGTTTAATTATTTGAATTTGGGGAGATACATATGAAAGTGTTATACTTCGACCATATGACGCAAAACGTAGGCTACCAGATTAGTAAACAAGATATCGAAACCACAATTCGATTCCTTAAGGCAGAAAATAAGCCTTGTACTAGAGAAGATGCGATAAAGCACTTGGAAGAAAAGGCGGCTTTAGCCCATATGGCTGCACACAAAATTGTCGAAGATGAGCAAAGTGGGAAAATTGATCCAGTTAAATTAAAAAAAGATTAAAACGAAAGTACGTCAGAAGATTTTATATTCAAAACCTTTAATATACGCTTCAAAGTTTCGATTGTAGTGTTCTCCTCATCCCGTTCTACTCTGGCGTAGTAGTTGACACTTATCCCAGCTTTTTCAGCCACATCAGCTTGCCTTAAACCAAGCTTTAGACGAGCTTCTTTTAGTTTTTTACCGATTTTCTGAGGCGACATAATTGGTATTCTACGACACTTATTACTCTATACTATATTAGCAGATTGAGACTTCAATATTCAATTTGAAGACACTTATGAAAAATGGTTCTTATAACCATGTGACTTATAACGCAAACTCCTAAAGCCATTATCGCTTATAATACTTATTATGCTGACAAAATCTGACTTTCTGCTGTACATGGATGCGCCAATGCATTTGTGGGCAAAAGTACACGATCAACAAACGAACGCCACCCCCTCTCTTTACGATCAACACTTAATGAAACAGGGTTACGAAGTCGAAAAGGTAGCTAAGGAGTATCTAGAAAAATATATTCTCCACAAATACTCTAATGCAGAACTCCTCTGGCAGACAACCTATATCTCTGGAGAATATCAAACTCGGGCAGATGGAATAATTCATGAGCTAGATACAGACACCTATCATCTATATGAGATTAAGAGCTCAACTTCTACCAAAAAGGAACATTTACCAGATGCTACATTCCAATCGATTGTCATAGGGCAGAGCATTAATTTAGAAACAATCCACTTAGTATTGCTCAATGATGAATATATTCGTGGAGATGAGCTTGATATTGAACAACTCTTCTCTGTACCCGACGTGACTGAAGAGGTTTCTGAAATGACTCCTGGCATCCTTGCCAAGATGAGACAGGCTCTAGAGATAGTAAAATCACCACAAAGCACCTTAATAGTTAATTGTTTGAATCCTAAAACTTGTCCATGTCCGGGGTTGTGTCATCCAAATCTTCCCAAAGCATCTATCTACAATATTCCCAACCTAACACCTAAAAAGAAGCGTGAACTCGAAGAATTGAAAACGATTGCTATTGAAGACATTGATGACGATTACCCGCTCACGCCTAAGCAAAGGAAGATTGTGGATGTGTTGCAGAGCAAGGCACCGTATTTAGATAAACCAACGGTTACAGGCCTTCTACAGAGCCTTACATACCCACTTTATTTCCTTGACTACGAAACCTATGACGAAGCTATGCCACTTTATAAAGGGCATAAACCATACCAGAAGATGGTGTTTCAGTTCTCACTCCATATAGTGAGCAGTAACAGCGAGACAATACAGCACGAAGAATATCTAGCTTTAGAGCCAGGAGATCCCGCAAGAGGCTTGGTAAAGCACCTGCGCAAGTGTATTACTGACCAAGGCACAGTTATTGTGTGGAATAAAGCGTTTGAGGGTGGACGCAACAAGGAAATGGCAGAGCTTTACCCAGAATACAAAGACTTTCTACTAGATGTGAACGCTCGAATGTTTGATCTCATGGAAATTGTATCTAAGGGATATTATTTGCACCCCGAATTCTTGGGCAGTTGGTCTATCAAGAATGTGTTACCTGTGATGTCACCAGAACTATCGTACAAGACACTCTCTATAAACAAAGGTGATCAAGCTATGATTGAGTGGTATGAGATGGCTAATGGCGATAAAACTAAGAAAGATGGAGTTTCCAAGGCTCTTTTGCAATACTGTGGTCTAGATACAATGGCGATGGTGAAGGTTTGGGAGAGATTGATAGAGTTAATTGCCTAGGTTGTGGGTCTAGATAAATCAATGATCATTGGCATATTAGACTTTACTGCTTTACCTGCACTATCTATGGCTTTGATTCTTAAGTAGTATGTCTCGCCGTTGACAAAGGCGCTAGATAAATAACTAGCACTCCCCAAGTCAAGACTAGTAGCTGTGGTGACAAACAGACAATCAGTACCAGCTACCGTTGCTGGAGAATTAGTTAACATTCCTGCCGTCCCCGTCA
>JBAXNV010000036.1:0-6582 GCA_037133595.1 bacterium
GCAAAGATTTTCGCTTTCGCAATGATACTCCTGGACATATTTTGGTTCAAGCGATCAATGATCCAAAAACTTTACATTTGATTATTGAAATTTATGGAACAGATGATGGGAGAGTTTCTGAAGTATCAAAAGTGAAAGTGTGGGGATCTACTCCCCCTCCCCCCGATCTTTATCAAGATGATCCAACTCTACTTATTGGAAAGGTTAAGCAAGTAGATTGGTCTGCATGGGGGGCTAAGACGACATTTGATTACAAGGTGATAAGAGATGAAGAAACGATATATGAAAAAACATTTAATTCGACGTATCGACCATGGCAGAATGTATATTTACGAGGAATTAAAATAAACTAATATCCTAAATGCCAGATATTATTTTGGTATAATCTCATGCATATGACAATGGAACCCCGGTTTGAGCACAACAAGGTAGAGAATGATCTTTACAAAGCATGGGAAGAAGCGGGGGTTTTTAAGCCATCCAACGCCAAGGCTACGGATGGCAAGCCTAAGAAGCCATATACCATCCTAATGCCACCACCAAATGCCAACGCAAGCCTGCATGCTGGACATGGAATGTATACCGTCGATGATATTCTTATCCGCTATAAAAGAATGCAAGGATATTCAGCCTTGTGGGTACCAGGGCTAGACCACGCTGGATTTGAAACACAGTTTGTGTATGAGAAACAACTGGCCAAGGAGGGAAGGTCGCGACTCGAATTTGACCGCCAGACCCTTTATGATAATGTGTACAAGTTTGTCAAAGATAATTCTGGACAAATTATCGAGCAGTTTCGCCGCTTGGGATTTTCCGCTGATTGGAGCCGCACCGTCTTTACCCTTGACCCCCATGTGTTAGAACGCGCGTTTACAACTTTTTCTAAGATGGTTGTTGAGAAACTTATTTATCGTAGTGACTACCTCGTGAACTATTGCACCAACTGTGGTACGAGCCTTGCTGAGTTAGAGATATTACATGATGAACGTGAAGATAAGTTGTATTTCCTCAAATATGGTCCAGTTACTGTTGCGACCGTGCGCCCAGAGACTTTGTTTGGCGATACTGCAGTTGCAGTGCACCCCAAAGATAAGCGATATGCCAAACTAGTAGGAACAATGGTGCCATTGCCATTGACTACCCGGATGATCCCGATTGTCGCTGATGAAATGGTGGATGTTGAGTTTGCAACCGGCGCAGTCAAAATTACCCCCGCCCATGATCAAAATGACTTTGAAGCAGGCAAAAGACACAATCTTGAGATGATTAAAGTAATTAACCAAATGGGGAGAATGACACTGCCCAAAGATGTGACGACACCAGAGATTGATGGAATGAAAGTAAAGGCAGCACGAGAGAAAACCGTAGAAGCACTGCAAGCTGCAGGCGCGATAGACAAGATTGATGAACATTATCTGCACGCGGTGACTGTATGTTACAAATGTAAGCGCGACATGGAGCCTATGACTGTTCCCAACTGGTATATCAAAGTGGAAACATTGAAACCACCCGTTGTTGCAGCAATTAAAACTGGGAAAACTAAAATTTTCCCTGCACGCTATGAAAAACATTTGCTCGACTGGATGGAGATTATGCACGACTGGCCAATCAGCCGCCAAGTAGCATGGGGAATTCGAATCCCTGCTTGGTACGACGTGCTAAAAAATCCAACTATTTATGCAACTTTTCTGGATGCACAGCATAATTCGGTTAGCGGTGAGGTTGGAGAGCTATTGGAGAAACATTCTTTTAGTGAGATAGAAACGGGACTACAGACCATTTCGGCACCCAAAGATGCGACATATGTTGTTAGCAAAAACAAACCAGATGGACAATTCTTACAAGAAACAGATACCTTTGACACCTGGTTCTCCTCGGGACAGTGGCCTCTGGTGACGCTAAAGGACGATGAAAATGCCACGAGACATCCAACAGACACGATGGCTACAATGGTCGACATTCTAAGGATTTGGGTGTCGCGAATGATGATGTTTGGGATTTATCTTAACGGCGAAACACCATTTAAGAACGTTTATCTTTGGTCTAAGGTTACCGACTCCAAGGGCGCCAAGATGAGTAAGAGCAAGGGTAACGTAGTTAATCCTCTAATCCTAGTAGATAAATATGGGGCAGATGCCTTCCGCATGTCTTTGATATTTGGCAATGGTGACGGCGATAAGGTGCCATTGTCGGACGATAAGGTGCGAGCGATGCGCAACTTTGCCAACAAAATTTGGAACATGGCGAGGTTTTTCTTGATGATGAATGAGGACAAAAATATTGAGTATCAAACATCGGCTACCTCGGAGATAGAAAAGTTGGCACTAGTAGATATAGACAAGGAAATTCTGGGAAAATTGGCGGAGACTGTAAAGGTTGTGAATAACTCCTTAGAGAAATTTCGCTTTGGTGAGGCAGCGGATGCCATCTACCACTTTATGTGGGATGAGGTGGCGGCGATATATATTGAAAGCATCAAAGATAGAGAAGATAAAGATGTGGCCCTAACCGTCTTCTACCACGTGTTTACGACCTCACTAAAACTCTTGCATCCATTTATGCCTTTTGTGACAGAAGCTGTGTGGAAAGAGCTACCTGGGACTGAGGGAATGCTAGTGACGGCGGAATATCCAACTAATTAGTGCGCATAAATATCTGGAAGTATGTTTTTGTAAACGTGGTGCCAGGCGGCGCCGAATGTCGCGGGTGAAGTGCGAAGTAATTCTTTAATTTCGGCTACAGAAAACCAACGAAACTCTACCGACTCATGATTGAGTACAGGATCGTGATCACAGTCGATTTCAAACACGTGGAAAAAGTGATTTTCGTTGCGCCCAATAACTGCTCGATTATAGATGGTACTACCAACAAAACGGTAACTCGTGGGAGTGAAACCAACCTCCTCCTCGCATTCACGAATCATGGCGTGTTCGATACTTTCACCTGCACTAACATGCCCACCAATGGGAGAGACAAACTGCCATGGATCTTGGCGATCACCGGCTTGTTTTACAAAGCAATATTCCCCTTTGCTGTTTTTGAGTTCGGCGATGACTATGCGATGAAGATCGCCGGCAAGATGAGCTACTGATTTGCCAGTGCTACTAACGACCACGTTATCAACATTTACGATATCAACTTGTTCTTCTAGCATACGCAATATTTTACATGATTTGACAAAGCGTACGTATTAACGTACGATGTATGTATGCTAAACAAAGTAACAACAATCAATGCAAGTGATGCGAGAGCGGATTTTTACAACTTAGTAAAGATGGCGGCTAGTGGAAGCAAAACTTTTGAGATCACACTACGCGACTCTTCTACTGCTGTGCTGATCTCCCGAGATGAGCTCGAGAGCTGGATGGAAACCCTGGACGTGATGAGTAGCCCTGCTGAGGTAAAAGCAATCCGCGAGAGTATGACTAGTGATGAATCGATATCGCTTGACGAGTTAAAACTAGAGTTGGAGAATGAGAGTAATGCCAAAGTTAAACCTAAGAAAATCGGCAATAAAACAACTGAGAAAGTTGCCAAGAGAAGAAGTTAAAAAAGTTGTTCGCAAGCTGGATATACTAGAAGCTGATTCCATGATTGGAAAGCAACTAGATGGAGATTATGCCGGGATGAGATCTTTAAGAGCCTGGCCTTACCGGATAATTTATTACTTTAATGGCAAGACTGTCGAAGTCGTTTCCGTGGAACATAGACAAAGTGTGTATAAGTAGTTTTGAACTAACGTCCAAGAGACCTTTCGACCTCGAGAAATTCGTTTTTACCCCAAGACTTGACCATCCCCAAAGTGATCGGGACCGCCAACTTCCAGAGAGCTTGGTGAATACTAACGAGAGAATCAGCTAAATTTTGAGAGTGAATCTTGAGACCCCAGACCTCTTTGCCTTTGACTGAGACTATCCACAACCGATCTTCTTTAATGCGACACATTATAGACATGTCGGATAGCTCAAATGGCAGGTGGCGATACTCCACCTGGTCGAGATAATGAGGATTTCTTTCGATCTGATACGAAAGAACGTGCCTACTCCAGCGATTGAGTGGAATAAGATTGTATTCGGTTGCACGACCTTTACCCCATGCAGAGATATTTTTGTCGATATGCTTGTTCATTTCTCCCCTGCCAATTGCATCCATGGGGATTTGATAATCAAAAACATAGGTGTCGCAATTAACGTTGTTATAGTCAAACATTACGTAATTGGCACCCTTCATACCATCAAAGAACTGAAAGTTTTCTGAGGCTTGGTCTTTGAGATACTCACCTTTGAGATACGGCAAAATATCCAAGATCCCAAGCTCTTGCTTGTACAACTCGGCGCGCTTGCCCCAAAGAATCTCGCGTAAGACAGAAGGGTTCTTGGCCCGCACTTTGGTCCCCTGCTTCATAAGGTCCGTGCTACTCTCGAGCTCGATCAGGCCTTTGAGCGCCAAAGCGGTAAGTATTGTATAAACGGTCGTCCGAGGAATGCCTGTGTCACGACTAAGGGCGAAGGGCGAGGTCTCGCCTAGATTTAGCGCGCTTTGGTAGAGTTTGGCTTCGTTTTCACTTAGGCCAAATTCAATAAGAGATTTGATTGCTTTCTTATTTTCATCAATCATAGAGTGTCCTATTGTGACGGTAATGACCGTCACTTTTGACAGTAAGTATAGCACAACTTATAATCCGCGCAAGTTAATTATAGATAGGAGATATTATGACAAAAGAAATGATGCAGGTGACTTTTAATCCAGATCTACATAAAGAAATCCTACCTTCACCAAAGTTTGATGGTGTATGGTGGATGGGTATCCCAGAAGAGGAACAATTAGAGGGAAAGAGCGTGAATATCAATGGGCAGGATTGGGAAATTAATGTGATTGGATTTCAGGGTTCTGACGCACGTGGGAGTGTGAGAATGCACGAGGAACCAGATATGCAGGAAGATGTGTTTATGGTTTCTGGCGTTGGAACAATGTGGGTGTGGGATGGCTTGGATTGTGGACTAAGCACCAACCAACCACATGAAATGAAAGGGCCAATCCAAAATAGAGATGTGTCGCAGGCAAGTTATACACTGGCAGTTGCTTCTTATATGCATCCTCAATTTCACTGTGATTGGGAGTATTTGGTTTTGAATGTAGAATCTGAAGGTAAGACATATCCAATAGACCCTGTCTCTACCCCACAAGGATTCCAACATCGCACTGAGTTGAACGAGCTATCGACATATTTTGTAATAAAGCGAAAGAAAGTTTAAGATATTGTTATGAAAAAAGCACTAATTTTGCACGCGTGGTTTAGTAAGCCTGAGAGCAACTGGTACCCATGGCTCAAGAGTGAGCTCGAGAAAAAAGGCTACGAAGTTTGGGTGCCACAGCTACCGACTTTTGATGGTAATGCACCCGACCTTGAGACTGCGATTAAGTTTATAACGGACGAGAATTTTGTAGACAAAGACACAGTGGTGATCGGGCACAGCCTAGGCACGCTCCTTACCATGAGGCTCGCCGAGCGAATGCAGTTTGGCCAAGCAATTCTACTAGCAGCCTGGGACTACAATGACCTAACGCCAGAGCATAAGTCTTTTTGGACTAATATGATTGACCATGATTTGTGTAAGAAAAATGTGGCCAAGTGGAGCGCGCTAATCTCGGACAATGATCCATATGTAACCAAGATACTCGCCGGTGAGGTGGCCGACAGGTTTGGGGCGGAGAAAATTTATTGTGGGGCCAAGGAGCACTTCTCGCAGGATTTGGGAGGGGTAACTGAGGTGCCAGAGATACTAAGAGTTATGTAGGTGATGAATAATCTCGATAATATTTCTACATAGCCTATAAATCATGAAAAAAACGGAATTTGGATATAGTACCAGCCAGCTAACTATTGATAAGACGAATTTGTTGCGCCTTGAGGGTAAGTACATCGTGATGAAGGCTGGAGAGTTGGAACATCTCGCACCAGGGAGCGAATTGCGATTACTTACACCAAAAAGACGAATTGATAAAGCCAAACTAGATGGAGCTTTGATTAAAATAACCAACCATACTCCCGTACAAGAATTTTTTGGAGATAGAGTATTCGTAGAATCTACAACTGATGAAATGATTTGGGTGGGAAGATCACCATCTGGAGAGACAATAACATACAACCCAAATGAAATTTTTTCCTTTAATAAAAAAAAGACGCCTGGTCATATTTCTTATGGTAAAGGTTGGGTTGGTAGTTGGATCAATATGGGACAGAGCGCTGGCACCTTATTGGAGATATGTATTCCGCCATTTGCGGAGGGCGGAATTGTGGAACATGAGATCGATGATCCGGCAATTGACCTGATGTTTTGGAAAGTATGGCATGCTGTCGCGAATAATATTTGACTATTATCAATTGAGTGCATAAGCCGCAAACAAAGTGAGTGGAAACTTACTTGTAGAAAGGAGTCTGCAAGTCATGTAACCCCCCGTAACTAAGATCGATTTCGGGATTTCCAGATTTAACCGATATGGCTTAATTGTAGCAGTACAAGATTAGCTGAGTTCTAAACGGAAATGCACCACCTGCAATTAAAATGCAGGACATGACAT
>JBAXNV010000037.1:0-6351 GCA_037133595.1 bacterium
CGGATGTACACGGCCAAAGCACACACCAAATCAACTCTTTTTGCTACTTAAGCCGCGACCTTCTTACTATTAAGGAGATAGAAGAGGCCAGTAAGAGATGGAAGATAGCTCAACTACTAGACAAGGGTATTCCCTATCTCACAATTGCAAAAACAGTTGGCGTAAGTACCACCACTGTCACTCGTACTGCCATGTGGCTTAATCATGGTAAGAATGGCTATCGCACTGTCCTCGACCGTCTCAACAAATAATTCAACAACTCTACACATTGACATCTCCCAATCTCATGTTATACTACTCTCATCATGTTACCATGCTAACATGATAATAAGAACAATATGAAAACAAACAACAACAAACAAATCGCAGTTTTGGGCCGCCACCAGCATACATCGGCGGGCGTGGATATTGTGTTGTAAAAATTCATAGATAATTTTTCTTCCCCTTCCCCACCCGCCACCAGGCGGGTTTTTATCGTGTCCCCGTCATTTACAAGGCAAAACTATATCAGAAAGAATTATATGAACAAAGAACAAATTACGCAAAATCAAAATCAAAAAGAAGATTTTGGTACACCAGAAAAAGTACTATTTGCATTTACTAGCGCAGCTTTAACAGTAGCTCTAATTGGTGCATACATCGAAAATAGGTTAGGAAACAATTTAACTGCCGCCAAAAAGTTTATGTCAGACCCACAAGCTCAAGAAAACAGTTGTGGTAATGGCACAGCGGGATGCAATTTAATTCAAACTACCAAATGTGATGGAAATAACACTTGGACTAAATCCGATGATGTCTGCGAGGAAATTGATTATCTACAACCAGTTTACACAGGTGGGAGATTTTAAGGAATTATTATGAAATATCCAAGCATCAAAGAAAATATTCTCCTCATTGCCGCAACCCACGGCAATGAGGGGTTTTCCCTCCCCGTAATCCAAAAACTTGCGGCAGAATTTGAGGTCACATATATTGTCGGCAATCCAAGAGCACTCAAACAAAATGTTCGTGGGACAGATGGTGATCTCAATCGCTCAGGTCCAGGTAATCGCCAAAGCAAAATCTACGAACAACGTCGGGCAGCAACGATTATCAAAAAGGCAAGTCGTTACAACGTAACGATCGATGTGCATGGCACTGTCAGCAATTCTGGGATCTTTCTTATTCTCTCCGATCCCAATTGGGAAAATATCGAACTCGTCAAAACGCTCGATGTTGTCAACGTGGTCATGTGGCCTGGGCTTATGCCTACCGGCCCAATGTCGCAGTTTATTCCACGTTGTTTCGAAATTGAGTGTGTCCCCAAAGATAGCCCACAAATTGCTTTGGAATTAAAGCGTATCCTGCGCCGCTACCTAGCTGGTAAGCCGAGATTGGTCAAACAAAAATTTTATATCGTCACCGGTCAAACCAAGGGATCATTCGATCCATCTTTGCGTGACTTTGTAAAAACCTCAAAATACGGCTACCCCTTCTATCCCATCTTGTGTGGCAATCAATATCCGGGTATTACTTGTTACCAAATGCAAAGGTTAAATGATACACTATGAGTTATATGCAAAAACAAAACGTTCAAACATTAAAAGGTTTTCGCGACATCTTACCGGTTGATGCCGTCAAAAGGCAGTGGGTAAAAAATATCATGGTCAAGACTGCCGAGGCTTGGGGTTACGAGCCAATAGAAACTCCAACGCTCGAATATTTCAATCTTTTCAAAGACGAGATTGGCGAGGATAGCAAGCTTATCTTCCAGTTTGAAGACAATGGTGGTCGCCAGGTTGCCCTTCGCTACGACCAGACCGTACCTACTTGCCGCTATGTTGCCAACAATTTTAGCGCGCTCACCTTCCCCTTCCGTCGCTATCAGTTTCAAAATGTCTTTCGTGCCGAAAAACCTCAAAAAGGTCGCTACCGCGAACTTACGCAGTTCGACGTCGATATATTTGGTGTCAAAGATGCAACTGCCGATGCCGAAGTAATTGCCGAAAATCTAGATACTTATCTCAAGATTGGTTTCAAAAAACCAGTAATCATCTTTGGTAGCCGCAAACTCATGGCCGGTATCCCCTATGAGGCCATTGTCGCAATCGACAAGCTCAAAAAGATTGGTCCAGACGGTGTTATTGCAGACATGATCGCAAAGGGAATTTCCGCATTTCAGGCCCAAGCCTACTTTGACCAGGTATTGAATATTAAGCCCGACGAAGATATCAAAACGATTATTTCCTATCTCGAACAATCTGGCTTCAGCTCCGAGTTTTACCGCTTCGAGCCAACGCTTGCTAGGTCATTCTCTTATTCCGACGGCCCCATCTGGGAAGCCACAATTGAAGATTACACTGTTGGCTCAGTTGGTGGTGGCGAGCGTTACGACGCCATGGTCAAAAAGATTACGAGTCAAGATATTGCAGCCACAGGCTTTGCCTTCGGCTTTGATCGCACCGTCGAAGCTGCCGACCAGCTAGGCCTTATTCCCACTTTGATCACCAAGACCAACGTTCTCACTGCAATCTTCTCCCCAGCTTTACAGGGCCAGGCCCTGTCAGTAGCCCGCTCTCTTCGCGAGGCTGGCATCAACACCGAGCTCTACCCAGAAAGTAGCGACAAGCTAGAAAAACAGCTAAAGTACGCCGGCAAAAAAAGCATCCCTTTCGCTGTCATCATAGGCGAAGATGAGATTGCAAGTAACACCATTGTAATCAAAAATATTGATACTCGAGAACAAGTTAAGTTAAGCCTTGAGCAAGCCATCGAAATGTTGTCTAATAGACACTAATGTCCAAATCAAGAAAACTCGCGTATTCTGCACTATTATTTAATGCTGTTATTTGGGGCGCAGCCTTCCCCATCATCAAGCCTGCATTTGACCTAATATCACCCATGCAATATCTTTACCTGCGCTTTCTAGTCGCTGGCATTATCTCGCTACCTATTGTGATTTGGTATTATATTAAAGAAAAACCATCTCTTACCTATATCTTCAAAGTTTTATTGATCGAGTTATTAGGTATTACAATTCCCCTATTTCTGCTATACGAAGGGCTCAATCAGACTAGCGCCCTAGAAGCATCACTCTTAGGCTCAATTGCCCCACTATTTATCGTTATTGGCAGTATGTGGTTCCTCAAAGAGAAGGAAAGTCAGAGAGAATGGCAAGGCCTAGCGCTTGCCTTAATTGGCTCACTGATTCTTATCCTTGATCCAATTTTAAACGGCTATGCGATAACCGGTAGCAATCTCAAAGGCAATTTATTAATCATGGGCTACAACCTTACTTACACTATGTATGCCATAATCGCCAAAAAAATATACAAAAAAAAGCCTCCAATCTTTCTTGGCTCGTTAACTTACCTAACTACCGCTCTCATTTACGGCGTAATTCTCTTTTCAAAACAATCGCTTCCCAGTCTATCACTTCTCTCAATTCCAACAGTTCTTTTACCAGTTCTTTACATGGCAATACCAGGCGGCATTTTAGCTTTCGGCCTTCACTTATTCGCAGTAAGTAAGATTGAGGTTTCCGAGGCCAATTTATTTACCTATCTCAACGGAGTAGTTGCGATCCCAGTATCAGCCCTACTTCTTCACGAATATCCAACTTTTATCACTCTACTTGCAGTCATTTTTATTACTTGGGGAGTTATAAGGGCCGAAGCGAAGAAATCTACCCATAGGTAACAAGTTGTGTTATAATTTCAGCCTATGAAGACAAAGATTCATCCACAATACAATCAAATCTCAGTCAAATGTTCCTGTGGCGCTGCTTTTCCAACCGGAAGCACCAAAACTGGTATGACTGTCGATATTTGTAGTCAGTGCCACCCCTTCTTTACCGGTGAAATGCGCTTTGTCGATACAATGGGTCGAGTTGAAAAGTACAAAGCCAAACAAGCAGCTGGCAAAGACATCAAAGCCAAAAAAGACAAAAAGAATCGCACAATCGTTGCCACCTCCCTCAAAGATATGCTCGCTAGCGTTACAACCGAGTAGATTTTTCGTTATACTACTGTTATGGCTGATTTCAATTCCCTTGCAACAGAATATGATCGCTTATCGAGAGAAATGGCGGACCCAAGCAACATACACAGGCTCCAAGAGATTGGTGAACAGTTAAGTAGTATCCAAGACAAGGCAGTACTTGCCAAAGATGTTCTCGCACTCGACACTCAGATTAGCGAAACTTCTGTTCTCTCCCTTGATCCCGAAATGGCTCAATATGCTGCCGATGAAATAAGCAAGCTCAAAGAAGCCAAAAATCAAAAACTCGCCGAGTTTAATGGGCTCGAACAAGCCGAAGGTAGTGTTGACGACAAAAAACCTGCCATTATGGAGTTTCGCCCTGGAGCAGGTGGCGATGAGGCTAAAATATGGTCCGACAATCTCAAACGCATGTATATGCGTTTTGCCGATGAAAACAACATCAAATACGAATTCCTAGACGAAAACACCCTTCTTTTCAAAGGCAAACCCAAAGATCCAACTCTTCCTCAAGGAGCATATGGTCTTTTCAAATGGGAAAGTGGCGTGCATCGCGTTCAAAGAGTGCCAGAAACCGAGTCGCAAGGTCGTATTCACACTAGCACTGCCAGTATTGCAGTATTGCCAAAGGTTGAGGCCCAAGAGGTTGTTGTAAGGCCCGAAGATCTCGAATGGCAGTTCTTCCGCGCCGGAGGGCATGGAGGCCAAAACGTGAATAAAGTTAGTACAGCTGTCAGGCTTATTCACAAGCCAACGGGCATCACTACAGTTAGTACTCAAGAAAGATACCAGGAGAGAAATCGCGAGATCTGTCTCGACTTTTTACGTAGCAAGCTTTGGGAAATACAAGAAGAAGAGAGGCTTAGCAAGCTCGATGCCACTCGTAGTGCCGCTGTTGGACATGGCCAACGATCAGAAAAAATTCGAACCTTCAACTTCCCCCAAAATAGAGTTACAGATCATCGCATTGGGGTTTCATGGTTCAATTTGCCAGTCATTCTCGAAGGCAACATTGCCGAAATGCTTCGCACTGTATCTGTTGAGATGACAACAGACAAAGAGCTAAGAGCCCTTTCCGAGGATGAAGAATAACCCTCTATTCCTGTACCAGCAGATTAATTGTCAGTTTGCTTGTTTGTTTGTCTCGATAGATTTCAACAACTACATTATCCCCTACTTTTTTCTTCCCAACTAGCTGTGGCAACCCCCCATCAACATCAATTACTTTTTGGCCGTCAAATACAGTTATAATATCACCAATCTTAATCCCCGCTTTCTCAGCCGAAGATCCAGCAATAACCTCCATTACATAGGCCCCAGCCGGAACATCATTAAGTACAGCTGCTTCTTTTGTTACCAATTTATACTTAACCCCGAGGAATGGCCTATTAAATTGACCAGTAGTATTAAACGTATTAAGCGCGTCCTTTAATACATTTATTGGTAGTGCAAATCCAATATTATTGGCGCTTTGCGACACTGCAACATTAACTCCAATAACTTGTCCCGATGAGTTAATGAGTGGTCCTCCCGAATTACCAGGGTTAATAGCCGCATCAGTTTGAATAACATTATCAAGTTTTTCTGCAATACCGCCACCCATCTCTCCAGCTGTGATACCTCGCCCTAGCCCAGAAACAACTCCCGTAGTTACGGTATGTCGAAACTCGCCAAGAGCAGTTCCAATTGCAATTACAAAATTTCCAACTTTTAGAGTATCCGAATCTCCAAGTTCCAAAGTTGTAAAATCATTACCTTCAATCTTGAGTATAGCCAGATCATTACTTGGATCACGCCAAATTTTTTGCACTTGATGTTCGCTATTATCTTTAAGAATAATTTTGTACAAAGTAGCATCACCTTGCATTACTACATGTTTGTTTGTCACTACCAAACCAGATTTATCAACCACAAATCCTGTACCGATATCTACCTGTTGAGTTTCCACACCACCACTTGGGCGTTGACCTTGCATCACTCCAAATGGATCCAGGAAAAACTGCTCCATCACTGGTTTACTCTGGCTCAAAGAAACTGTTACAACGGCTGGGCTTGCAGATTCAGCCACATCCGTTACCACCGATTCTTCACTTACAATTCGTTGGGATTGGCTATTTACTTCTGCCAAATTTTTTAGAGGCAAAAATTTGTCAAGTAAAGGGATCTTGGTAATCCTAGAAGCGACTGCTCCAGACAAAAAAACCGAAATTACGAATATTCCGGCTAGAAATCCGATAAAAAACTGAGATATTTTTTTGTGATTTTGCATATGCACCCTCCTATCATCATTCTACCAAACCCAATTTATTGCGTGCAACTCCTACATTCTAACTGGAATTGCACCACCTAACTCCTTTCGTTAGTATAGCTCAT
>JBAXNV010000038.1:0-5285 GCA_037133595.1 bacterium
TATGTCATGTCCTGCATTTTAATTGCAGGTGGTGCATTTCCGTTTAGAACTCAGCCTGAAAAAAACCTGAAAATTATTTTGAAAGCACTGTCTCTACTGCTTTATCAAGCTGCACATCATTTTCTGGGTTCTTCTCATCAGGTTTTACCTCCAAATCGGGGGTTATCCCTTCTTTGTGGATCCACCTACCAGATGGCAGAAGGAATTTAGCAACAGTCACATGGAGGCTACTCCCATCAGACATATCCTGAACTTCTTGTACTGTGCCCTTCCCAAATGATTTTTCTCCCAGAATCTTGGCGCGCTTATTATCTTGTAGTGCTCCGGCAACAATCTCACTAGCCGACGCACTTCCACCATTTACAAGCACTGTTAGTGGCATATCGGTCAAATTACCTTTACGATTTACTTCGTAAGTTTCCGTGGAAGCTCGACCTTGCTGTTGCACAACAACTCCACTCTTCATAAATTCACTTGCAACATACACTGCCCCATCAAGATATCCACCAGGATTGTTACGCATGTCCAGCACAACTCCCGCGGGGTTATTGGCAACGATTTCGGCAATTTTCTGTCCCCACTCAGTATCCGTACGACCCCCAAAGCGATTAAGCTTCAAATGCGCCACATTCTTTCCATCTTTTTTCACAAAAGTTAATTCTACAGACGGTACAACAATCTCCTCGCGCGTTAAGGTTACATCGAATGGTTTTTGTATCCCATCGCGATATAAATTAAGTATTACTTGCGTTCCCTTTTCGCCTCTAATATGTGCAACAGCATCCGTAATAGCCATGTCGCGAGTATCTAGATCTATTTTTTTTGCTTCATCCTTAATTTTGACAATAAGATCACCCGCCTTGACACCTGCTCTATCAGCTGGAGTTTTACTAAGAGGTGCAACAACCGCTAGATTACCATCTTTATATCCAAGTTCAATCCCTACTCCTCCAAAAGATCCCGAGAGATCTTCTTCTGCTTGTTTATTTTCTTGGGGTGGCAAATATTGGGTATATGGGTCGCCCATCGACTGCGCCAGTCCGCGTATTGCTCCCCAAGTCATCTTTTGGTAATCCAAGGCTTTGGTATCTACATAGCTATTTTCGAGCTTCTTCCACACTTCCCAAAAACGAGTAAAGTCTGCTCCCTTTGCGGCTTCAGATGTTGGAGAGCTAATAAATTGTTTAACGATTGAGCTATCTGTCTTGCCAGTTGCCCGAAATTGGCCAATTTTGTACCCAGATACAAAAACAACGGCTCCAAAAGCTAACACAAATGCGCTGCTACGAATAAGTGAAAGGTTTAGTTTTGTCTTCATTGTGCAATACTACACGAAAACTTTAGTTAGCAAAAGGTAGCAAAGCAAGCATACGAGCTCGCTTAACTGCTTTGGTCAAAGCATCTTGTTGGCGACTTGTAAGTCCTGTTTTTGGTTGAGATAAAAGTCGACCTCTCTCAGTCACAAATCTTGCGAGTCCAACTGGATCCTTGTAGTCAAAAACCAATGTTGGATCTGGTTTACGAATAATTTTTTCAACGCGGATTGTGCGTTTTTGTTTACGATCACCTGCCATATATTTATTTTCCTAACTATTTAATATTATTAACTAATTAATTTAGAACGGGATGTCATCTACCGAAACAGTCTCATCCATGGGTTCTTCCTTCTTAGGTTCAACTTTCTTAGTTGTTTTCTTGGGAGCTTCTGCAATAGTCACATCCTCATCACTAGGATTTGAAGTTTCAACAATTTTAGGCTGTGCATTTCCAGAATCATCACTTGCCATCATTGAGCTATAGTCTTCCTCTCCACCGGTAGTAGCACCACCTTCACGACTACGAGTATCAAGAACCATCATGTTTTCGGCAACAATTTCTGTCATTTCGCGTTGCTGCCCATCTGGAGTTGTCCATTTGCGAGTCTGTAAACGACCTTCGATAAAGATTTTGCGACCCTTAAAAAGAAGTTGCCCTACAATCTCAGCAAGTTTACTCCAAGCAACAATTCTGTGGAACTGAGTCTCTTCCTGCCGATCTGCACCATCTCCTGTCGACCAGCTGCGATTAGTAGCCAGACCAAAGGTAGCAACTGCTGTGCCTTGTGGTGTATAGCGCACCTCTGGGTCTCTCGTGAGATTCCCGATCAACATTACCTTGTTAAGAGATCGACTAGACATATCCCGCCTCCTTTTAAACTCTTACAAACATATAGCGTAGGATAGTTTCATTCAATTTAAGACTTTTTTCAAGCATTACTTGATCTGCTGGCTCAAGAGTCAAGACAAAATGTATATACTCTGCAGTGGTATTCTTCCTAATCATGTAAGCTAGATGCTTGCTACCCCAATTCTCTTGTTTGTTGATTTCGCCTTTATGTTTTGCAACATATCCCTCAATCATCTTAACAACAGTTTCTTTTACTTCGCTTCCCTCTTTTGATTCTGGGAACAGAATGGTCAATTCGTATGTATTCATATCCGCATATTGTATCAAGAACCGATCATAAACTCAACGACATCTGAATTTTGCATCACATAAGACTTGCCTTCTGTTCTCACTTTGCCTTTTTCAGCCGCCCCTTTCCACCCCCCAAGTTCGATAAAGTCATCATAGTGGCACACCTTGGCAGAGATAAAGTGCTTCACAAAATCAGTGTGTATTACTCCAGCTGCATCCGGTCCCTTGGTGCCTACTGGTATAGTCCAGGCTCTAACTTCAAGCTCGCCTGCAGTCAAAAAGCTAATGAGTCCAAGTTTTTTATATGCAGCAGAGATTAGAGTCTCAAGCCCTGTTCGCGATAATCCAGCCGACTGCAAGTATTCTAGTCTTTCCACTTCATCAAGAAGCGCCAATTCTTCTTCCAATTTGGCACAAATTACAACACAATCACTCTCTTGCGCCTCTACCCCCTTCTTACTTAATGCGTCAACAAATTCCTTAATTCGCAATTCACATCCCATAATTCCATTTTCATCGGTATTCAGTACAAACATCTTTGGTTTGGATGTCAGTAAAAATAGCTCGCGACTCACAAGCTCCTCATCATCGCTCAGTTCAACTCTGCTTGCGCTAACTCCATCTTCCAATGCTTTGCGTAGTTTTTGTACAGCGCTCCATCTTATCGAATCAGCCTTTTCCACTTTGCCATGGGGTTCGCGCTGCTTCTCAAGTGTGGCAAGATCAGCAAGCTGCAATTCGGTTTCGATTGTCAGATAATCCTCAACACCATCACCGCTCCCTGTCTGTACCACATTTGAGTCGGCAAATGCTCGCACCACATGCAAAATCACGTTTGTTTCGCGGATATGAGACAAAAATTTGTTCCCCAGCCCTTCTCCTTGCGATGCCCCTTTTACAAGCCCTGCAATATCTACAAAAGTAACAACAGCCGGAACAATCTTCTCGGTATGCACAATCTTGGCCAATTTGGGTAGTCTTTCATCAGGCACTGGCACAATTCCCACATTTGGTTCAATGGTTGCGAAAGGATAATTGGCGGCAAATGCCTGCTGCTTTGATAGCAGTGCATTAAAAAGTGTGGACTTCCCCACATTTGGTAAACCTACAATCCCAACAGAAAGACTCATAATTTCCAAAATCTCTCAATATTTTAGCCATTCTTTTTGGGTTTTTTATTAGTCTCATCTAAATTTGGAAGTGATGTCATCTTATGCCAAGCCTCGCTCTTTTCGTGAATTACATATTTATCATTATTATGATATTTATCTGGATCTGGCCTTTTTGGTTTTTCTGACTTTTGCTTTTCATCAAATCTAAGTGTTTCCATATTTTTCCTTATATTACCTATTATAAAATATAATTGCCATTGTACTATAAATTTAATGGTTTTCAATATCATTATGTTCAATTTGATTCACAAACATTTTAACCAACTCAGGATCATATTTTGACTCAGATTCTTCCATTAAATGCAACAAAGCTTCTTCTTTTGTCATTGCAGCACGATACGGCCTATTTTCCAGCATGGCGCAAAATGAGTCGACAATATATAAAATTCTCGACACTAGTGGAATATTTTCTCCATCCAATTGATTTGGATAGCCGGTACCATCCCAATTTTCCCGCGATGCCAAAAGAGGAGCAGCAAGGTGGGTATATGTGGTAGTTGATCTAGCAATTTCATGACTAATAAATTGTCGGTTACGAATAATCTGCCAAGCATCTTCGCGCAATCCACCTACATATTGTAAAATGTAGTCAGGTACAGCAACATCACTTAGCTGTTGCAACAAAACTAGATCATCCAAAGAATTCATCCAAGTTTTGTCAAGCGCTGCGGCGTCACCCAATTTCTTGGCATATTTGGTAATACGTTGCAATAATTGATCTCGATTATCTTCCTTCTCTAACCATATTTTTTTTAAGGGTATCACAATTGAATTATTTGGATCTGCCTTATATTTTTGTTTGATCAGGTACATTTCGTTATCCGCATTATGGATCATTTCCTGCAAAGTAAATTTATGCTCATCACCTTCACTTATTGCCTTACCAACTGCACAACTTATTGGTATGCCCATTATTTCGTTTTGACCACAAACTTCTATCAATCTGGCAATTAGATCATTGGCTTCAGACACGGGCGTATTCGGCAACAAGACGCAAAACTCATCTCCACCAAGTCTTGCCAATAAATCATCGTTTCGAAAATGAGATTTTAAAATTTGGCCAAATTTCGCAAGCAATTCATCACCAGCCACATGTCCAAAAATATCATTGAGAATTTTTAATCTATTCATATCGATAAATAACAAAACAAATGGATTTTTATCTGCTTGCGATAACATTTCTATTCCCTTTTTCATAAAACCAGCACGGTTTGATAACTTAGTTAAATCATCAATCTGTTCATTATTTTGACTCACTGCTTCAGGCACTTGATCATTATTTTTATTTAGTAAAAAAATATGCTCCAAATTAGCTTTCAAGCACTTCATTTCAAAAGTAGTTGCCTCACCATTCAAGTGTAACAACAAACGATTACTCTCTTTTGGTATATTGCCATTTAAAGCAGATAAATACATGTCTTTAACTGCAACTTGTAGTCTAAAAAGTTGATCAGGAATTCTTGCTGCAACCGGGAGCTGTTGCCACCAAATATCTACAACAGATTGACCAATTACTGCATTTTCAGGAACATTAAATATTTCACTCATTTTATTATTCCACTCGACAATTCTTCCATTCGCATCAACTATAAATACTCCTTCTGTCAAGCCCCCCTTTTGTTAAGACAATATTCTGGGAATCTCAGGTTGGCGTAG
>JBAXNV010000039.1:0-3432 GCA_037133595.1 bacterium
AGAGTATGCTCATCACAAATATTTCCAAGTGTTACCGATGTACCCTGCCAGTACGCTCATTGGACAAGACATGCTATAATGTAGCAGTTAGTATTTTAGTGGTAAGTTTTCGTTTCCCCTTTTAGGTGAGTGCGATAGCAATTCCACGTTTTTATAGAAGGAGTACCAGATGGGTACCAAACTTTATGTTGGGAACTTGCCATATAGCGCAACCAACGATTCATTAGCAGCTCACTTTGCCCAATGCGGCAATGTGACACAAGCGACTGTCATAACTGACAAGTTTTCCGGTCGTTCCAAAGGATTCGGCTTTGTCGAATTCGACACAGCAGAAGCTGCGGAGAAGGCAATTGCCACTCTCCATGGAACCGACTTCGAAGGTCGCAACCTCGTAGTTAACGAGGCTCGTCCCAAAGAAGATCGTCCTCGTGGCGATTTTGGTGGCGGTAGCAGTCAAGGCGGTAGCCGTGGTGGCTATAGCAGTGGCGGCAACAGCCGTGGTGGCTACAACGGTGGAAACCGTGGTGGATACAACAACTAAGCATTTTTGTTTAGAATTTATTAAACCGGTTGGTGTCGCAAGATACCAGCCGGTTTTTTTTGCCCTTCGTAGCCTTGGCGTAGGAGGGTGTGCTATTCTTGTTATATAAAGGAGGACGGTTATGAAATTGCAAATCGAACTCGATCAAGTTAGCAAAGAAGGAGACGTTAAAGAAAAGGTTGTCAACAAACTATCTAGTTTGGACAAGTATCTCAAAAAAATTAATGCAGATATTTCCAAAGGCTTCGTAAGGATTACCAAAGGGGAAAGATTTGGTTATAAAGTTGGTTTTGGTCTAAATCTCCCTGGAAAAAGACTGTTTACTGAAGAGAAGAGAGAAAAATTACTGGATGCCGTAGACGAGGCTCGAGCCGAAATGGCAACTCAACTCAAAAAATATTTGGATCATTTTAAAAGGCCTCGTAGATAATCGATACTATGCTGTTTACGCCCAAGGAAGAAGTCAACGAGATTAGTATGCATCGGGTTAAACCCCTCGAGATAGTTCTGCGTCAACTCAACAATCCATTACTACTAATTCTGCTAATTGCCACAATTGTCGCATATTCTCTCGGTCAAACCAACAACTCTCTTGTTATTATCGCCATGATGGGGGTTTCAGTTTTGCTTGGTTTTTGGAATGAATGGCAATCCGAGAGAACAGTTGCAGATTTGTTAAAACAAGTTTCGTTATCAGCAGTAATCATTAGGGACGGAGTCAAGGATGAGGTCCCAGCTAGATCGCTCAAAGTAGGCAATGTTGTTTATCTAGGACCAGGTTCAGTAGTCCCAGCTGATGTCAAAATCCTCACTTGCAATGGGCTGGATATCGATGAATCTGTTCTTACTGGCGAGAGTCGTTCCGTCGAAAAGGCTATTGATAATGAGGCATATCTTGGTACCGTCGTCAAAAGTGGCTATGGTACAGCGCTTGTTGTTGCAATTGGCCATCACACCCAGTTTGGTAGGCTCTCACTCGACTTGGCAGGAGCTAAGCCAATGACAGAGTTCCAGCGCGGGCTCTCTAGTTTTGGGATATTGCTGGCACGAGTAATCGCCACGATGTCGATCTGTCTTTTTGCATTCAACTTTTTCTTGGGTAGGCCACTTGTTGATTCTTTGCTATTTTCTCTTGCCATTGCTATCGGACTCACTCCAGAATTATTGCCAGTTGTGGTTACCGTAAGCCTTGCTCATGGCGCCAGAAGGCTTGCCAAGAAGGATGTCGTCGTAAAGCGCCTCATTGCCATCGAAGATCTTGGAAATATGCAAATCCTTTGTACAGATAAAACTGGCACTCTAACCGAAGGCAAGTTGTCTCTTGTTGATTGCGTCGCTCCATCTGGAGATTCGGACAAATCTTTACTCGATCTCGGATTGTTGTGCAATAGCGCCGTAGTTCATCGTGGCCTTTGGGGTGATGCCATAGATACTGCAATCTGGGAATATGCCAAGCTACATCACGTTGAGGCTCCCCAAACTCACAAGCTTTTTGAAAACCCCTTTGATTTTGGAGAGCGGCTAATGTTTGTTGTTGCCGGTTCTACTCATTCTCCCAAGCTTACAGTTAAAGGTGCTCCAGAGTCGGTTCTTTCCCGTTGTAGTATGACCCCTCACAAACACAAAGAAGCGCTGGAGCTATTTAATCGATTGAGCCTAGATGGGCTACGAGTTGTGGCGCTAGCTTCCAAAGATCTCTCAGCCGCCAAAACAGATTATACAATCACAGACTGCCAAGATTTGCAGTTTGTGGGCTTTCTTTCTTTTGCAGATGCTCCCAAAAAAAGCGCCAAAGCCGCAATTGATAGGCTCGAAGCTCTCGGAGTAACGGTCAAGGTAATTACTGGCGACAACGAGATGGTTACCCAAAATGTTTGTCGACAGGTAGGTATACCCGATAGCCCTGTTTTGTTGGGTAGCCAAGTAGAGTCGATGAGCGACCAAGAGCTAATAGTTGCCTCACTTGCGACTCCAGTATTTGTTCGGATGTCGCCGATGCAAAAGGAGCGAGTTATTGCCGTGCTCAAAGCTGCGGGCAAGAGCGTTGCCTATATGGGCGATGGGGTTAACGATGGTCCGGCACTGCGCCTCGCCGATGTGGGGATTAGCGTAAATAGTGCAGTCGATATCGCCAAAGATGTGGCTAGTATCGTATTGCTTCGCAAGAGTCTTAGCGTAATCGCCGACGGGGTCGAAGAGGGTAGGAGAATCTTTCAGAATACCCTCAAATACATTCTTATGGGTACAAGCAGCAACTTTGGTAACATGTTCTCAGCAGCCGGAGCCTCGGTATTTTTGCCTTTTCTGCCCATGACTCCGACTCAGATTTTACTTACCAACTCTATGTACGATATCTCTCAACTTGGAGTCCCCACAGATACTGTTGATGAAGAGTCTGTGCGCGCTCCCCATACCTGGGATCTCAATCTAATCAAACGTTATATGTTGGTTTTTGGTCTCGCGTCTTCTCTCTACGATTTTTTCACTTTCGGAGTTATGTGGTTTGGGTTTGGCGCCAGGAATAGTCTTTTCCAGACGGGGTGGTTTGTGGAGTCGCTCGCTACCCAGATCGCTGTTGTGTTTATTATCCGCACAACTCGTAGGTTCTACAAAAGTAGGCCAAGCACCACTCTGCTCATTCTCTGCCTGTCGATGATTGCTTTGGCAGCAACCTTGCCATTTACCCCGCTTGCTCCGCTCTTTAGCTTGGTGCCACTCCCAATGCCATATTTTTCGGTGCTTGTGGGTATGGTTATTACCTATCTCTTGCTTGTCGAAACTCTCAAGAATAAAGTGATGAAACAAACGGTCTAACATCACAACTCGGGAGGGTGATATTACCAAATCTTATAAGTTACCTGTACAGCTTGGCCAATCTTGATGCCTCCATT
>JBAXNV010000040.1:0-3220 GCA_037133595.1 bacterium
CGAGGACCATATGGTACCTCAAAAGTGTTACCGATGTATCTCAGCCTAATCAGATATAATGTTCACATGAACATATACATCCTTCAGGCCAACACAGACAAAACAAGCTTTGGCTCAGCGATTGCAGATATTTACGAGCAAACTGCCATCAAGCTAGGCCACATTGTTCGTAGACAAAATCTAGGCGACATACAATTTGACCCAATCCTCTGGGCAGGATTCAAGCAAGAACAGCCACTAGAGAAAGATCTTATAGAGGCACAGAAGATTATATCTTGGTGCAACCACTGGGTGATAATCTATCCTGTCTGGTGGGGCAATGTGCCGGCGATACTCAAGGGCTTCTTCGATCGCATACTAACACCTGGCTTTGCTTTCAAGTATCACAAGAACGACCCAATGTGGGATAGGCTACTCGCTGGCAAAACTGGTCATGTCATTACTACTTGCGACTCTCCTGGGATCTGGCTTGCCCTTCAGAATCGAAATAGCGATCTCAATGCTGTAGTCAAAGCTACCCTCAATTTTTGTGGCATCAGTTCAGTCAAGGTAACCAGATTTACTCAAGTTCGCAAGGCTGATAAGACAAAGTTGGGGCAATGGCTGCTACAAGTTAGTAAATCTGTTCCAAAAATTTGAGCTTGATGCAAATTTTACTAATATTAGAGCAAAAAGTAGCATACTTATAATCGCTGAACCAAAGCAGTAGAGGCAAACTGCTCGGATTACTATAACCATCAAATATACAAAGTAAGTAGATGCCAGCAAACCTCCTGTGCTTTGGATTATCAATATCTTCTCTACCCACTTCTGTTTGGTAAAGTACGCAATAATCGCCATCACGAACTCAGCTGTATACTGTAATATTCCAAGTAGTGCCAGGGGTATACCGATGATGGTAGAGTATTTGCTCCCGAGTACAAGACCACAGTCACTTATCCACCAATGTATTGAGCATGGCGGTGTAATATGTGCATAATGCTCGTAAGTCAGATATCCAGCATCAAGTACTCCAAATAGCGTCAAGCAAATGATAATAATTGGCAAAGTTTGTGAGAGTCTTTTCATTAGGGCTGATTATATGCTATTCTCATATTTATGGCAGTCAAATACAAAGAATACTTCAAGCAAATGGTCACAGATCATGCCGCCGATTTTGGGCGATTTAAGGGTATTCATGATCTCTACGCCAAAGACAAAAAAACTCACCAGGCTGCCTACAACGATGAGGGCAAACCAATTATGGACATAATCCACGATTACGAAAAAAGACTCTGTAACACCATGGAAAAAGGCAACAACGCCCAATATTCTGCTCGTCTTGCCGAAAAATTCTGGACAGAAGTTAGGACAATGTTCCCTCTAATCGATTTTGTTGGCGCTATCGTCAAAAAATAATCTAGTTGTGCTCAAGAGCTTCGCTTGCCTCGGCATCTGCCTTGGTAGCGTGTACAGTCATTGCGGGGTGATTGGGAGGGGAATAAATAGTATATAGTTTGGCAACATTTGCTCCAATATTTATCACGTTGTGTGCAACTCCCGCAGGTACAATCGCCACCATCCCACTTGTTAGCGTTGACTCTTCGCCGTTCATAATAATTTTCAGTGTTCCAGACTCAAGTCGAAAGAATTGATCAACGCTTGCATGGGTTTCCATTCCAATCTCTTCGCCAAGCAGTAAACTCATTGCAACTAGCTGAGCATGAGCCCCCGTGTATAACACTTGTCGAAAATTGGTGTTTGCTTGAGTTAAATCTTCGATATTTGCGCTGTATCCAGTCATAATCAACCTCCACTATAATAACTAATTTCACTCTATCACAAGCATATAAGCTATACTACACTATATGAATACAGGCAAACTAGGCAAATATGAGGTTATGTTCGATGACTCAGTCGAATATCACGCGCTCAAGCGCGAAATCTGGGGTGAACATTGTTACTACTTGGAGTTGGGCAACGAGGCACCTCATATTCTAGATATTGGAAGTCATATTGGGCTATCGATCCTTTATTTTAAGCAATTATTCCCGGGCAGCACAATCGATGCTTATGAGCCTCATCAAGAAAGTCTAAAACTTCTCAAAGAAAATTTGCTTTGGAACAACATCCAAGGGGTCAATCTCCACGAGTCAGCGGTTGTTACCGAAGGCAGTAAGATTCTTCTTCATACCAATACAGACGATTCTTGGCGTTCGACAGTTAGTGTTTATCCCGGAGCTTGGAATGAGTCTCAAGTTACTAGGCCAGGTGATTTTGCCGCTACTCCTCTTCGTCAAATCCTTACAACTCATTATGACCTAATCAAAATGGACGTTGAAGGATATGAGTACGATCTAATAAGCAGCGTTAAGCACCAGCTTTCTCAGGCCGATCGCTGGCTTATCGAGATTCATGGCAGAGGTCACTACGATATTAGAGAAATGCTCGATTTATTTGAAAAAGCTGGTTTTGTTGTTCGACTCGAAAAGGGAGGCAAAACAATCAAACCACATCAATTGACTGGGTTGGCTCTGTTGCACGCCGTGCGTGGTGGTTTGAAATAAAGATCATTATCCCAACAACTACCGCTATCAAGATCAATAGTCCAATTGCTTTGGGGTCACCATTTTTAAAAGCATCAACTCCCACAAATCCAACCGTCAGCATATAGCAATTTCTTACGGCATAGCCAAGGAATGTTGCAATAACAAATGTTGAGAAGCGAATTCCCAGGATGCCGCAGATCACGCTAGGGTTAAATATTGGGACAAAGGGAAGGGCGCGTAATAAGAAGATAACTACATCATCTCTTGCACCTTTTTGTAGAAAATCTCGAGCTGTTTGTATCTTCGCTTGTGTTATGCCTACCCACTTGCCCATTGTCTTAATAAGCCAAGCCCCAATTAAACGGTAGATCCCATAAGACCACAACGCTCCCAATGTATTACCAAATGCTCCAATAAATCCCAAGAATATTATTCCATACCAGGGGTAATTTTGTGTTTCTGCCAGTCGACCTACTCCGATTTGCACTACAGTTGCTGGTATTGGCGACACCACTTCTTCCAAAAGTGCCCCAAAAAACGCAAATCCCGGCAAGGGAAGGTGAATCTGGAGCCAATATAGATATTGCATTGCTTGTGTTTGCCACATGTGCAGATTATGTCATATATTGAGTCTCATTGATTAGGCTGAGATACATCGGTAACACTTTTGAGGTACCATATGGTCCTCGAGA
>JBAXNV010000041.1:0-3026 GCA_037133595.1 bacterium
ACTTTTTGAGGACGAAACAGGGTCGAAAACCAACACGTTTTGTCACATAGCTCGACATATTCGTGTTCTTTACGAAATCTACCTGCAATCGAGTCGTCTATATTTCCAATCAGCATTTATTTGTCAATAATCCGTGAATCCATGTCGTATTATGGGTGATATTCACGGAATTATGATATAGATCGATACATTGCTTACCAACACAACCATAGGAAACATTTCTTTAGCTTCGGAGTCTCTGTGGCTTGTTTTTCTGGTATTGCATGTTGAACTGTTTCTGGTGCACTAGGAGTGATAATAGGCGAAATGATTGGAGCTAATTTTGATTTTTTTGTAGTAGTTATAGAAGAAATGAGTGGTTTATATATGAGGGGTTTTTTGAAATATGACTTTGGCGTTGTAGAAAATCTTGAGCCAGTTTTGGCGGCTAAAATATTACTCCAGTCACCTGATGCACATCCGTTTTGGCCACGAACTTTATAATAATAAATAGTATTTGGTTTGAGTTCCTTGATTGTGTAGTTCTGGACACCTTCTTTGGATAGTTCTATCTCTACTCCATGCTCCTCTGCTTTAGGTTTGGTTGAGTAGCTGATATAGAATTTATTCGTATCGCTGAGTGGAGTGAAAAATATTTTTGCTGTTGTACCTGTTGAATTAATTTGAAATAGATCTGGGGTTGAATTTGGCTTTGGATCATTGCAGGATGAATCTGCACTACTTGCAGAGGAAGACGAAGTATTTGATGAAGTTGAGGATGATGTCTTTTCGACTGCCTTAAACGTTGTAAAGTGGGCAGCATTAAAAGTCAGCGTATGGGTTATTGGGTCATAGACTAGGTTTGTGACAACTCCAAAATTGTCGTCCGCACCATCGACTAAAATCTTTGGATCATTCAGGGTAATGTTGTACATCGTGAGGATGGCTTGGGTGTTGATAAGATCTTTGATTGTGTCTGCATCTAAACTGATTTGGCCATTTATCGATAAATTCAGTTTTGTCCCTAGCTCTTGTAACCAGGCAATTACAGTAGGATCTGTTAAATCTAGAGTTGCTGCAAATTGTACTTTGCCATAATCTGGTTTTTCAAAATATAGATCGATTGATGAAGTATGATCCAGAATTTCGCCAATATTGCTTGTTATCCCTCCAGTTTCTAGTTCTGTATCTACTTGGACATAAATAGAACTGTTGTAGAGTGCGGGATATCCATTTGAGACAACTGACCATTTTTGATTTACTCCTGACCATGACCACTCTGGGAATGGCCCATTACTCAGATTGCTTTTGAAATAATCAGTACTTTCTGACTTTGCTAATGACCAGGGCTCATTTGCCACGTCATCGACTCCAACAGTTTGAGTAGTATTAAACCAAAAGTTTAGTCCGTTGTAGAGGTCGAACTGTGTACCAGCTCCAACAAATCCACCAATGTGTAAACCTCCTTCACCACCAACTACATTACCAGTGCTGAATGAATTTGAAATACCTGCATCATCTTGACCAGCGAGTCCTCCCAGATAATTTAAACCTGTCACAGTGCCTGTGGCATATGTATTGGTAATAATATTTGTGTTGTATCCAACAAGGCCACCTGCATAGTCCTGAGTAGTCTCGACATTTCCTGTGGCGTAGGAATTATTGATCTCACCTGGATTATAATTGCGACCTACTAAACCACCACTATAGTAACCACTAGATATGACCTGCCCTGTAGCATAAGAACCAGTAATTAGTTTTTGATTATCTCCCACTAGCCCACCTACATAACCGGTACCAGAAACAGTTGCACTAGAATGAGAATTGATGACCGTACTCCCACCTCCACTTTTGTGGCTCTTTATGACGCGAGTATTCCAGAATTTGAGATATTCGATGTTTTCGGGAGTCATAGGATATGTTTGGGGTGAGGAATAAGGATATTTGATCATCCCATAAAATGGCAGTGGCTCCACCGATCTACCGACAGTACCTGTTTTTGCATGCTTGTAATTAACATAACTAAACAAGACAAAGTCCCGCTCTAGTCCACTAGCTGGCGGAATGTAATCAAATTCAGCGCTAATCTGGTCACCATAATGCATGACGACATATTGGTTATTTATACCTTGTAAGAGTGGTGAAACATCTCCATATTTGGTAAAGTTTCCAGATTGTTCTGCAAAAATGTTGGGTGGATTGGGTGAAATATTATCATAATTGTGATCCCAGAAAAATTCTTTATTAATCGAGCTAAATCCATGAAATTGTAAATCTGAAGTTGTAGGATGGAGTGTATTAACTGTTAATTCTTGTTGCAAAGACGTGTCTACTGCCAAGTAATTCATGCGAGTTCTGTTGAACGAGAGGCGAACATCATAATTGTTGGTTGGGAATTTGCCAGTCATATCGATTATCTGCAGCTTTGGGCTCCCACCTGTCGTAGACATTTTGGTTTGGTCAAAAACTGTGATCCATTTCCCTTGAGCATCTTTTACTTGAATAGTTCTAGCATTTGGAACAGTCGAAACAGTGTAATCTTCGGCGCCTTGAATAACCAATAATATCCTTTCTGCTTGTGATAAATCACCAAAATTGACTGTCCAGTAATTGAGATTGCTTTGGTCTTTGTAGCTCCATTTATCATCATATTCAGATAAATCAGATTGACAATCTTTACTATATTTATCAGTACATGAAAGAAGCGGATTGGATGGATTCTCACTCACGGTATATACCTGGTCTTTTTTGCCACGTTCTAAAGTAGTTGCAACCTTGTAACCTGGCGCGTGATCATAAGTTCTTAGAGCCAGCTCATCATAATAGACAATTTCGTTATATTCTTCCGATACTTTGATTGAATACTTGTTATTTAAGGGTTTCAATCTGTCACCAGCTATGGGTAGATAGTCACTCCCATTGGGGAATAGATGAAGTACTTGACCGGTATCACCAATATAGTCATATTTTATACCGTTCCAGGTAAATACTAAGTGACCGGTACCCCATAAACTAGACGTGTTGTCTTTCATAACTCATACTTGTTA
>JBAXNV010000042.1:0-2150 GCA_037133595.1 bacterium
GAGCGAGATATCCTTCCTAATAATAAATATAGCTTCTGGGTACACGCAGAGGGTACTGGCAACGTCATCAGCGAGGCTTCTGGTTTACAATTTACTTGTTCCAATCTAACCTGCAACAATAAGATTGATGATTCATTTGATAGTGAGAATTCTCTTTATAATTATTCGAACCCACGTACTAGCACCATCCAAAACGGCCAAGCTAGCTTTTCTTCCAATGGTCGAATGATTACTGCCGTATACAACGGCAACTTTGTCGCTATTCTCAATATCTCAAATGCAAACGCAAATACGGCCAACCCAGTTATGATCGCTCGCAATTTTTACGATGTTCGTACCAAAGCTGTCAAAATCCAATACAGCAAAACCAATGGTAAAATTGAATCTGGTCGGTTAACAAAGGCCGATGGAGTCACCGATATCTTTGACGAGTGGAAAACAATTTCTATTGATTCGTCCAAACAACCCACAGCCTACAAAATCGAACGTCAAGGATCGACTTTCCGCACCTATGCCAAAATATCTGGTTCTGACTGGCAACAAATTGGCACCTATGATAATTTGACCACTGACCCTGTTTTTATCAGTTTTGGTAGTGATGACGTCGAGAAAACCTCTTTTGACAGTTTCTCGCTCAACTGTGGTGCCCCCTCAGCTCCAAGTAATCCTCGCTCAACTTGCAATCCTGACGGCAAATCTGTCCGTCTTATGTGGGATACAGTCGATGGGGCTCAGTCATACAAAGCTAGGATTGATGACAAAGCTGGCAAAATCCTCTCTTTCGATGGTATTACCAAGGGCGAATATATCGCGACCATCTCACCCAACGTCACGTATTCTTGGTGGGCTCATGCTAGCAAAGATGGATTAGATAGCAACGAAACATCTCGACTAGAATTCAAATGTGTCACCACTTCGACTCCCACCCCTACTCCTACTCCCAAACCAACCGTCAAGCCGACAGTTAAACCCACTACCTCGCCCACTGTCGCACCAACGACTGCTCCTACCAATCCTACTTATATGGCACCTTCTTCCACTACACAGAAATATGACATCCCTGTAACTACAGAAGCAGAAACTACGCCGGTAACCACTCCCTCAAAGAATCCGCTTGCTCGCTTCTTTACCTGGCTGGCTTCTTTGTTTGAGTAACCTATCTCAATTTATTATTCCGGCAATTGATAATCCAATATTTTTCCCATCTTTTCCAATTTTATTGCTCCATTAATTTGCCGAGATTCCAACACCACTATTCCTATTATCATATCTTGGAGTGTCGACACATCGTTTCTTAATATATTTTGCAAACTCCGATAATTACCCTGCTCATCCACGCTCACCATCAATTTCCCATCACGAGCAGTATTAATTATTCTTGCAATAATATCTGGAGACAAATCATCTTCATTTAGCACTGAATTTTCCCATTCTGCTACATCCATCTCTAGGAAATAATGGCGATCTCTTTGCTCAGGCCTTTCTAGACCAATATCATAAACTTCTAATAGGCTCACACCTTCACCAGTATGAATTAAACCGATATAAGGATCATTTGGATGAACGACTACTCTTTGCTGTTGATTAGAATTTTCCGCAGGAAAAATATTTTGAAACTTATGATAAGTTACAAATAACTTATCCAATATTTTACTTGCCAAGTCCAAAGGTCTCTGATTTTCAAGACCTACCATACCACCCCTGACTTCATCTGTCAGCCACCTTGCCAAATCGCTATTCTCTATAATATTTATATTGCCTTCTGTCATCACATTAAATCCTCTAGCAACTTCATATAATTCATTTTTATATTGATTCTTATCACCACCAGATTCAGTTTTTAATAACAACTTCACTAACGACTGGACTACAATCGCACTGCGATCAATAGTAAGATTTTTCTCAGGAGAAAGATTTTCCGCAGACTTCTCAAACACCACAGAGTTTAAACCTAACAATTTTTTCAAATATGATGTTCTTGCTATTTCATCAAAATATTTTGGTTCACGACTTGCCAATACCAAGGGAGTTTCACCCTCAACATTACTTTGATTTAAGTTCTGCCATCCATATTCGAGTTTATGAGGTTCTAATACACTTATTTGTGCACCAGCATTTTGTATTTCGCCTGGTTGTAGCATGTTAAATAA
>JBAXNV010000043.1:0-1735 GCA_037133595.1 bacterium
TCTTAGGATGAAGTTGAATGTGTAGCTCATCACACAGAAACTTGGTTATTTGATCGCGCCAGTTTCTCAGTTCTTCTTTGGAGTTGGCAAATACGACAAAGTCGTCCACGTATCTACCGTATCCCTTGGCTCCAAGTGTTTTAGTGACAAATTGATCGAGTTCATTTAAGTAGACGTTGGCTAAGAATTGACTGGTGAGATTACCTATTGGCATCCCAGTCATGCCGTCTTTGTGAATGAGTGACTTATATGGCGAGACTAAATCTTTAAGCTTTGGGTCGCCTTTGTAGGTATAGTTGTTGGCAGGATTATGGAAAATAATTGTTTTACTCAGCCACAAAATTTCTTCTTTCCACCAATCGGGGCGATTAATAGTTCTGATTACTTTGGCAAAACTTTCATAGATGACCAGCTTATCAATACTGCCAAAAAAGTTGGCGATATCGAATGAGCCGTAATAGCTAAACTCTTTGGCATATTTTTGGAGGCGCTCTACGCCATAGTGGTTACCCTTACCCGGACGGCAGGCATAAGAGTCATCAATAAAAATCTTTTCCTCCCAGATCTTTTGGACTTGATTGATTAAAATATGATGAACTACGCGGTCACAAAACTCAGCGGCAAATATTTCTCTAGGTTTGGGTTTTGTGACGACGAAACAAATTGATTTCCCTGGCTTATACGTTCTGTTTTGTAGTTCTAGAAGTAGCTCAGCCAAGTTGTGCTCCAAATTCATTTCAAATTTGAGAGCATTGATGGTTTTGCGCTTATTTTGGCGACAGTTAATGTATGCTTTAAGCACATTGGTGCTCGTGAGAATGGATTTAGACATTCTTCTGCCAGCCACCAATCATTTTGCCGATACCCACGAGCAACTCGTTAATATGCGTCGTTTGATGTAGAGATATTTGCTTTAATTCTGTCAAGAATCTGACTCGTAGTTTGAGGCTATCAAATTTATGGGCAATTTCATTAATGACTTTCTTCTTATCGGAATTGTTGTAGCCATTGGTTTGTGCCTCAATAAAGAGATCAACTAAATCCCAAGTGAGGCGGATTACATCTTCGCCGAGCGAATACTTATATTCTTTTTGTAGATTGTGAATATAGGCATATTCGATCTTCAACAAATCAATGAGCTGCAAATAGAGGGGCATGTTTTGATAGAACATGTACTAATATTACCAAAGTCCTGTGCTAACGGACACACCTGACGGAGTTCGCATTCGTCTTATTATTGTTGTTCGTGTTCCCATTGTTCTGGTTCGTGTTCCACGAATTCTGCGTGGCATTGCTGTTCGTGGTACTTGACCAGTAATTGTTAGCCGCAAATATTCATCGCTGTTAATTCCTACCCAAGTTTAGGTGGATGAATCGCCTTTGATTTCTAAGAACTCTCTTCCATAAGCGCAAAGCTTTGTTTTAACTCATGAAAATCTGGCCCCTCTTGGATATTGTACTTAAAATATGTTAGAAAAGCTTGATCTTTAGGGGTCTTACCCCTCTTTTTGCAAGGGTTTCCGCTTCGCTTCAATAAACTGCACTTCATTTGCCCTTGCAAAATTCACCCTGCTTTTGGGAACACCCAAGTATGGGAAGTATGGCCATACTTCCCAACCATTAATTTTCGGAAGGAAGCCAAAAGAAAGGAGGTGAATATATATGAAACTATTAACCAAGGAGCTACTAGCAAGATTTGCCAAGCTAGGCAGACAAGAGGACAGCCCTGATCCCA